>JAGCDF010000060.1 GCA_017651225.1 Bacteroidales bacterium
CATAGGCTTAGGAAACCATGATCGGCATCAGGATGCCGCAGATCTTCTCGCTCTCTTCTTCCTCCTCGGCCGGGACGATCAGCGCGGCGCGGCGCGGGTCGGCGAACTTCATCACCACGGTGCCGCAGGTCATGTTGGAGAGGATCTCGATGAGGAAGGAGGACTTGAAGCCGATGCTCAGCTCGCCGCCGTTGTAGTCGCATTCGAGCTTCTCGTAAGCCGCCAGGGCGAAGCCCAGGTCCTGGGCCGTGATCTCGATCTGGCCGTTCTTGAGGTCGAACTTGATGTGGTTGGAGGCCTTGTTGGCGCACACCGCCACGCGGCGGACCGTGTTGAGCAGCTGGTTGCGGTCGATCTTGAGGATGTTGGCGTTGTTCTGCGGGATGACCTTGCGGTACTCCGGGAACTTGCCGACGATCAGGCGGCAGACCATCATCGTGCTGCCGAAGGTGAAGACCACGGTGGAGGAGTCGAAGGCGATGGTCACGTCCTCGTCGTCCTTGTCCAGGATGGACTTCAGCACGCCCGCGGGCTTCTTGTGCAGGATGAAGGAGGCCTTCTCGGGGGCCTTGAACTCGCGGGTGGTGTAGCAGATGAGCTTATGGGAGTCGGAGGCCACGAGCGTGGTGCTCTCCGGGTCCATGTCGAAGAAAATACCGTTCATTGCGGGACGCATCTCGTCGTCCGCGGTCGCGTAAATCGTGCTCCCGATGCCTTCCGCGATCACGGAAGCGGGGACGGTGGCACTGATGGCGTCGCTGCTCGCGCCCTTGATTTCCGGGTAGTCCGCGGCCGGGAAATAGGGGAGGGAGGAATTACCGTTGCTCCAGATGCACTCGAAGGAGCCTTCGCCGGCGGTCTTGATCGTGATGGGCTGGTCGGGCAGGGCCTTCAGCAGGTCCATCATCTGACGGGCGGGCACGGCGATGCTGCCTTCTTCGGCAATGCCGTCCACGGCCACGACGGTACGGAGCGTGAGCTCCTGGTCGGAGGCGGTGACCTCCAGCTGTCCGTCCTTGAGGACGAAGAGGAAGTTTTCCAGGATGGGAAGGGCGGTCTTGGCGGGAATCGCCTTGGAAACATCGAGAATGCCCTTGAGCAGTCCGGCGCTAGAAACGTTGAATTCCATATCAGTCTTTTTAATTATTCGATTAATCGTTCTGGCAAATTTACAAATTAATTCTTGGATTTTGGCATGTATTTTGACTTTTTACTGCCCGGACAAAATTTTAAACGACAGATATATGAAAAAAGGTTTTATCACTGTGCTTCTTTCGGTCCTGCTGAGCGGCCTGACCGCTTATGCGATCGTAAAATCCGCGGCTCCCGAGCAGGGGGGCGCGCAGACGAAGACCGTCTACACCTCCGACGGACAGGCGGTCCGCACTGTCAATTTGTCACTCTCTGATTATCCCGACTTTACCTACGCGGCCGAGAACGCCGTGGAGGCGGTCGTCTTCGTGAAGGTCACCATCAAGGCGCAACAGCAGCAGCGCCAGCAGTACCGCGACCCGCTCCTGGATTTCTTCGGCTTCGGTAACGGTTACGGCTTCGGCGGCGGCGACCGCCAGGGCAGCGGCTCCGGCGTGATCATCCGCCCGGACGGCTACATCGTCACGAACAACCACGTCGTGTCCGGCGCCACCACCATCGAGGTTACGCTGAACAACAACAAGACCTACGAGGCCACCGTCATCGGTGCCGACCCCGTCACGGACGTCGCCCTGATCAAGATCGACGCCACCGACCTGCCGGTCCTGCAGTTCGCCGACTCCGACAAGCTGCGCCTCGGCGAGTGGGTGCTGGCCATCGGCAGCCCGCTGGGTGAGGAGCTCCGCTCCACCATCACCGCCGGCATCGTCAGCGCCAAGGGCCGTTCGATGCCCAACACCGACGGTCAGTTCAAGATCGAATCCTTCATCCAGACCGATGCGGCCGTCAACCCCGGCAACTCCGGCGGCGCCCTGGTCAACAAGGAGGGCGAGCTGGTGGGCATCAACACCGCCATCGTTTCCACGACCGGTTCCTACAGCGGCTATTCCTTCGCCGTTCCTTCCAATATCGTGAAGAAGGTCGTCTCCGACCTCATCGACTTCGGCTCCGTCAAGCGCGCGATCCTGGGTATCTCCGGCATTACGGTGGACGACGCCGCGGCCAAGAAGTTCAACCTCTCCGTGACCGAGGGCGCCTACGTGGCCGAGATCGCGAAGGGCGGCTCCGCCGACAAGGCGGGCCTCAAGAGCGGCGACGTGATCACTGGTATCGACAACGCCAAGATCGGTTCGATGCCTGATCTCCAGGCCAAGGTGAACAGCTTCCACCCGGGCGACAAGGCCACGGTCAAGCTCCTGCGCGACGGCAAGTCGATCGAACTCTCCGTCACCTTCTCCGACGGCAATGTCGAGAACGGCACGGTGACCAGCGAAGGTACGGTCATGTTCTACGGCGCTGAGCTCAAGGCGGTCGACAACGGCGTGCTCATCGTCTCCGCCGGCAACGGCAAGCTGGCGCGCGCCGGCGCCGTGGACGGCTTCGTGATCCGCTTCGTCAACGACCAGAAGGTCAGCAAGCCGCAGGATGTCATCGACATCGCCAAGAAGAGCAAGCGCTCCATCTTCATCGAGGGCGTCACGGCCACCGGCCGTCCCGGCTACTTCGGCTTCGGCAAAGACGAATAAAATGTCATCCTGAGCGAAGCGAAGGATCTGTTGAAAACTTTCGGAAAAAAATCCCGCGCAGGTTTGAAACTTGCGCGGGATTGTTCCGTATAAATGGGCAGAGATTCAAAGAGAAATGAGACAGTTAAAGATCACGAAATCCATCACCAACCGCGAGAGCGCGTCCCTGGACAAGTATCTCCAGGAGATCGGCCGCGAAGAACTGGTGTCCCCGGAAGAAGAAGTCGAACTTGCCCAGCGCATCCGCAAGGGCGACCAGGAAGCCCTGGAGAAGCTGACCCGCGCGAACCTGCGTTTCGTCGTGTCCGTGGCGAAGCAGTATCAGAACCAGGGCCTCAGCCTGCCTGACCTGATCAACGAAGGCAACCTCGGCCTGATCAAGGCCGCCGAGAAGTTCGACGAGACCCGCGGCTTCAAGTTCATCTCCTATGCCGTGTGGTGGATCCGTCAGTCCATCCTGCAGGCCCTCGCGGAGCAGAGCCGCATCGTGCGCCTCCCGCTGAACCAGGTGGGCTCCCTGAACAAAATCAACAAGGCCCTCGGCAAGTTCGAGCAGGAGAACGAGCGCCAGCCGTCCACCGACGAGCTCGCCGACATGATCGATATCCCGAAAGACAAGATCGCCGATACGCTCCGCGTGTCCGGCCGCCACGTCAGCGTGGACGCCCCCTTCGTGGAGGGCGAGGACAACAGCCTGCTGGATGTGCTGCCCAACGACGACTCCCCGAGCGCCGACAAGGGCCTCACCAACGAGTCGCTGAGCACGGAGATCGAGCGCGCGCTGCAGATCCTCACGCCGCGTGAGCGCGAGATCATCAAGTCCTTCTTCGGCATCGGCTGCCAGGAGATGACCCTCGAGGAGATCGGCGAACGCCTGGACCTCACCCGGGAGCGCGTCCGCCAGATCAAGGAGAAGGCCATCCGCAAGCTCAAGAAGCCGTCCGCCAGCAAACTCCTCAAGACCTACCTCGGCTGATGACACCGGAGCAGTTCCTCGCTGCGAAGGCCTCAGAGGCCGTCAAAGCGCTGTATGGCGCCGACGTCGAGGCGTCCGCCATGCAGGTCGCGGTGACCCGCAAAGAATTCGAAGGCGATTTCACCCTGGTCGTGTTCCCGCTGCTGCGCACCTCGCGCAAGAGCCCGGACGCCACGGGCGTGGAGATCGGCGACTGGCTGATCGCCAACTGCCCGGAGGTCGCCGCCTACAACTCCGTCAAGGGCTTCCTGAACCTGAGCCTGTCCAACCTCTACTGGCGCGAGGCCCTCGCGTGCATCGTGGAGGATGACAACTTCGGCCAGCTGCCCGCCACGGGCCGCCGCGTGATGGTCGAGTTCTCCTCGCCCAACACCAACAAGCCCCTGCACCTGGGCCACATCCGCAACAATCTCCTCGGTGCGTCCGTCTCCGACCTGCTCAAGGCCGCGGGCAACGAGGTGATCAAGGCCACGCTCGTGAACGACCGCGGCGTGCATATCTGCAAGTCCATGTACGCCTGGCAGCAGCGCTTCAACGGCGCCACGCCGGAGAGCACGGGCAAGAAGGGCGACCACCTCGTGGGCGACTGCTACGTGGAGTTCGCCAAGATGGAGAAGGATGACCCGTCCGTGATGGACAAGGTCCACGAGATGCTCGTGAAATGGGAGGAGGGCGATCCCGCCGTCCGCCAGCTCTGGGAGATGATGAACAGCTGGGTCTTCGCCGGCTTCGAGCAGACCTACAAGGCCCTCGGCATCACCTTCGACCGCACCTATTACGAGCATGAGACCTACCTGCTCGGCAAGGAGCTGGTGCAGCGCGGCCTCGACATGGGCGTGTTCGTCAAGGATCACGACGGCTCCGTGTGGTGCGACCTCACGGCCGACGGCCTGGACCGTAAGCTCCTGCTCCGTTCCGACGGCACGTCGGTCTACATCACGCAGGACCTCGGCACCGCCGAGCGCCGTTTCAGCGAATTCAAACTCGACTCCCACATCTACGTGGTGGGCGACGAGCAGAACTACCATTTCCAGGTCCTCAAGCTCATCCTCAAGAAGCTGGGCTTCGACTGGGCCGACCAGATCTTCCACCTGTCCTACGGCATGGTGGAGCTCCCGGAGGGCAAGATGAAGTCCCGCGAGGGTACGGTGGTGGACGCCGACGACCTCATCGAGAAGATGTACGAGGAGGCGAAGGCCACCTCCGAGGAGAGCGGCAAGCTCGACGGCATCGCCGACGAGGAGAAGGAGCGCCTGTACCGCATGATCGGCCTCGGCGCGCTCAAGTACTTCATCCTCAAGGTGGATCCCAAGAAGAAGATGCTCTTCAACCCCAAGGAGTCCATCGACTTCAACGGCAACACCGGACCTTTCATCCAGTACACCCACGCGCGTATCTGCTCGATCCTGCGCAAGGCGGAGGAGCAGAACCTGAAGGCCTCGCTCAACCCGTCGGTGGAGCTGAGCCCGAAGGAGGTGCGTCTCGTCAAGATCCTGGGCGCCTATCCGCAGAAGGTGGCCGAGGCGGCCGCGGCGTTCTCGCCCGCGCTCATCGCCAACTACTGCTACGAGCTCGCCAAGGAGTTCAATCAGTACTACCACGACACGCCGATCCTCAAGGAGCCGGACCAGGAGGTCCTGAAGATGCGTCTGGAGCTGATCTCCACGCTCGCCGGCGTCCTGCGGCGCGGCATGAAGATCCTGGGCATTGACTTACCGGACAGAATGTAATATTCCCACCTCCGTCAAGGAGGTTCAGCAACTGGGCTGGGACTGGATCGACATCATCTTCTTCACCGGAGACGCTTTTGTGGATCATCCCAGTTTCGGCACGGCCTGCATCGCGCGGTACCTGGAGAAAGCCGGGTACCGCGTCGCGGTCGTGCCCCAGCCGAACTGGCGCGACGACCTGCGGGATTTCCGCAAGCTGGGCGCTCCGCGGCTGTATTTCGCGGTCAATTCGGGGGCCATGGATTCCATGGTCAACCACTACACCGCCGCGAAGCGCCTGCGCCACGACGACGCCTACACGCCGGAGGGCAGGGCGGGGCAGCGGCCGGACCGCGCCGTGACCGTCTATTCGAAGATCCTCAAGCAGCTCTGGCCCGACGTGCCCGTCGTCATCGGCGGCGTCGAGGCCTCCCTGCGCCGTCTGACGCATTACGACTACTGGGACGACCGGCTGATGCCGTCGATCCTCGTCGACAGCGGCGCCGACTGGCTCTGCTACGGCATGGGCGAACGCCCCATGCTGGAGCTCACCCGCGCCATCGAAGCCGGCCGCAATCGGAAGCAAATTGAACAAATCCCGCAGCTTGCATTTTTCCGCACTGGCAAAATTAGCTCCGTTGCGCCGGAAGACCCTCGGAAAACTTCGCTTCGCTCATCCTTCCCACAGCCTTCGGCTGCGGGCCCCTCCCATTTACGAGGCCATGGGTGGCCACGGTTTTCCGAGGGTCTCCCGGACTCCACTGCGCCGATTCTGCTGCATTCGTTTGAGGAATGTTGTAAGGATAAAGTGGCGTTTGCGGAGAATTTTCATCATATTGAGATTCAGGCGAATGTGCTTCATGCACAGACGCTCATCGAGCCGGTCGGGAACGGTTACGTGCAGGTGAATCCGCCGTATCCGCCGGCGACGACCGAGGAGATGGACGCCTGCTGGGACCTGCCGTTCACCAAGCTCCCGCACCCCCGCTACAAGGGCAAGCGCATCCCCGCCTACGACATGATCAAGGACTCGATCATCACCCACCGGGGCTGCTTCGGCGGCTGCAACTTCTGCACGATCGCCGCCCACCAGGGCAAATTCATCCAGTCGCGCAGCGAGCGCTCCATCCTGGAGGAAGTCCGCAAGCTGGCGGCCATGCCCGAATTCCACGGCAACATCTCCGACCTCGGCGCGCCCACGGCGAACATGTACGGCCTCCACGGCAAGAACCAGGACCTGTGCGCGAAATGCCGCCGCCAGTCCTGCCTCTTCCCGGGCCCCTGCCCGAACATGGACCGCTCGCACGAGCGCGTGCTCAAGCTCTACCGCGCCGTCGACGCCGTCAAGGGCGTGCGCCACAGCTACATCGGCAGCGGCGTGCGCTACGACCTCTTCCTCGACGAAAAGGGTTTCGTCGACGAGACGGGCAAGCCCTACCTGCGTGAGCTCATGCTCAAGCACACCTCCGGCCGCCTCAAGGTGGCCCCGGAGCACACGGAGGACAAGGTGCTGCACTACATGGGCAAGCCGTCCTTCCGCCTCTTCGAGCGCCTGCGCATCGAGTTCGACAAGATCAACCGGGAGAACGGCACGCACACCGAACTTGTGCCGTACTTCATCTCCTCGCATCCCGGCTGCCGGCTTGAAGACATGCGCCGCCTGGCGGCCAATCCCTGCCTGAAGGGGATTTGGATGGAGCAGGTGCAGGACTTCATGCCCACGCCCATGACCACCTCCTCCGTGATGTGGTGGAGCGGCCTGGACCCCCGTACGATGAAGCCTGTGTGGACCGAAAAGGATATGTTGAAAAAAAAGGAACAGAAAGCACTTTTTTTTAAGAAAAAGTAGTTATACTTGCAGCACGAAACTAAACCTGAGTTATGGCACAAGACAATAAGAAACGACACATCGTCAGCTACGAAAACATGTCTCCCGAACTGGCTGCTGCATTCGCGGAGAAATACCCGAAAGGCTTCAATGACTATCTTCCTGATCTCAATAAATATACGAAGCCGGACGGCACGCCGTTCTATGCGGTGATGATTGAAATTCCGGATGCGATCTACCTGGTGAAGATCAAGGTGCAGATCGACAATCCCGACGATATCGAGCGCTGGCTCGAAGGGGAAGAGGAGGCCGAGGTCGAGTCCGTGGCCGGTACCACTTCCGCGCCGGAAGGCGAGGGCGACACCCTGCCGGACGACAACATCTCCCAGTACGGCGCTGACGACGAAGGAGCCGACGCCTAGCGTGAAGTTTTCTCTGAAACATATTTCCGAACACAGCAAACTGCTGTTGCTGAGTCTGATGGTCGGCGTACTCTCCGGGTGCGCCGCCGTCGTTTTGGACTGGGCGATCCACGCCATCAAGCACCTGCTCAGCGACGGTTTTCATTTCGCGTACGCGTGGCAGAACCTCGTGCTGCCGGGCATCGGCATGCTGCTCTCGCTGCTGCTGGTGCGCTATCTGATCAAGGACAACATCGGCCACGGCGTCACGAAGGTGCTCCTGGCCGTGTCGCGCAACGAGTCGAAGATCAAGCCGCACAACACCTGGTCTTCGATGCTGACCTCCAGCATCACCATCGGCTTCGGCGGCTCCGTCGGTGCTGAGGCGCCGATCGTGTACACGGGTGCCGCCATCGGCTCCAACCTGGGCCGCGCCTTCGGCCTGTCCTACCGCAACATCACCCTGCTGCTGGGCTGCGGCGCCGCCGGTGCCGTGGCCGGCATCTTCAAGGCGCCGCTGGCGGGCGTGCTCTTCACGCTGGAGATCCTGCTCTTCAACGTGTCGATGAAGTCGCTCCTGCCGGTGCTGATCTCCACCATCTCCGCGACGGTGGTATCCTACATCTTCCGGGGCCAGACGCCGATCTTCGCCTGCACGCTGACGCCGTTCTCGATGGGGAATCTCCCGTTCTACCTCGTGCTGGGCGTACTGGGCGGCCTGGGCTCGCTGTACTTCCTGCGCACGACCCTCTTCCTGGAGGACCGCATCGGCAAATTGAAGAATCCTTACCTGCGCTGGGCGCTCTGCGCCGGGGCGCTGGGCCTGCTGATCTTCCTTTTCCCGCCGCTCTACGGCGAGGGCTATGATTCCCTCGGCCTGCTGCTGAACGGGCAGTCGCTCGACCTGGAGGGCCGCAGCGTGTTGTCGTTCCTATTGGACACGAAGTGGGGCGTGCCGCTGTTCTTCGCGCTGGTCTTTTTCCTGAAGGTGCTCGCGATGACGGCGACCAACGCCGGCGGGGGCGTGGGCGGTACCTTCGGTCCGACGCTGTTCGTGGGTGCCATCCTGGGCTTCGTCTTCGCCCGCTGCTTCAACAACCTGGGCTTCAGCGTGCCGGAGCAGAATTTCGCCCTCGTGGGCATGGCGGCGCTGATGGCCGGCGTGATGCAGGCGCCGATGACGGCCATCTTCCTCATCGCCGAGATTTCCGGCGGCTACGAGCTGCTGATTCCGCTCATCCTGACTTCGACCGTGGCGTTCGGCACCGTGCGCCTCTTCGAGAAATATTCCATCTATACCAAGCGTATCGCGCAGAGCGGCGACCTGCTCACGCACGACAACGACCAGGCCGTCCTGACGCTCATGCACATGGAGGACCTGATCCGCGACAAGTATCCGAAGGTGCAGATCGACGCCACGCTGCGCGAACTGGCCACGGTGGTGGCCGACACGGACGCCGCCGTGCTGGCTGTCATCGACTCGAAAGGCCGTTTCCAGGGCATGATCGACATTGCCCTGGCCCGCAAGCCTTTGCTGGATCCGTCCAAATACGATTCCTGGCACGTCTACAACATCATGGAGCCGGTGCCGGAGTTCCTCTATGTCGGCGAGAAGATGGAGTCCGTGATGGCGAAGTTCGACCGCACGGACGCCTGGCGTCTCCCGGTTGTCGACGCCGACCGCAAGTACCTCGGCTTTATCTCCAAATCACGTCTTCTGATGGCCTATCGCGCCGAACTCAAGGAGATCACCTCGGAGGATTAGGTATGCGCGTCGTTATCCAGAGGGTTACTTCCGCTTCCGTTACGATTGACGGGAAGGTCCGGTCGGAGATCGGGCCGGGGTTGCTGGTGCTGCTCGGGATCGGCCCGGACGACGGGGCGGAGGATATCGAGTGGCTGGTCCGGAAGGTGGCCGGGCTGCGGATCTTCAACGATGACGAGGGGGTGATGAACCGGAGTGTCGTGGAGATTGGGGGCGAGGCGCTGGTGGTGAGCCAGTTCACGCTGATGGCCTCTACCAAAAAAGGCAACCGGCCGTCTTATATCGGCGCTGCCGGGCACGAAATCGCGATTCCGCTGTATGAGACGTTCTGTCGGGAACTGGGCGCTGCCATCGGCCGGCCGGTCGGGACGGGGGAGTTCGGCGCCGATATGAAAGTCGCGCTGCTGAACGACGGCCCCGTCACCATCTGCATCGACTCGAAAAGCCGGATCTGATTTACTCGCTTGAAAATGGGGAAGGTCTGATTATAGGGTCGGCACCTTCACCATTGGAAGTGCCGCAGAACACTGTCAGATGTAGAATGACCGGGGAAGGTCCCCTACCTGGAATCAGGCCTTTCCCGTAAAATTTGTATTTTTTATCCGATTACTCTTTTTTAAACGGATAGCTATACCTACTTTGGCCGAAAATACTTTAGATTATGAAAAAGATTCTAGAAATCCTCCAGTATGGAGAAACCGACATCCGTTTCAAAACGGATCTCAAGCCAGCCGAAAAACCGGATACCATTCCGGGACTTATCGCTGCATTCTGCTTCGCCATGATGACCTCTTTGTGGGGTGGCAATGAACAAGACGTTATGGCTATTATCAGGGCCTTGGCCATTGCGGATTTGTCAGTCAGCGTAAACCGCGAAGAGATGATCAAGATGATTGATCTGGAGTCCGCCGAGTTTTCTCGACTTGTGCAGGAGGCCCACAGGGAATTCGAGAAGAACGGCGGGAAGATCGTGCAGTTTGCACCATTCATCCAGCCTGGCAAGATGAGGAGCTGACCATGCGTCGCGTTGTTACACACGAGCTGCCGGATGGAAGCATTCGGCAGCTTTATCCCTTTCATATCAGCATGGAGGGGCTGGAAACGGCTATCCTGTGCCGGGATGACGTGGATTATGATGCCATGGTGAAAATCCTGTGCATCGCAGCTCGCAGGAAGAACGTCATTGTCGTCATTTATGCGGTTGTCTCCAACCATAGCCACGTTGCCATTCTGGCAGCCAGCCAACAAGAAGCTCATGACTATGGACAGGAGTTGAAAAGGATGTATGCCATGTGGTTCCGGCGCAAATACGGTGAAAGCAGCGTCCTGCGAAGGACAGATATCAAAGCCATTCTGTTGGATTCTGACTGGTATGTCCGTAATGCCCTGGCGTACATTCCCCGGAATGCCTTGGATAACGGATGTCCAATCAATGATTATCGTTGGACGGGATACCGAGCCATGTTCAGGGAAAACACTATTCCCGGCCCTGTCCGACGGGTCGCCGGACTGACGAAAAGAGAGCGGGAGTCGATTATGCATACCGGAGACGATTTATCCGGTGTCTCATGGCTGATAGACAGTAAAAACGAGTTAATCCCGGACAGCTTCTGCGAACACCGCTATCTGGAGCAGGCCTTCGAATGGGATCATGCTTTCTTCCTAAAGACCCTGGGTGGGCAGAACTCGGCAGAAATGTATAACAAGTTGATTGATACTCCCAGACAGATGCAAACCGACGGTGAATTCTTCAAACGGGCCAACGAGACCTGTCAGAGATGGTTCAAGGAAGATCTGTCCGGAATTTCCGAGGAAAGAAAAACGAGATTGATTCCTTATCTGTACCGTACATGCCATACCACCATTCCGCAGCTTTCGCGGGCATTCGGGCTCTCCCAGAGCAGAGTCTCCCATATTCTAGGTCGGAAATCTTGATTATTTCTGAAAGGATTTCTGGGGAAGGTCTGATTTTAGGTGGCAGACCTTCCCCGGCAATTCGGCCTCTGAAAGTCTCCAGTGACACTTTCCATGGTGAAGGTGTCGACCCTAAAATCAGACCTTCCCCAAAAGGCGGAGCCAGTGCTGCTCTTCGTCATTCGCCGGCTCCGACCGGCGAATCTCATTTGATATATAACTTCTTTGCCTTCAGGTCGAGGATGATGGCGAAGTGCTCCCAGACTTCGTTGCCGACGAGGGTGGTGAAAACGTCGCTGGTGAGAGATCACCGGTGGATTATTCGTTCAAGAAGAAGAGTTCGGCTTCCATGCGCTGGATGCCGGTGTCGGCGATCTCGCGGCCGCGGGTGCCTTCGGCGAAGTAGGGCTGGGCTTTCTTGTACCAGCTGAGTGCCGTCTTGTAGTCTTTTTTGAGCTCGTAGCACTGCGCGATCATGTAGTAGGCAGCGTAGTGCTTCGGACTGTATTCCAGCATCTTCTTGTACTCCGCGATGCAAAGGTCGAAGTCGCCGTTCTTGTAGGCGGAGAGGGCGTAGTTCTGGTGGGCGATGGCGGTGGCGGAGATGACCTTGGGGTCCGGCTGGAGCATAGTGAGTGCTTTGTCGTACCAGACCTCCCAGCCGTCCTTGCGGGCGTCCGAAATCAGCTGCGCGATGGTCAGCGCCACGTTTACGTCGGTGGAATCGCGCTCCCAGGCCAGCTTGAACTCCCGTTCGGCATCGCGGAGCAGGCCGTTTTTCTGGGCGCACTGGCCCAGGTAATAGTGGACGGCGTAACCATCTTCGCCGAGTTCGTTCATGTGCTTGAAATCCGCTTCCGCGTCGTCGTAGCGCTTCTTGGCGAAGCGCGCGATGCCGCGAACCGGCAGGATGGTCAGGTTGTCCGGCTCTTCGGCGAGAAAAGCGTCCGCCAGCGCCAGCACTTCGTCGTGCTGTTCGCGCCCCAGCAGGATGCTGCAGAGTTTGTTCAGCACGCTCTCGCTGTGCGGCCGGCGGGCGAGGGCCGCGCGGTAGTAGCATTCCGCGGAGTCGCGCCGCTCCTGCTGGTTGAAGGCGTCGCCCACCAGGGAGATGACCTGCGTGATGGAGTCGCGCTGCAGGATGCCGCGCCCGATCTCGATGGCGCCGTCGTACTGCCTGCCGCGGTAGAACAGGCTCATCAGGCGGATCTGGTAGAGCAGCTTGTCCGGCTGCATCTGGGCGAGCAGAGAGTACTGATCCAGCGCTTCCGCTGCATTGCCGCTCTGGAAATGGCAGTCCACCAATTCCTCCAGAAGCTCGGGCCGGGGCCCCTGCTCGGCCATCATCTGCGTCAGCGACGCGATGGCCTCGTCATACTTCCACAGCTGCTTGAGCTCCCTCACCGCCGTGAGGTCCTGCGCCGCGAGCGGCGCCAGGGACAGGATCATCAGGATGAGGGAGATCAGGCAGCGCATGGTTGGTATGGTTTACTGTTTTTTGGAGGTGATCAGGATGACGCCGTTCTTGGCCTCATCCCCGTATTTTTTGATGGTTTCCTCGTCCTTGAGGACTTCCATTTTTTCGATGGTGCTGGGATCGATGGCGCTGAGCTCGCCGATGTACTTCACACCGTCCAGGATGATCAGCGGCATGGCACCGGAGGCGGTTCGGATGGAAATGGTCTGTCCTGCCGGTTTGGGGTCGTCCTTGTCGCCGCGCACCTGATAGATGACCGGGAACATGAAGGTGACCTTGACCGGCTGGCCGTTCACCATGCCCGGCTTCCAGTTGGGGGAGGAGGAGATCACGCGGACAGCTTCGTTGTCCAGGGCTTCATAGCCGGTGCTGCGCATGACTTTGACGTCGCTGACGGAGCCGTCCGTGTTGATGGCGAACTGTACCATCACACGGCCCTGGTGGCCGGCTTCTTTTTCTTCTGCGGGATAAACCAACTGAGAGGAGACCCATTTGGCGAAGGCCTGGGCGTCGCCGCCCTGGAAGGTCGGCTTGTCCTCGATGCTGGAGAAATCAAAGGTCTTGGCGCCTGCAGGCGGGTTCTGGGCCGTCGGCGTTTCGACGACGACAGGCGTTTCCGCGATGGCCGGGAATTCTGCAACGGTGAGCGTTTCAGTGGTGGCGGGGCGGATTTCCGCGCGAGCGGGGTTGCACAGGAACATGGTCCCTGCGAGGAGGGGAAGGAGCGCGACGTAGGCGAGGCGCATCCAGCCCGATGTGGGTTTTTTGTGCATCATGGCAATTCTTTGTTTGAGTTTGGCGTGGTTGAAGCCGTTGGCCAGGGAGAAGCGTTGCTCTCCCACGGCTTTCCGCACCAGGAGGAGTTGGTATGAGGTTGCATCAATGCCTTGTCGGATGAGGCCTTCGTCGGCCTCGTATTCGTGCAGGAGCCGCAGCTCCGCGCGGGCGATCCACGCCAGCGGGTTGAACCAGTGGATGGTGTTTACGAGCGTCATCAGCAGGACGTCCAGCGAGTGGTGCGCGTGGATGTGCTGCAGCTCGTGCCGCAGGATCGCGGGGTATTTCTCATAATCCTGCCGGCTCATTACGACCTTGCGGCCCCAGCTGAAGGAGGGGACGTCGAGGTCGAGCAGTGTCAGGCGGCAGCCCTCGCAGGGCTCCTGGGAGCCGCTGCGGATGATGCGCTGCGTGCGGGCGATGGAGATGATCGACGCAGCCACGACGGAGGCGGCGCCGACCAGGTAGAGCGCGAGGAGCCAGGGGAAGGAGCCCCCGGCGGCCTGTTCGGCCTCCGTCCCGACCAGCTGCAGGTCGCCGACCTGGATGCCGGAGAGGTCCGGGACGATGACGGTGCGCAGGCGCAGCAGCGGCAGCAGGTGGCAGACCAGCGTGCCGGCGAGCAGCACGACGCGGTTGAAGCGGAAGAGGGAAGTCTTCCGCATGACCAGCAGGTAGAAGGCGTAGAAGAGGGCCAGGTACAGGCTGGCGCGCGCAATATAAAGGAGGGCCGGTGTCATTTCTGCTTGTTTTCGATGGTTGCGATCAGCGCCTTCAGCTCTTCGAGGTCCATCTTGTCGTCTTCGACGAACTGGGACACGAGCATGGCGTAGGAATTATCATAGTAGCGCTCGACCAGGTCGCCGACCGTGGAGCCGCGGTATTCCTTCTCCGTGACGGCGGGGGAGTAGCAGAAGCTGTTGGCCATGGGCTTGCGGGTCAGGAAGCCTTTGTCTTCCAGGAACTTGACCTGCGTCGCTACGGTGTTGTAGGAGGGTTTGGGATCGGGGATCCGGGCCACGATGTCCCGGATGAACAGGTCGCCGTTCTGCCAGACGATCTGCATGATCTCTTCTTCTTTTGCTGTTAATTTCGGTCGCATAGTTACAGTGTTTCCACTGCAAATATACAAACAAATTTTAAAACTCCTAATCTTTTTCGGAGTTTTCCTACTTTTTTTTCGGAAACAGGCTTCTCAAGGGTCGGAAAAAGGGGATTAAAAAATAAATGCGTATCTTTGCAGGATTTAATAATCGACATGAAAGTTTTATTCGTTTGCAATAACGCGTATAACCAGGGAAACGGTCTCTCCGTTTCCATCCACAATACCATGCGGAAGCTCCGCGAACATGGCGTGGACGCGCGTCTGATGGCGATCCGCAACCTCTACGACGAGAACGGCCCCCAGCCGGACTTCCCGCTGGACCATTGGAAATTCCCCATCTTCGAGCCCATCATCTACGCCAACGGCTTCGCCTATGCGAAGATTGACAGACAGAAGATTACCGAAGCCCTCGAGTGGGCCGACATCGTACACATCCAGGAGGCCATGCCGCTGGAAAACGTAGTCGTCAAGATGGCGGTCAAGATGGGCAAGACCCTCACCGCGACCTTCCACCTCTATCCGCACAATGTCACCGCCAACCTGGGCCTGCCCAAGCATAATTTCGTCAACTGGCCGCTCGTGCATAACTGGCGCCGTCTGGTCTTCAACCACTGTGCGGACATCCAGTGCCCTACGGCGATGGTGCGCGATTACCTGCTGAAGCAGGGCTTCACGGCCCGCCTGCACATCATCTCCAACGGCATCGACATGCCCGCGGAGCCTGTTAAGGTCAAGCCCGTGTCGGCCGATGGCATCGTCGACGTGCTCTGCATCGGCCGCCTGGCCAACGACAAGCGCCAGGATGTCCTCCTGAACGCCATGCGCTACAGCCGCTACGCCGACCGCATCCGCCTGGTCTTCGCCGGCCGCGGCCCCAAGGAGCAGAAATACAAGAAGATGGCTGACCGCCTGCTCAAGCAGGGCGTCCTGAAGGTTCCCGCCACCTTCGGCTTCTACACGCACGACGAGTTGCATGAGCTGGCCCGCAAGTCTTATCTTTATATCCACTGCGCCGAGATCGAAGTCGAGGGCCTGTCCTGCCTCGAGGCCGTCCGCGAGGGCATCGTGCCCATCATCTCCGAAGGCTGGCTGATAGGCACATCTACTTTTGCTCTCAGCCCTGAGAGCCTCTATCCCGTATTTGACAGCCGCGCGCTGGCAGAGCGCATCGACTGGTGGATCGAGCATCCCGCCGAGCGCAACGAGATGGCGCAGCGCTACGCCGACTCCGCCCGCAACTACGACAACGACAAGACCATCGAGTCGCTGATCGGCATGTTCCGACAGGCGCTGGGGGAGAAAGCCTGACGCGCCATGAAGGTTCTGTTTGTCTGCAACAACGTATATCATAAGGGCAACGGCCAGAGCGTTGCCGTCAAGGCTACGATGTCCGCGCTGCGCGAGCATGGCGTGGACGTGCGTCTGATGTCGATTGCCAATCCGGACCCCAACGGCCCGCAGCCCGAATACCCGCTGGAGCACTGGAAATTCCCCATCTTCGAGCCCGTCATCTACGCCAACGGCCTGGCTTACGCCAAAATTGACAAAAAGAAGATCCGCGAAGCCGTCGAATGGGCGGACATCGTCCACATCCAGGAAGGCCTGTTCCTGCAGGGCGCAGCCCTGAACGAGGCCCGTAGGCAGGGCAAGATCCTGACCGCGACCTACCACGTCTTCGCGCAGAATTTCAACGCCAACCTCGGCTTTTCCAAGAACAGCCCCATCAACTGGCCGATGATGTACCTGTGGCGTCGCTTCGTCTTCGACCCCTGCACGGACATCCAGTGCCCGACGCCCGCCGTGCGCGACCAATTGAAGAAGGAAGGCTACAAATCGCGCCTGCATGTGATCTCGAACGGCATCGCCATTCCGGCAGAGCCCGTGAAGGCCACGTCCGTGTCGGCGGAGGGAACGATCGACCTCCTCTGCGTCGGCCGCCTGTCCAAGGAGAAGTCGCAGGACACGCTCCTGAAAGCCATGCGCTACAGCCGCTACGCCGACCGCATTCGCCTGATTTTCGCCGGGCGGGGGACCAAAGAGAAGAAATACCGCAAGATGGCCGACCGCCTCCTTCAGGAGGGGATCCTGAAGACGCCTCCCACCTTCGGTTTCTATACACATGACCAGCTGAACGAGCTGGCGCGCACGTCCTACCTCTACATCCACTGCGCGTGGGTGGAAGTCGAAGGTCTTTCCTGCCTGGAGGCCGTGCGCGAGGGCGCCGTGCCCGTGATCGCCGAAGGCGACATGATCGGCACGTCCGTGTTCGCGCTCTGCCCGGAGAGCCTGTATCCCGTCTATGACAGCCGCGCGCTGGCAGAGCGCATCGACTGGTGGATCGAGCACCCCGAGAAGCGCAACGAGATGGCACAGCGCTACGCCGACTCCGCCCGCAACTACGATATCAATAAATCCGCCGAAGCCCTGGTCGCGATGTTTGAGCAGGCGCTTGGCATGAAGCAATGATGAAACGATTCTTCTTACTCCTGATACTGGCTGCAGGGCTTTGCGCCTGCGGTACCGCGGCGCGCTACGGCCGCGGCCCGGAGAGCAGCGTCCTCGAGGCGCTGCCGGGCGAGGGCATCGTCGAGGCCGTGTATTACCCCAGCAGCGAGCCGCACCTGACGCAGCGGCGTATGCTGGTCTATCTGCCGAAAGATTATTACAAGGACACGCTCAAGCGCTATCCGGTGTTCTATCTCTTCCACGGCGCGCGCGGCAATGAGAAGACCTGGGTGGACAGCGCGGACGTCTTCCATCGTCTGGATTCCCTGCGGCACGAAGGCCTCGCCAAGGATTTCATCCTGGTCATGCCGAACATGAACCGCTACGCCAACGACAAGAGCTTCAACAATGGTCGTTGCCTGCGCGCCCTCGAGGCTTTCTGGACGCAGACCGGCGAGCCGGAGCGCTTTTTCCGCCACGACGTGGTGGGTTTTGTGGACCAGCGCTATCGGACCGTTCCGACCAAGGCCGGCCGCGCCATCGCGGGCATGTCCAACGGCGGCCTGCAGGCCGTCTACCTCTCGGCGAACCATCCGCAAACCTTTGATTATGTGGGACTTCTCTCGCCCTATACCCAGGCGACCATGGCGGCCAAGTACCACCGCGACGTCTACAAGGGCCTGGCGTGGAAGCTGGAGGAGCAGTTCGCCATCCCGCCGAAGGACTACGTCATCTATATCGGCAAGACGGATTTCTTCCATCCCCACATAGAGTTCTACCACAAGCGCCTGGTCCGGCACGGTTATCCGCACGACTACGTCCTGGTCGAGGGCGGCCATGAGTGGTACAACTGGATCGACTTCTTCGAAGACTTCAGCAAGCGGATCTTCCAGTAGCTATTTCAGCAATCTGAGGGAAATGCGCCCGCGGTCGAGATCGACGGCGGTCACGGCGACGCGCACCTGCTGGTGCAGTTTCACGACCTTGGTCGGGTCGGTGCCGCGCGGGCCCATCTGCGAGACGTGCACGAGGCCGTCGTCGTGGATGCCGATGTCGACGAACGCGCCGAAGTTGGTGATGTTCGTGACGATGCCGGGCAGCTCCATGCCGACCACGAGATCCTCGATGCCGTGGATGTCCTCGGCGAAAGCGAACTCGGAGGCTTGCTCGCGCGGGTCAAGGCCCGGCTTGGCAAGCTCCTTCAGGATATCGTTGACGGTCGGCAGACCGGCCTTTTCCGTGACATAGTCTTTCGCCTGGATCTTCGCGCAGAGCTCGGCGTTGCCGACCAGCTCTTTCGTGCTGACACCCAGCGATTTCGCCATCCGGTCCACGATGCCGTAGGATTCGGGATGCACGGCGGAGCCGTCGAGCGGATTCTCCGCGCCGCGGATGCGCAGGAAGCCCGCGCACTGCTCGAAGGCCTTCGGCCCGAGGCGCGGCACCTGCCGGAGCTCGGCGCGGCTGCGGAAACCGCCGTTCTCCGTCCGGTAGGCGATGATGTTCTCCGCCAGGGTGGGACCGATGCCGGCCACGTAGGCCAGCAGGTAGGGGGAGGCGGTATTGAGGTTGACGCCCACGGCGTTCACGCAGCTCTCGACCGTGTTGTCGAGCTGCTCCTTGAGCAGCGCCTGGTCCACGTCGTGCTGGTACTGCCCGATGCCGAGGTTCTTGGGGTCGATCTTGACGAGCTCCGCGAGCGGATCCATCAGGCGGCGGCCGATCGACACGGCGCCGCGCACGGTCACGTCCTCGTCCGGGAACTCCTGCCGCGCGATTTCAGAAGCGCTGTAGATGGAGGCGCCGTCCTCGCTGACCGTCCACACTTTGCAGCCGTCGGGCAGCTGGATGCGCCGCATGAAATCCTCCGTCTCGCGGGAGGCCGTGCCGTTGCCGATGGCGACGGCCTGGATGCCGTATTTGTTCAGCATGTCCTGCACGGCCATGATGGCCTTGACCTTCTCGTTCTGCGGGGGATGGGGGTAGATGATCGTATGGCAGAGCAGGCCGCCCTGCTCGTCCAGGCAGGCGATCTTGCAGCCGTTGCGGAAGCCCGGGTCGATGGCCATGGTGCGTTTCTGCCCCACGGGGGCGGAGAGCAGCAGCTGGCGCAGGTTCTCGCCGAACACGCGGATGCTCTCGCGGTCCGCCTTCTCCTTGGCCTCGCGCAGCACCTCGCCGCTGATGGACGGCTCCAGCAGGCGCTTGAAGGCGTCGGAGACGGCCTCCTTGACCTGGTCGGCCGTCGGCCCGGCGGGGTAGCCGTGGGCCTGGCAGTGGTCGTAGTAAATTTTGGCGTCGCACTTCTCCGCGTCGGCGTCGATGCTGACGTTCAGGAACCCTTCGTTCTGCGCACGCAGGATGGCGAGCAGATTGTGGGAGGGAATGCGCTCCAGCGGCATCTTGAAATCGAAATAGCTGCGGTATTTCGCCGCCTCGGCGCTGTCGCGACCGGCCTTCGTGACCGTCGCGACCACCCGCCGGCGGCGGAAGATCGCGCGCAGGTTCTCGCGGATCAGCGCCGTCTCGCTGAGGCGCTCCGCGACGATGTCGCGCGCCCCCGCGAGGGCCGCGTCCACGTCGGGCACCTTGTCGCCGACGAACTTGCGCGCGTCGGCCTCGGGGTTGCGCGTCTTGCCGTTCCAGAGCAGGTCCGCGAGGGGCTCGAGGCCCAGCTCGCGCGCTGCCGTGGCGCGGGTGCGGCGCTTGGGCCGCCAGGGGAGGTAGAGGTCTTCCAGCTCGGTGCCGGAGACGCAGTTCTCAATCTGCGCGCGCAGCTCGTCCGTGAGGGCGCCCGCCTCACCGATGACCTTCAGGATGGTCTCCTTGCGCTTTTCCATCTCGGCGAAGACGTCCGCCCAGTGGCGCACTTCGGCCACCTCGGCGTCGTCCATTCCGCCCGTTTTCTCCTTGCGGTAGCGGCTGATGAAGGGGATGGTGTCGCCGTCCTCGAAGAGCTCGGCGCAATTCTCGACCTGCCAGTCCTTGAGGTTCAGCAGGCCGGCGATGTGCTTGATGTAGATTTCTTTCATCGCTGTGCGGGACGGAGTTTGCGGAAGCGCAGGCCCAGCACGCCCCAAAAGGCTTCGCCGAAGATGCTGCCGGACATCTTGGAAGTGCCCTCCTGGCGGTTCACGAAGATCACGGAAACCTCCTTGATCTTGAAGCCCAGCTTCTTGGCGGTGTACTTCAGCTCGATCTGGAAGCCGTAGCCTTTCATCTTCACGGCGTCCAGGTCGATGGTCTCCAGGACCTTGCGGGAGTAGCAGACGAAGCCGGCCGTGCTGTCGCAAATGCGCACGCCCAGGGCGGCGCGCACGTACAGCGAGGCGCAGTAGGACATCATGATGCGGCCCAGCGGCCAGTTGACGACGTTGATGCCGTCGCAGTAGCGCGAGCCGATGGACATGTCGGCGCCGCCGACCGTGCAGGCTTCCAGCAGGCGCGGGAGGTCGGCCGGGTTGTGGGAAAAGTCGGCATCCATCTCGAAGACATAGTCGTAGTCGCGCGCGAGGGCCCATTTGAAGCCGGTCACATAGGCCGTGCCGAGCCCCAACTTGCCGCTGCGCTCCACGAGGTGGAGCCGCTCGGGATACACCTGCTGCAGCGATTTGACCACGGCGGCGGTCCCGTCCGGGGAGCCGTCGTCGATCACGAGGATCTGATACTCACCAGGCAGGTTGAAAACGGCCTGGATAATTTTGGCGATGTTCTCAATCTCGTTGTATGTCGGGATGATGACGAGCTTCTTTTCCATATCCCACAAATATACAAAAAATCAGAAAACCTTCAGCGCGGACAGCGAATGGCGGTAGTCGCGCTCGGCTTCGAGCGTCTGCTCCAGGGCTTCATAGTAGAGATCGTTCTCCACCAGATACTCCACCATCGAGATCTCGCCCCGCGACAGGGCGGAGAGCAGGAAATCCCGGTAGTCCGTGTCTGTGAGCGAAGCGCGCAGCATCTCGGCGTTCTCCTTCATCGCCAGGGCAATCCGGTAGTTGTCGCGAAGCTGTTCGTAGAAGGCATGCTCGGCGGCTTTCTGTCGCGACTCGGCTGCCGCGACGCCTGCCCGGGCGCGTTTGACGCGGTTGGCACCGCTCCAGAGCGGAATGCTCACCCCGACGGTCACGCCGCGGAACTGCTCTTCGGTCCGCAGTTCGCTCATGTAGCCGACCGTCAGTTCGGGCATCCAGTTCATGCGCTCGATGGCGAGCTGCTGCTGTCCGACCCGGACTTCCTGCCGGACATAAGCGAGGACAGGATTCTGCTCGGAGGCCTGCTCAAACCAGCTTTCAAAGTCCTCCGGCAGCGTATCATCCAGGTCGTAGGCGGTCAGGGCGACATCCACGTCGCGGCCGCCGTTGAGCATGCGCAGGGCGGCGAGCAGCGACTGCCGCTTGTTCTCGACACGGTTGATCTGGCCCTGCACGGAAGCAAGGTGGAGCCGGGCTTTGTTGAGGTCCAGGATCGTAGCGCCACCGGCTTCGAGGCGCCGCTCATAAGCCTGTACCAGCGATGCGGAGCGTTCCTGGTGGTCTTGCAGTTCCTCCAGGAGCAGGTGGCTGTGCACCAGGTCGATGCAGAGCTCGCGGGCCTGCCGGAACACGTCCAGCAATTGGGCGCGGTACTTCAGGGCGGCCAGCTCGTCCAGGCGGGTGACCTGGCCGGAGCGCAGGCCGCTCAGGGTCGGCATGTCGAGGGCCTGCGTGACCCGCAGATCGTGGCGGTTGCCGATGCCGGCAGCCCCCCAGAGATAGTTGAACTCGAGTTCGGGGTTGGCGGGCAGCGCCTCCGACCGGTGCGCGAGGCGTTCCTCGTCCAAAGCGGCCGCGGCGGCCTGCAGATCGGGATTGTTCAGCTCAATTTCCCGCAGCACCGTCTCCACGGCGCCCTGGGCGAATCCTTGCAAGCAGCAGCACAGACAGAGCAGGGTCAGACTGATTCTTCTCATAGCTGTTTTTTCTTTTTCTTCGAGTTGGTGACGAAATACATGATCGGGATGACGAAGGCGTTCAGCAGTGTCGAGGAGAGCAGGCCGCCCAGGATCACCCGGGCCATCGGGGCCTGGATCTCGTTGCCCGGCAACTCGCCGCCGAGCGAGAGCGGCAACAGCGCGAGGGCGGAAGTGACGGCCGTCATCAGGATGGGGTTCAGCCGGTCCAGCGAGCCGTTCAGGACGGTCTCGGCGGGGGAGAGGCCCTGCGTCGCGAGGGCGTTGTAGCGGTCGATCAGCAGCATGCCGTTGCGTGTGGCGATGCCGAACAGGGAGATGAATCCGATGATGGCCGGGATGCTCAGGATGCCGCCGGAGAAGAAGACCGTCGCCACGCCGCCGATCAGCGCGAGCGGCAGGTTCAGCAGCACGGTCAGGGATTGCGAGGTGTTGCGGAACTCTCCCTGCAACAGCAGGAAAATGAGCAGGATGCTGAACAGGCTCACGAGCGCGATGGTGCGGGAGGCCCTTTCTTCGCTGTCGAATTGTCCGCCGTATTCGATGCGGTAACCGTCAGGCAGGGTGACTTCCCGCGCGACGGCGGCGCGGATGGCTGCCACGGCCCGGGCCAGTTCGCCATCTGCGGCATTGCAGGAGACCACGAGCTTGCGGCTGAGGTTCTCCCGGTTGATCGTGTTGGGACCGGCCGAGGAGACGATGTCGGCAACCTGCGAGAGGGGAACCTTGTCCCCGGAAGCGGTGTCAAGCATCAGGTCGCCGAGGCGCTCCATCGTGGCGCGGGCGTCTTCTTTTACCTTGAGTGTCAGGTCAAAGGCCCGGTTCCCCTCATAGACGGTCGAGACAGGCATGCCTTCCAGCATGACCTGTAGGAACTCCGCAAATTCCGGAAGCGTGATTCCGTGGCGGGCAAGCAGCTCCCGGCGCGGCACGATGTTCAGTTCCGGGCGCTCCACCTGCTGCTCGACATTGATGTCCACGATGCCCTCGATGCCGCTGATGGCCGACTTGATCTGCGTGCCGATCGCGTACATTTTGTTAAGGTCGGTGCCGAACACCTTGATGGCGATGCCGGCCTGCGTGCCGGAGAGCATCGCGTCGATGCGGTGCGAGATGGGCCCGCCGATTTCGAGGTTCACGCCCGGCAGGACCGAGAGCTTCTCGCGCACTTCGGCGATCAGCTGACGCCGGCTCTTGCCGTTCAGTTCGAAGGGGCACTCGAATTCGGAACAGTTCACCCCGAATGCGTGCTCGTCCAGCTCGGCCCGGCCGGTCTTCCGGCCGACGGTACGGATCTCCGGGATGCTCATCAGCAACTCCTCGGCCTGGCGGCCCAGCCGGTCGGACGCCTCGATGGAGATGCCCGGCACGGAACTCATGGCAATGGTCAGCGATCCTTCGTTGAAGGCGGGCAGGAAACTGCGTCCGAGCGTAAGGAACATGGCGACGGCCGTCAGCAGCAGGGTGCCGACCAGGGTCAGGACGCCCCGGCGGTGCTCCAGCGCCCACTTGAGCGCCGTGGAATAGCGTTTCTTGAGCCAGTGCGTGACGGGCGTTTCACGGGGAGCGCTGCCGTCTGCGGCGGGCTGCAGTTCCCGCGCGAGCAGGTAGGAACTCAGGACCGGCGTGAGGGTCAGGGCGACGAGGGTCGAGGTCAGCAGCGAGATGATGAACGTGATCCCCAGCGGCTTGAGCATGCGTCCCTCCATGCCGGACAGGAAGAAGAGCGGCAGGAAGCAGGCAATGATGATCAGCGTGGAATTGAGCATCGGCATACGAACCTCCCGGGAGGCTTCATAAACCACTCCCAGCACGTCCTTGCCCTGCCCGCGCACCTGTCGGAGGCGCTTGAATACATTCTCCACATCCACGATGGAGTCATCCACCAGCGAGCCGATGGCGATCGCGATGCCGCCCAGGCTCATCGTGTTGACGGTCATGCCCATCCAGCGGGTGACCAGCAGCGTGATGAGGATGGACAGGGGGATGGATACCAGCGAGATGAGCGTGGTCCGCCAGTTCATCAGGAAGACGAACAGGACCAGGATGACGAAGATGCCGCCTTCGAGCAGCGATTTCTTCACGTTGCTGATGGAGCCTTCGATGAAGCGGGACTGGCGGAAGATGTCCGCATTGACGCGGACGTCCGCCGGGAGGATGGTGCGGATCTCGTCCAGTTCGCGGTCCAGGCGGCTGGTCAGGTCTAGCGAAGAGGTGTTGGGCTGCTTGGTGACGGTCAGGATGACAGCCGGACGTCCGTCGTTGGAGGCGACGCCGAGCACGGGGGTCTTGGGGCCGGTCGTGACCTCTGCGACGGCTTCGAGCGGGATGGGACGCCCGGACGCGCCGGTTTTCACGACGGCTTTGCGCAGCAGGGCGGTCTCGTCCGTGGACAGGACGCCGCGGACGATGTATTCGTTGCCGTATTGGTAGAGCGTGCCGCCGGGGGCGTTCTGGTTCATCCCCCGGACGGCATCGAGGACTTCGTCCATCGCCACGCCGTAGTGGCGCATCCGGCCGGGATCCAGCAGGATCTGGTATTCTTTGATGTCTCCGCCCATCACCGCCACCTGGGCCACGCCGCCCAGCGAAAGCAGGCGCGGGCGCAGGGTCCAGTCGGCTAGCGTGCGGAGTTCTTCCATGGACGTGTTTTCGGCCGTGAGGCCGATAATCATCAGTTCGCCCAGGATCGAGGCCTGCGGGCCGAGGGTAGGATTTCCCACACCCGGGGGCAGGGCTTCGCCCACCGCGGCGATCTTCTCGCTGACAATCTGGCGGGCCCGGTAAATATCTGTGCCCCAGTCGAATTCGATATTGACGATAGAGAAACCTGCGGTCGACGAAGACCGGACACGGCGTACATTCGTGGCGCCGTTCACGGCCGTCTCGATCGGGAAGGTCACCAGGCGCTCCACCTCCTCCGGCGCCATTCCCTCGGCTTCGGTCATCACGACCACGGTCGGTGCGTTCAGGTCGGGGAAGACGTCCACCTCTGCCCGGGAGGCCGAATACAGTCCTGCGACCATGCACAGGATGGCCATTACCAGAATGGCCAGGCGGTTGTTGAGCGAGAATGCGATGAGCTTGTCCATGGGCCTAGTGGTTGTGCGTGTGGCCGGCCGGAACGGCGGAAATCCCTGCCAGCTTGACATGGACGGCACCGCGGGTGACGACGTCTTCGCCCGCCTGCAGGCCCTGCAGGACCGGGACGCGCCGGCCATCGGACAGGCCGAGGACGACTTCCCGTCTCTCGAAGCAGTCAGTATCGTCCGCTTCGCGCACGAATACATATTGGACGCCCTGATCCTCCACGACTGCTGTCAGGGGCACGGACAGACAGTCGCCCGTCCGGTCCGCCTGGAGCCAGACCTCCGCGTACGAGCCGCTCACTATCCCGCCGCGGTTGTCGAATTCGAAGATGACCGGGATATAGAAATCGCCGTTGGAGGCGCGTCCATGGCTGATCACCCGGCCGCCCAGTTCGGACATGCTGTAGGTCCGGTCGTGGTAGGCCGTGCTGAAATTGGCATCCCGGATGGCCGCGATCCTGTCAAAATAGGACTCCGGTACATCCGCCTGCAGCCGGAGCCGCCGGTTGCTGCTCACGACGGCGACGGGCGTGCCGGTCTGCACATAGTCTCCGCTGGCGACCAGCCAGTCCTTGATGAAGCCGGAAATGGGAGCGGTGACAGCCAGACCTCCTTCCGGCGTGCTGCCGGCGGCGAGCGCCTCATATTCGATCTTGGCATGCTCATAGGCCTGGCGGCTCAGATCCAGGTGACTCTCGCTGACGATATTTCCCTCGCGGAGCTGCTGGTCGCGCTCATATTCCTTGCGTGCCGTCTCCAGGTCGATCTCCGCCTTGGCGAGCCTGTCGCCGGAGCCGACGCTGCGGGTGGAGAGGGTGGCGATCCGTCCGCCTTTCGAGACGGGCGAGCCCTGCGTGAGGGAGCCGATGCTGATGATGCCCTCGCTGCGGGCGACGACGGTCATTTCCTCCCCGGCGGCCGGAAGGATCTGTCCGCTGGTGCGGATCACTTCGCGGAAAGGACCGGGCTGGACGGCCTCCACGGCAATGCCCAGCTGCTCCTGACGCTCGGGGCTGATGACGATATGGCCGTGCTCGTGCTGTTCTTCGGACGGCTCGGATTCATGCTCGTGTCCGTGCGGATGGCAGCCGCAGACGGCGCCCAGCACCATCGCGGCCAGCAGATAATGTAATGCAGGTGTTTTCATCGGGTTGCAAAGATACCGCCATTTACTTGCAACCGGGTTGCAAAGAGATGCTCGTTACTATTTGAGCACCAGCACGAAGCCGCCGCGGGCGCGGCAGGGGACCGAGACGTCGCCCGCCGGGCTGAGCGTCTCGATGCGGAAGCTGCGGTCCTCGTCGCCGTCGGCGAAGAGTGTCCAGCTGCCCTGCGGGGCGTTCAGGCGGTCCAGCGAGAAGCTGATCTCCTTCGGCTCGTCGCCGCCGTTGATGCCGGCGATGTACCATTTATTGCCTTTCTGGCGCGCCAGGACCACGGATTCGCCCGGATAGCCGGCCAGCAGGCGGGTGTCGTCCCAGGCGGCCGGCAGGGTGGTGAGCATGGCCCGCACCTCGGCGGGCAGCGCGGCGTAGGCCTCAGGCCGGTCGGGCATGTGCTGGATGCCGGACTCGAAGAGGATGGGCAGCGCCAGCTCGTGGGCATTGGTGGTGATGTGCGGGAACTGGCTGTCCGTGAAGGTGCCGGGGGTATAGTCCATCGGTCCGATGACGCCGCGCGTGAAGGGGAGCGTGGCGTTGTGGGCGGCCGCCCGCGTGGTCAGGAAGGGGCCGTTGTTGTACCATTCCGCGCCGAGCACGCTCTCCATCGAGACCATGTTCGGCCAGGTGTGCTGCCAGCCGCGCGGGATCGTGCAGCCGTGGAAATCCACCAGCAGGTGGTGCTTGGCAGCGTCTTCGAGGATGTCCAGGTAGTAGTCGACCATGCGCGCGTCGTCCGGGAGGAAGAAGTCCACCTTGATGCCGCTCACACCGAGGCTCTCGAGCCAGGCGAGCTCCTGCTCGCGGCGCGCGGGCTCATTCAGGCAGTCCTCGGGCTGGGGCGCGCCCGCGCCCACCCAGGAGGTGCCGGAGTTGTACCAGAGGTTGATCCTGACGCCTTTCTCCTTGGCGTAGGCCATCACGTCCTCGATGCTGTAGCCGCCTTCCATCTGGGGCCATTCCCAGTCCACGAGGCAGTAGGGCCAGCCTTGCTCGGCGGCCAGGTCGATGTAGGACTTGATCAGGGCGAAATCCTTGGAGCCGTGGTTGTAGGCCCAGTAGATCCAGGAGGACACGCCGGGCTCCACCCAGTCCGGCTCGAAGGCCGTGTAACTGGCGAGGTCGGTGACCAGCGTGGACTCGACCACGTCGGCGAGGGAGCCGATGATCGCGAGGCGCCAGGGGGAGCGGCCCTCCGCGAAATGCGCGGGGCCGGTCAGATGCACGCGGTACCATTCGCTGTCGGCGCGGTTGTCGAGCGAGGCGGCGCTGTCGCCGTGGCGCAGGTCGGACTCGCTGAGCAGCGCGAACACGCCGTCAGCCGGCTCGTAGAGGGCCGGGAAGCCCCAGGTGCCGGGGTTGCGGTTGAAGCGCGCCATCGGGTCGCCCGTCTGGGGTTTGCCGCTGGTGGAGAAGGGATAGTAGGATTCGTAGTCCGTCTTGAGCTGGGCCATCCAGCGCCGGGTCCCTTCGGGGATCTGCCAGGCGGAGCGGTCCTCCAGCGTCTCCACGTCGCCGGGGAGCTGGTAGCTGAAGGCGAAGCCGTCGTCGTAGAGACGGATGAGCACGTCCAGCTTGTCTCCGGCGGGATTCTTATAGGAGAGCCGGTACTGCTGGGCGACGTTCTGGCAATGCGCCCGCTTGCCGGTCTTCATCATGTAATCGTCGTTGATGCGCCATTTCGGCGTGCTGCCGGTGAAGGTCAGGGCGGAGTCCAGGTCCGCCTCGGCCGTCACGAGTCCGAGGTGGACCGTGGCTGCCAGGACGTTCTGACAGTAAACGGAAACGGTCTGGCCGTCAACGGTGGCTTTCAGCGTGCCGTTCGGCGAACGGAAATCCCGGCTGCAGCCGATGGCCAGCAGCGAAAGGAGGGACAGCAGAAGTGTTATCTTTTTCATATAAACTAGAATTACCGATTATTGCAGCTGGCGCAGGAGCACCTCGATGCCGGGCAGCTGCCCGGGCAGGGCGGAGAGGTCGGTGTTGGAGAAGTGGTAGGGGATCAGGACGCGCGGCTGCAGGACCTTCGCGGCCTTGACACACTGCTCGACGGTCATCGTATACGGCTGATTCACAGGCAGGAAGGCGATGTCGACATCCTCGATGTCGGCGAGCTCCGGGATGTCCTCCGTGTCGCCCGCCACGTAGATGCGCAGATCGGCGATGTCGAAGACATAGCCATTGTCGCGCCCCTGCGGGTGGAAGTTCGTGTGGCCCTCGCTGTTGTTGTAGGCCGGGACGACGGTGAACTGGATGCCGCAGGGGAGCTCGCCCTCTTCGCCGTTGGGCTGGGCAATGCCGAAGCCCAGCTGCTGGACGCTGTTGGGATTGGCGATGAGCGTGGTCTTACCCTCCTCGTAGAGGGCGGCGACGGCCTCCTTGTCGAGGTGGTCGCCGTGCTCGTGGGTGATGAAGATGGCGTCCGCCTTGGGGAATTCCTTCGCGTAGTCCGTGGGCTTGCCCAGGCCGCTCACGGGGTCGATATGGATCGTGGCGCCCTGGTAGGAGATTGCGAGGGTGCCGTGCTTGAGCAGGGTGATGGCCACGGGGCTGAAGTCCTCCGTGAAGAACACCTCCACCTCATAGGTCTGGGTGGGCTTGCCGGCCGCGGTCCAGGCCTCGATGCCGCCCTGCAGGTTGTAGACGGTGTAGCCGGCGTCGGCGAGCTTCGCCGCGGCCTCGGCGCTGCGCCGGCCGGTGCGGCAGTAGACGGCGAGGGGCACCTCCTTCGGGTATTTGGCCTGGATGGCTCCCAGGAAGCCTTCGGCCTTCCAGTCGCAGTTGGCGGCGTCGCGCAGGTGTCCGGCGGCGTATTCCTCGGGGGTGCGGACGTCCACGATGGCGGGGGTGCCGTCGTAGGCGGTCTGCTCGAAATCATTGACGGTCAGGTCCGTGTAGTTGGTGGCGCAGGCGGTCATGCCGACCAGGGATAACAGGGTGGCGAAAACGGTTTTCATATTGGTATTCTTTTTATCGTCGACAAATATAATAATTAAAAAAATCTTCCTATATTTGCAGTCCCGTTTGGAGAGATGCTCGAGTGGCTGAAGAGGCACGTCTGGAAAGCGTGTGACCGTCCAAAGCGGTTCCAGGGTTCGAATCCCTGTCTCTCCGCGCTGAAACCGCACCGTTCTGGTGCGGTTTTTTTTATCGCTTGATGATGTCCAGGCGCCAGGTCACGCCGATGTCGAAGTTGTCGATGCCGATGGAGCTGCTCTTGAAGTAGACCGCGTGCAGGCGGAGCTTGTCGCGGTCGGGCAGGGGAAAGAACTCCACGCCGCAGCCGGCGTAGATGTTGCGCGTGCCGGGCGCGACGGCCAGGTCGAGCGGCCGGCCCTGCGCGTCGATGTTCTCCCAGGGGTTCTCCTCATAGCCGCCCTTGGCGCAGATGTTCCATTTCCCGACGGTCCAGATGATCTTCGAGATCACGGTGAAGTCCGAGAAGAAGTTCTTCTGGCCCGCGCCGGCGCGGTTCATCCACTCCAGGTCGATGGCCACGGGGCCGAAGGTGAAGCGGTTGCCGAGGGCGATGTAGTTGATGAAGCGGTTGTACTCGTCCTGTACGAAGTTGACGCTCCAGATGGTGTTCCACCAGGGGGCGAAGGAGCCGAACCACGCCAGGTTGTAGGCGTAGAGGTTCGAGAAGCCCAGCGACAGCGGGGAGTTGCAGAACTGGAAGGCCAGCACCTCGCCGGGGAGGAACTCGTACTCGGCGTTCACACCGAAGGCAAAGCCCTGGTAGAGGTTGTTGCAGAAGTTGCTGTAGTAGTAGACGTCGATCGGGACGGCGTCGAATTCGTAGCCGCCGATGAAGAGGGCGTTCTTGCCCGCGGTCAGCGCCAGCTTGGGCGTGGCCTGCCAGCGGAGATACAGGAAGTCCGTGGCGTTGAAGATGTTCTTCGCGTCGAAGACCGCCTTGTTGAGCCGCTGGCGGATGCGGAAGTCGAGCTTGTCCGTGAGCTGGCCGCGGACGTTCAGGTTGAAGTGGTCGCCGGTGAACTGGCTGTGGTATTTCCCGTTCTCCCATTCCTGGTGGAAAGAGGCGCGGGTGTCGAAATACAGTTGCGTGATTTTCGGTTGGGCCGTCGCGGCGCTGCAGAGCAGCAGGGCGGCGCAGGTCAGGAGGGTAAGTCGTTTCTTCATCTCAGTTATTCATATTCATCGTTCTCGCTCGGCCAGATCCATTCGGTGAGGGCGGACTCGCCGGGGCTCCAGATGAATTTCACGATGGTCTCATCGCTGTTGATTTCGCCATCCCGGTAGCTGGCCAGGATCAGGTAGCACTCTTTGCCCGCGGGCAGGCTCTTGTCGTCGAGCGGGAACACCCAATCGTTATCCCCGCGGGAGACCAGGCTGTCCATGAATCCGTACTGCTCGTACATGTCGACGATGGTGTGGTAGTAGACGATGGGGGAGTTGTATTCGTTGTCCACGATCTCGACTTCCTCGTATTCCCAATAATACGGCGCGTCCGGGTCCGAGGGATGGATGTGGAGGACGTCTCCGTCGAAGGTGAGTTGGAAATGCAGGTCGACGAATTCGACGTCAGGGGTGCGGAAATACACTTCCTTGGGCGTGCCGATGCCTTCCTTTTTCCAGGGATTGACCTGAATGACCACCAGCTTGTAATTCGTCTGCCGGTCCAGGAAAAGCTGGACCAGGTCCGCCTGGTCCTGGTAGCAGAAGGCGTCGGCGAAATCCACGTTCGGATTCTTGTCCAGGTCGAACAGCTCGAAGTTGGTGATCAGCTGCTCCATCTCTCTTTGCAGCAGCGCATCCCCGGTCAGGTGGTAGGGCTCCCAGTAATCCGGCTCCAGCATGTAGGCGTAATAGGCCTCCGGATTGCTGGGCGTGATGGTGAAGCGGATCTTGTCCCCCTTCAGGTCGGTGATCTTGACATCGAACTCGCAGGGACGGCTGGATATCTGTTCTTTGGAGCAGGCCGCGAGCGTCAGCAGGCAGGCCGCCAGCAGGATAATCTTTCTCATAAGTCCTTGGAAACCTTGATGATGAACTGGAGGTAGGCCGTGCCGTGCGCGCCGTAATGGTCGAAGTCGTAGTGGACGTCGTGCATCTTGAAATAGCGCTCGGCCCGCTCGGCGTTGACAAAGGGAACCGTCTTGTCGTCCCGGCTGTGGAACATGAATACGGGCGAGGTGGGCTCGAAGTTCAGCGTCGAATTGGTCAGCAGCGCCTTATACAGCCGGGCTGTCTGGTTGTTGGTCTTGTCCCTGCCCTTGTCGGTCATGATCTCGTGCAGGTAGGAGGAGTTGATCAGCGCGTTGATCTCCGTGACCGTGTATTTCTTGGAGTTGATCCACTCCTTGTAATGCGCGAGCAGGTTTGGCTTGAAGAAGTCTTCCATCTTCAACCCGAGGCTCTCGCCTTCGTTGATGCCCTGGACGATCATCGGGATGGCGCAGGGGATGCCTGTCTCGTCCCACTCCATCGAGATGTCGAAGGTGGCGCAGAGGTCGTACGGGCCGCCGCCGGCGTAGGTTTTCTTGATCGGAAAGACGTCCTTGTATTCGCGCTGGAGCCGCGACATGACGGCCATGGTGGTGGAGCCGCCCTGGGAGTAGCCCACGAGGATGACTTCGGGGCTCTCGGGCGCGCGGCCGATATGTTCGAGGTAGGGCTTCACGGCCAGGGCCATGTCGATGACGCTCTGCGAGGTGCTGAGCGTGTGCATGTACGGGTGGATGCGGTCCGCCGTGACGCCGAATCCGATGTAGTCGGCCTCGAGCACGGCGTAGCCCTTGCCGGCCAGGATGCCCTCGATAGGGAAGGCTTCGGAGGGCGCCTCGCTGTTGGCGCCGATGGTGAAGTGGCTGACGATGACCATGTTCTTGATCCTTCCGCTTGCGGGCAGGACCAGCTTGCCGGACTGGACGAGCGGGGAGCCGTCCAGGTCGTGCCCCTTGAAGGTGCCGGCGATCTGGACGACCTTGTTGCTGTTGAAGCTGCCGAACAGGTCGCGCGCCAGGGCCACGGAGTTGGTCTTGGCCGTCTTCGTGCCTGCGTTGGCGGTGGCGGGCGCGCCGTCCTCGTCCATCAGCTGGACCTCGGGGTTGATCAGCCCGTCTTCGTCGAAGAGTTCCGAGGACTTGACGGACAGAACCTGGAAGGTGTCGAAATCGGCGTATTCCAGCGCAGGCTGGCGGCAGGCGCCGAGCAGGACGCCGGCCAGTATAAGTATGAGTATTGTGCTCTTTTTCATCATCTTACCAAGTATAGTTTACACTGACGCTGAAGATGCGCGAGCCCAGCAGATAGATGTTGTCGCCCTGCTGGGAAATCATGGGATTGATCTCGAATGAGCCGGACCAGGGGCCCTTGCCCACCTGCACGCCCAGCAGGTTCACGCTGAGGGCATGGGCGGCCTCGGTGTTGCGCTCGTTGTCCCAGGCGATGAGCAGGCCGCTTCCCAGGCCGGCGTACATGCGCACCCATTCGCGGCGCAGGTAGGTGAAGCGGACGTTGGGCAGCAGGGTCAGGTCGTAGTTCTTCGAGCGGAAGTTCTTTTCGGTGGTCCAGAAAATCCCCTGGAAGTCCGCCTGCATGCCGAAGCTGAGCCACTTCAGCAGGTGGTAGCGGTATTCCGCGAAGATGTGGCCGGTGTAGGCGTAGTCGCGGTTCTCCTGGTAGGCATAGCCGGTCGGCTTGCCGGAAGGATAGCTGTGCGTGGAGCTCGGGTGGAAGGCCATGGTCTCGAAGAGCATGTCGCCCCAGCCCAGCCGGACCTCATGCTGGTCGAGCACCTGCGCGCCGCAGCAGAGCGGGAGCGCCAGCAGGGCGATGGCGATGGAGAGAAGTTTTGTCTTTCGAATCATCGTGTGGTTAGTTTCAAAAGCGAAAATAACAAGAAATCCGTATATTTGGAAACAATCCCGAATAATTAGATGAATCATCACTCACTTCTGTTGCTTTGTCTGCTGCCGCTGGCGGCATGCACGGCCGTGCCGCAGCGGGCCCTTGTCCTGCATTACGACCGCCCTGCGACCTGCCTCGAGGAGGCCCTTCCGCTGGGGAACGGACACCTTGGCGCCCTGGTCTATGGCGGCACGGACGAAGAACGCATCTCGCTCAACGACATTACGTTGTGGACCGGTGAGCCGGACCGCGGCGAGCAGCATCCCGACCTGCAGGACGGGGTGGGGGCGCACGCGGCGGAGACGGTCCCGCTGATCCGCGAAGCGCTCGCACGGGAGGATTACCGCGAAGCGGAACGCCTCCAGCGGCAGGTGCAAGGGCATTTCAGCGAATCCTACATGCCGCTGGGCACGCTCTGGATTCGCTACACCGACGGCGGGGACGTGAGCGGCTACTGCCGCGAACTCGACCTCGCATCCGCCGTCGCTCGGACGTCTTATGCCCGCGACGGAAAAGCCTTCGAGGCGTCGTACTACGTGTCCGCTCCGGACTCTGCCATCGTTGTCCGGCTGCGGTCGGAAGACGGCCTGCACGCGCGTCTGCGCCTGGATTCGCCGCTGCCGCATACGGTGAGCGTCCGCGACGGGGCGCTGGTCTCGGACGGCTATGCCGCCTGGCACGCCTATCCGGGCTACTACTGCAGCGGCGAGGGGCAGTTGCTGTATGACCCGGAACGGGGGATCCATTTCCGGACGGTCTTGTCCGTCCGGGCTTCCGGCGGGCAAGTGCGCACGGAAGGGGAGGAACTGGTACTGGACGGCTGCCGGGAAGCGACGCTGCTGGTCGTCAACGCCACCAGTTTCAGCGGCTTCGACAAGGACCCGGTGCGCGAAGGACGGCCCTATCGGGCGCTCGCGGACGCCGCTGCCGCGCGGGTGCTCGCCGTCGATGACGCCACGCTGCGCGCGCGGCATGAAGCGGACTACCGGGGGCTGTTCGACCGCGTCCGACTGGACCTGGGCCGGACGGATCCCGAGTTGCTGGCGCTGCCGACCGACGAGCAGCTGCGCCGCTACGCCGAAGGCGCCGCCAATCCCGAGCTGGAGGCGCTCTACTTCCAGTACGGGCGCTATCTGCTGATCGCCTCGTCCCGGACGCCGGGCGTTCCAGCGAACCTGCAGGGACTGTGGAACGAGGGCGTGGATCCGCCGTGGAGCAGCAACTATACCGCCAACATCAATGTGGAAGAGAATTACTGGCCCGCCGAGGTTGCGAATCTGGGGGAGTGCCACGAGGTGCTGCTGGATTTCGTGCAGGAGCTGGCGAAGAACGGCCGGGACGCTGCCGCGCACTATTACGGCGCACAGCGCGGCTGGAACGCCGGGCACAACACGGACATCTGGGCGATGGCCTGCCCGGTGGGCCTGGGGACCGGCCAGTCTAGCTGGGCCAACTGGACCATGGGCGGCGCCTGGCTGTCCACGCACCTCTGGGAGCATTGGCTGTTCAGTCGCGACCGGGCGCGCCTGGAGCGCGACTATCCGGTGCTGAAGGGGGCGGCGGAGTTCTGCCTGGACTGGCTGGTGGAGCGCGACGGGGAACTGATCACTTCGCCCGGCACCTCGCCGGAGAATTACTTTATCACTGACACCGGGGTGCGCGGGGCCACGCTGTACGGCGGCACGGCCGACCTCGCCATCATCCGGGAATGTCTCACCGATGCTGTCGCAGCGGCGCGCGAACTGGGAGTCGACGAGGCTTTCGTCCAAGAGGCATCTGATGCCCTGGCGCGCCTGCACCCGTACCATGTCGGCGCCGCCGGGAACCTGCAGGAATGGTACTACGACTGGGCCGATCTGGAGCCGACGCATCGCCACCAAACACATTTGTTCGGTGTTTATCCCGGGCATCAGATCAGCGACGGACCCTTGGCGGACGCTTCGCACAAAACGCTGGATATCAAGGGATTCGAGACAACTGGCTGGAGCTGTGGCTGGCGGATCAATTTGTATGCGCGGCTGGGCGATGCGGAGAGCGCCTACCGGATGTACCGGCGCATCCTGCGCTATGTCAGCCCGTCTTCCGAGAGCGACGAACCCGACTATCAGGGCGGGGGAGGCACCTATCCCAACCTGCTCGACGCCCATCCGCCGTTCCAGATTGACGGCAATTTCGGCGCCTGCGCCGGCCTCGCCGAAATGCTCCTCCAATCGGCGCCCGACGGCACCGTCTCGCCGCTCCCGGCGCTGCCCGCCGCCTGGCCTGACGGCCGCGTCTCGGGCCTGCGCACCCGCAGCGGCCAGACGGTCGAGATGTCCTGGCGCCACGGCAAGCTCCGCCGCTTCCGGGTGTACTAGCCTCGCTCTAAATATTTGGCAGGATTGCGAAAAAGTCCTATCTTTGCAATCATTTTTGGGACCAGCGCTTTTGGGAGATTAGCTCAGTTGGTTCAGAGCACTTGCCTTACAAGCAAGGGGTCACTGGTTCGAACCCAGTATCTCCCACCACTTACACATTCGGGGATGTTCTGGTTTCGACAGCACTGATTTTGGATGGTAAGCACGTCGGGTGTAGGAGGCTGACCCGTTAATCCCAGTCTTCGAGCCATAACTGGCAACTACAATTATTCATACGCTTGCTAATCTCCAAGAGATTGAGCATCAATCGCTTCCGCCTAGGCTGCGGAACGACGTATATCCCTCCAGCTTTAGGCCGGTTCAGTCTGGATCCAGGGGTATCATCAAAACCGGATGCGCGGCTCAGACGCCTCTAAGGACCGCTAAGATTCAGAGGATAAGCCCGTAGTGGCCTGCCTTCCGGCAGCTCCGGGCCGACAATCAAAGAAAGGATAAGCGTGTAGAAAGCTATCTGGGACTCTGTTTGGACGGCGGTTCGACTCCGCCCATCTCCACAAAAAAGGCCGTCGGTATCCGCCGATGGCCTTTTTTGCGGAGATATCGCTTCCGCTATGATTGGGGGGCGTTCCCCCCAAACCCCCTGCGTCGCTTCACTCCGATTCTGCTTTACGGCAGATTCCGGACCGGGAAGGTGAAATAGGTCTCGGGGTAGGGTTCGTCGGCCAGGGTGAAGTGCCACCACTCGCTCTCAAGCGGCTTGAAACCGTGGCGGAGCATCGCCTCGCGCAGGATCTGGCGGTTGGCGAACTGCTCTGCGTTGATGCTGCGGCTTGCGGGGCTCTTTCGGTTGTCGCCGTTATAAAGGCCCATGACGGGGTTGCCGCAGAAGTCCGGATGGCTCTCCGGGCCGAACCAGTCGAAGGTGCCGCCCATATCCACTTCCTTCTCGGTGGACATGTCGAAAAGCGTCAGATCGACCGTGGAGCCGCGCGTGTGGCCGGATTTCTCCATGATGTACAATTGCTCGAAGAGCACAGATTTGTCCAGGTCGGGGTAGAAGTACGGCTTCATCAGCGTGTCCGTGAGGTTGGCCGCCCAGCGGACGAAATGGTCCACCGCGCACTGCGGCCGGTAGGCGTCGTAGATCTTGATTCGGTAGCCCAGCGTGAGCAGTTCGTCACTGACGGCGCGCAGGGAATCGGCCGCCTGCCGCGTCAGCAGGGCGGTGGGCTGGAGGTAGCCGTCGATGCGTGCGCCGACGAAATTGTAGGTGCTGTGATAACGGATTTCCAGGATGGCGTCCGGCACCGCCTCGGCGATCTCGACGAAATCGTCGAAATTCTCTTCCGGGGTCTCCTTGGCCTTGCCGAAGAGGCCGAAGCCCTTGCGGATCATCCGGGAGTGGCGGCGGGCGTCGCCCTTGACCTGGGCGAGCGAGGCGGAGGTGATGCCGTCGATGCCTTTGATTTTGTTTTCAAGCTTGGCGATGCCGATGTAGGCGGGGCGGAGCCGGTGCTCGCTGGCGGCCCAGAAGAGCACCAGCACCACGATGGCGAGCAGGATCCAAAGGATACGATGGGGGGATTTCTTTTTCATGGAGGTAAAGGTAAACATTTTTTCGGGATAAGGTGTTGATTTATTTGCTAACTTCGCGCCCAGTTATGAATATAGAATTGGAAAACAAGCAGCTGCCGGTGCTGCTGATTACCGGCTATCTGGGGAGCGGCAAGACGACGCTTCTGAACAGGATCCTGACGAACCGCCGCGGCATCAAGTTCGCGGTGATTGTCAATGACTTGGGCGAGGTGAACATCGACGCGGACCTGATCGAGAAGGGCGGTGTCGTGGGCCAGACGGACGACAGTCTGGTGGCCCTGCAGAACGGCTGCATCTGCTGCACGCTGAAGATGGACCTCATCGCGCAGCTGGAGGAGATCGCGAAGATGAACAGGTTCGACTACATCGCCATCGAGGCGAGCGGCATCTGTGAGCCCGCCCCGATCGCGCAGACGATCAACTCCTATCCGCAGCTCTCGCGGCCGTCCTACCCGGGCGTCGCCATCCCGACGATGGACTGCATCGTCACGGTCGTGGACGCCCTGCGGATGAAAGACGAATTTGCCTGCGGCGAAGCGCTCAAGCGCGAAAACATCGACGAGGAAGACATCGAGAATCTCGTGATCGAGCAGATCGAATTTTGCAATATCGTGCTGCTCAACAAGGCCTCCGAGGTCACGCCCGAGGAGCTCGGACGCGTGAAGAGCATCGTGCGCGCCCTGCAGCCGAAGGCCGAGATCCTGACCTGCGACTACGGCGATATCGAGCTCGACAAGCTCCTGCACACGGGCCTGTTCGACTTCGACAAGGTGGCCACCAGTGCCGCCTGGATCGCTGAAATCGAAGGCGACGATGACGATGATCACGAGCACCACCATCACCACGACCACGACCATGAAGAGGGCGAGGCAGAGGAGTACGGCGTGGGGACCTACGTGTATTACTCGCGTCCTGCGCTGGATATAAACAAGTTTGACTACTTTGTCGCGAAAAAGTGGCCCAAGAACATTATCCGCTGCAAGGGCCTGTGCTACTTCAGCGCCGACGTCGACAAGTGCTACCTCTTCGAGACGGCCGGTCAGCAGAAGACGCTCAAGGACGCGGGATATTGGTTCGCCACGATGCCCCGCGACGAGCTGCAGGAGATGATGCGGCGCGACGCCAAGCTGCGCCGTGACTGGGATCCGGAGTACGGGGACCGCATGAACAAGATCGTGTTCATCGGGCAGCACCTCGACAAGGAAGCCATTGAATCCCTGATGGACGGCTGTCTGCAAGAGTAATGCGCAGCGAGATTCTCTCCGTCGTTGCTTTATGGCTGGCTGTGGCCCTGGCGCTGCTGGTCCTGGACGCCATCGTCTCCGGGCTGCTCGCTCTGGTGTGCCGCCGGAACTTCCGCCGCTGCTTCCGTCGGGGCCTGCTGTCGCAAGCCCTGCCGCCGCTGCTCCTGCTCTACGGCATGCTGATTGAGCGGAACTGTTACCGGGTGCGGAACGTGGAGCTTGTTTCCGAGACGCTTCCTGCGGCCTTTGACGGCTATACGCTGGTCCAGTTGTCCGACATCCATTCCAGTTCTTTCCGCTTTCGCATCCGCTCCCTGGAGCGGGCGATGGACAAGGTGAACGCCCTCGGGGCGGACCTCATCGTGTTCACGGGTGACCTCGTGACCCTCCTTCCGTCCGAATTGCAGAAGACGGCTCCCGCCCTGGCGCGCCTCCATGCGCCGGACGGCGTGCTCTCCGTGCTCGGCAATCACGACTACTGCCCTTATTTCCCCGGTGCCTACCGACAGGCAAATCTGGACTCGCTGGAAGCGGTCGCGGCGCGGGAGAGGGCCCTGGGCTGGGATCTGCTCCGCAACGAGAACCGTCGGATTGTCCGGGGAGGCGATACCCTGGCCGTCGTGGGCGTGGAGAATATCAGCGATATACCGAAATTCCCTTCGACGGGCGACCTTCCGCTGGCGATGCAGGGGACCGAGGGCTGCTGGCGCATCCTGCTGAGCCACGATCCCACGCACTGGGAGCGCGATGTGGTGGGCAAAGTTGACATCCCCCTGACCCTCAGCGGACATACCCATGCCTCCCAGGTGAGTCTTTTCGGCCTCTGGACGCCGAGCAGCCTGAAATACCGCCACACGCACGGCCTGTACCGGGAGCAGGGACAGTACCTCTATGTGAACATCGGCCTGGGCGAGACCATCTTCCCGGCCCGCTTCTGCGCCGTTCCGGAGATTACCCGCATTGTCCTGCGGAGAAAAGGGGAATAGCGTTACAGCAGGAAGAACAGCGCGACGCCAATCATCGAAACGGTCACGCCGAGGATTTCCTTCGGCGTGATTTTTTGTTTGTAGATCAGCGCGTAGGGGAGGATGATGAGCACGGGTGTGAGGGCCATCAGCGTGGAGGCGATGCCGGCGCGGGCGTACTGCACGGCCATGAGCGAGAGCGACACGCCGATGAAGGGTCCGAAGAGGGTGGTGAGGCCGGTGAACTGCATACCGCGGCGGTTGTGGACGGCGGCGCGCAGCTGCGGCAACTGGCGCAGCAGGGCCATCCAGACGAAGAAGCCGACCGCGCCGACCAGCGAACGTATCATCGTGGAGGCGAAGGGCATGGCCCAGTCGAAAGCGGCCGGGGCGTCTGCAGGGAGCGCCGCCTCGTAGTGCTGCATGCCGATCTTGCTCAGCACGAGGCCCACGCCCTGGCCCATGCCGGCGCCGATGCCCAGCAGGACGCCCTTGAGGGGCAGCTTGAGCGTGAGGTGGTGGCCGTCCTGGGAGCGGCTGAGGATGGACAGGGCGATACCCGACAGGGTCACGCCCATGGCCAGTACGGACTTCCAGGAGAGCGTCTCGCCGAGCAGGATCCAGCCGGCAAAGGCGGCGAAGACGGGCGCAAGCGTCATGAAGAGCTGCCCGAAGCGGGCGCCGATCACGACGTAGGAGTTGAAGAGACAGAAGTCCCCGAACACGTAGCCGACCAGGGCGGAGAGGCCCATCCAGAGCCAGGTCTTGCCGTCGGCGAAGGCGGGGTAAGGGTGTCCGATGACGATCCAGAGAAGTGCGCCGAGCAGGACGGACGACAGGATCATGCGGAACAGGTTGGTGCTCATGGCGCCAATCCTGCGGCTCGCCTCGTTGGCGAAGAGCGCGGTCGCGGTCCACAGCATGGCCACGACGAGCGAGATGATTTCTCCCAGATATTGCATAAAAGCGAAACTAACGGCGCGCAAATTTACAAATATTCCCGGAGAATGGAAGCGGCCGCTTCGGCAATGCGCTCGCGGGCCCAGGCGGGCTGCATGGCGACGCAGTCGGGGATGCCGTCGTCCGCCAGGGCGACGATGCGGGAGAAGGGGAGCGCGGGGCCGGGGGCGACGCGGC
>JAGCDF010000061.1 GCA_017651225.1 Bacteroidales bacterium
AACGGCAATGTGTGCAGCATCCCCTCCACCCAGGTGAAGGCCGGTGACACCGTGGCCGTCCGCGAGCGCTCCAAGAGCCTCGAGGTGATCCAGAACAGCGTGGCCTCCGTGACCAAGTATGCCTGGCTGGACTTCGACACCAAGACCCTCAGTGGTAAGTTCCTCAACGTTCCGACCCGTGCGGAAATCCCCGAGAACATCAACGAGCAGCTGATCGTCGACCTCTATTCCAAATAATCCTTAACACCACTGTAATATGGCAATCTTAGCATTTCAGAAACCGGACAAGGTGATTATGCTCGAAAGCACCGACACTGTCGGCCGTTTCGAATTCCGGCCGCTTGAGCCGGGCTACGGCCAGACGATCGGTAACGCTCTTCGTCGCATCTTGCTGGCCTCCCTGGAGGGGTTTGCTATCAGTCAGATCAAGATCTCCGGCGTGGACCAGGAGTTCCAGACCATCCCCGGCGTCATCGAGGGGATGCAGGACATCATCCTGAACCTCAAGCAGGTGCGTTTCCGCCGCATGGTCGAGACCGTGGACACGGAGACGGCAAACATCGTCATCAGCGGCAAGCAGGAGTTTACGGCAGAAGATATCTCCAAAGGATTGTCTTCTTTCATGGTGTTGAATCCCGAATTGCACATCTGCTCGCTCGAGCCTTCCGTGAAGCTCGAAATCTCCCTCGTCATCACGAAGGGTCGTGGTTTCGTGCCCGCTGAGGAGCTCCGCGACGAGAACACGCCGATTGGTACCATTCCGGTCGATGCGATCTACACCCCGATCCGCAAGGTCAACTGGAGCGTGGAGAACTGGCGTGTCGAGCAGAAGACGGATTACGAGAAACTCAATCTTGAGATCGTGACGGACGGTTCGATTTCCCCGAACGCTGCCCTTCACGAGGCGGCCAACATCCTGATCTACCACTTCAAGCTCTTTACCGACGACAAGAAGATGTCGCTGGAGAGCACGGTGGAGACCGACAGCAAGGAGCTGGACGAGGAGTCGCTGCACATGCGTCACCTCCTCCTGACCAAGCTCTCCGATGTGGGCCTGTCGGTGCGTGCTTTCAACTGCCTCAAGGCGGCTGAGATCGACACCTTCGCCGACCTCGTGTCCTATTCCCGTCCCGAGCTGATGAAGTTCCGCAACTTCGGTCGGAAGTCCCTCAACGAAATCGACCTCCTGGTCGAGAAGATGAAGCTTTCGTTCGGGATGGACGTCACCAAGTATAATATTGAACCCAAGAAAAAGACTGTATAAAGATGAGACACAATAAAGCTATCAATCATCTTGGTCGTCAGGCTGGCCACCGCAAGGCGCTCCTCGCCAACATGGCCTGCTCCCTGATCCAGCACAAGCGCATCACCACCACCGTGGCGAAGGCCAAGGCCCTGAAGAGCTATGTCGAGCCGCTTGTCACCAAGTCCAAGGAGGATACGACCCACAACCGCCGTGTTGTGTTCAGCTACCTCAAGGACAAGGAGGCCGTGACCGAACTGTTCCGCACCATCGCCCCGAAGATCGCCGATCGTCCGGGCGGATACACCCGCGTGCTGCACATCGGTTTCCGTCAGGGTGACGCCGCCGAGATGGCGCTGATCGAGTTCGTTGACTTCAACGAGGCCGCTCTCGCCGCCGCTCCGAAGGCTGCTGCCAAGAAGACCACCCGCCGTAGCCGCGCCAAGAAAGCCGAGGCCGCTCCCGCTGAGGAAGCTCCCAAGGCGGAAGAGGTGAAGGCTGAGACTCCCGCCGAGGAGCCGAAGGCTGAAGCCCCGAAGGCCAAGAAGGCTGCTCCCAAGGCCAAGAAGGCCGAAGAGCCGAAGGCGGAGTAAATCCTAAAGCCTGAACCCGGGGAATGATTTCCCCACGCAAGCCTCATCGTCGATGACGATGGGGCTTTCTGTTCCCAGGGAGGCCACCTGCAGGGCCATCACCATGCGGTGGTCGTGGCGCGAGGTGTATTCGCCGCCCTTGAGCAGGCGCCCGCCGAGCAGCCGGGCGGCGAGGGTCTCGCCCCAGACCACCAGCTCGTCGCCCTCGATGCGGGCTTCCACGCCCATCTGCAGGAGCATCTCGAGGATGGCTTCCGCGCGGTTGGACTCTTTGGTGGCCAGGCGTCCCACGCCTGCGATGCGGCTCTCGCCCGCGCAGAACGCGGCGAGGACGGAGATAATGGGGAAGAGGTCGGGCGCGTTTGAAAGGTCCTGCTGGAAGGCTTCCAGCGGGGCTTTTCGTACGCAGACGGTGCCGCCCTCCAGCTGCGAGACCACGGCGCCCGCATCCACGAGGATGTCGATGACGCTCAGGTCCGCCTGCAGGGAGGTGGTGTCCATGCCGACGAGCTCGGCCGAGCCGAAAATGGCGCCGGCCACGAGGAAATTGGCCGCGGCGCTCCAGTCTCCTTCGATGTCGAAGTCGGCGGCGCGGTAGTGCTGGCGGCCGCGTATCTTGAAGTTGATGCCGGTGCAGCCGGACCAGTCGTCCGCTTCCAGCATTTCGGCGTCGCCTTCCATTTCGCTCCGGGTCTGGATGCCGAAGTGGCGCAGCACGTCGAGGGTGATGTACATGTAGGGGATGCTCTTGGGCTCGCTGACGCGCAGCAGCGACTCCTTGTCGCACAGCGGCAGGGCCATCAGCAGGCCGGAAATGAGCTGCGAGCCGCCTTTGCCGGGGACCTCGGCCGTGCCGGGGATGAGGTGTCCCTTGACGGTGGCGGGGATGAAGACTTCCTTGCCCTCGCGCTCCTGCGCGTTGGCGAGCAGCACGCCGAAGGCGGCCATGATGTCCGCGGCGCCGCTGAGGGGCCGGCGGAGCAGGGTGCCGCGGCCGGTCACGGAGAAGTTGCCGTCGCCGACGGCGGCGAGCACGGGGATGGTCAGGCGCGTGAGCAGGCCGGATTCGCCGGTGTCCACGCTGCCGGGATGCAGCAGGCCGCAGCGTGCGCCGATGCCGGTGATGGTGAGCGCCTCGCCGTCCTGCTCGACCTTCGCGCCGAGGGCGCGGGCGAGTGAGAGTGCAGCCTCCGAGTCCCCGCAGGGGCTGTAGCCGCCCAGGTGCGAGGTGCCTTCGGCCAGCGCCGCGGCGAGGATGGCCCGCTGGGCGAAGCTCTTCGACGCGGGCATCGAGCGGCCTTCCGCCCGGTAGGGCTTGCGGTCGCCGTAGAGGGCGTCGTGCAGCTCCGCGAGCGGCCACTGGCCGGGGGCGGTGGCTTCTTCCGCGCTCAGCGCGGCGAAGGTGAACGGTGCGCCGCGGCGCAGGCACTGCAAGCGCGTATCGCGGCCCGCTTCGCCCATGCCGAAGGCCACCAGGCGCCCCTGGAGCGAGTCCACGCCCTCCAGCACGACGCTGTAGAGGGACTCGATGCGGGCGGCGTCCTCCGCCGTATGGCAGGTGGTCACGATCTTGGCGATATCGGCCCCGTAGCGGAAGCAGCGCGCCAGGGCCAGGTGCAGCACCTCCAGGTCGGGGGTCTGCTCGAAGTCGTGGTAGGAGCGGATGATTTCCGTGCCGTGCTTGCGGCAGAGTTGCTGGAAATGCTTGCTCATCTGCGCGGGCGCCTCGATCTCGAGGTCCGCGAAACGGGCGCCCGCCTCGATGGCCAGGCGCATGCGGCGCTCCGCCTCCTCGGGCGAAGGGCAGCCGTCGATGCGGCAGGTGGCGATGAGGGGGGTGTCGGACTCGCTGAAGAGTTCTTCAATCTGCTCGTCGGTGAGCTCACAGCGGTCCAGGCGGATCTCCGCCATCTCGACCGCAGGGTCTTCGAGGATCTCGAGGATCTGCTCGAAGTTTTTATGCTGCAGGCTGGTGCAAATCATCCAGGTCTTTGATTATCACCTTGCCGATCTTCTTGATCAGGACAAAGTGGATGATGCCTTTCTCGGCTTTCTTGTCTTTCCACAGGGCGGCTTCCAGTTCCGCTTCCGGGCAGGGAAGCTCGGTCGGGAGGCCGCAGGCGCGCAGGTCGGTGCGGATGCGCTCCGCGAGACCCTCCTTGCAGAGGCCCAGGCGCTCGGACAGGAGCGCGGCCTGGACCATGCCCACGGCGACGGCCTCGCCGTGCGTCA
>JAGCDF010000062.1 GCA_017651225.1 Bacteroidales bacterium
AGCTTGGAGGAGTCGATCGCGTAGCGCAGGTCGTGGCCCGCGCGGTCGGTCACGTAGGTGATCAGGTCCATGTCCTCGCCCTCCTTGCGGCCCAGGAGCCGGTCGGTGGTGTTGATCAGGACCTTGATGATGTCGATGTTCTTCCACTCGTTGAAGCCGCCGATGTTGTACGTCTCCGCGATCTTGCCCTGATGGAAGATCACGTCGATGGCGCGCGCGTGGTCCTCCACGTACAGCCAGTCGCGCACGTTCTCGCCCTTGCCGTAGACCGGCAGGGGCTTGCGGTGGCGGATGTTATTGATAAACAGCGGAATGAGCTTCTCCGGGAACTGGTACGGGCCGTAGTTGTTCGAGCAGTTCGTCACGATGGTCGGCAGGCCGAAGGTGTCGTGGAAGGCGCGCACGAAGTGGTCGCTGGAGGCCTTCGCGGCGCTGTATGGGGAGTGCGGCTGGTACTTCAGGTCCTCGGTGAAGAACTTTTCACCGTAAGCGAGATGGTGCTTGCCGCTGGAGGCCTTCGTCGTGAACGGCGGCTCGACGCCCTCCGGGTGCGTCATCTCCAGCGCGCCGTACACCTCGTCGGTACTGATATGATAGAAGCGCTTGCCCTCGAAGGCGCCCTCCCAGGCGGCCTTCGCGGCCTGGAGCAGGCTCAGCGTACCCATCACGTTCGTCTGCGCGAAGGTGAACGGATCCTTGATCGAGCGGTCCACGTGGCTCTCGGCCGCGAGGTGGATGATGCCGTCGACCTTCTCGTCCTGCATCAGCTTCAGCACCCCCTCGAAATCGCAGATGTCCATCTTCACGAAACGGTAGTTCGGCTTGTTCTCGATGTCCTTGAGGTTCGCGAGGTTGCCGGCGTAGGTCAGCTTGTCCAGGTTGATGATCTTGTAGTTCGGATACTTGTTCACGAACAGGCGCACGACGTGGCTGCCGATGAAACCGGCACCGCCGGTGATGATCAGGGTCCGCTCGAAATTCATACTCGGTTATTATTCTATTAGTCCACAAAAATAACTATTTTTGCACATAATGCCAACGCGACCTCCCATATATCTCTACACCGACGGCGCAGCCAGCGGCAACCCCGGCCCGGGCGGCTGGGGCGCGGTGCTCGTCTGCGGCGACGCGCGCAAGGAGATGTCGGGCGGTTTCGCGAAGACCACCAACAACCGGATGGAGCTCCTGGCCGTCATCAACGGCCTGGAAGCGATCAAGTGGGACGGCGCCGAGGTGCGCGTCTTCAGCGACTCCACCTACGTCGTCAAGACCGTCACCGAGGGCTGGAAGCGCAAGAAGAACCACGACTTGTGGGCCCGCTTCGACGCGCTCGCGGCCCGCTTCCGGCTGGAATTCACCTGGATCAAGGGCCACGCCGGCCATCCGGAGAACGAGCGCTGCGACCGCCTCGCCGTCGCCGCCTACTCCCTCCCCGGCCTGCCGCCCGACACCGGGTATATGGAAGGAGATTCCGGCTCTACGGCCGGAATGACTCTGGCACTATAGTCATTCCGGGCTTGACCCGGAATCTTTAAAAACAGAAAAAATAATTAGTAAAAAGATATGCAAAACGGAAAAATCATAGTGGGCATCACCCAGGGCGATTCCAACGGCATCGGCTACGAAGTCATCATCAAGGCACTCGCCGACCCGCGGATCCTCGAGCAGTTCACCCCCGTCATCTACGGCTCCTCCAAGCTCTTCGGCTTCTACCGCAAGACCATCCCCGAGGTGGAGTCCATGGACACGAACGCCATCAGCAGCGCCTCCGAGGCGCACGCCAAGCGCATCAACATCGTCAACTGCCTCCCGGAGAGCGCCTACGCCGAGCCGGGCCAGGCCACGGCCGAGTCGGCCTCCGGCGCCATCAAGTCGCTGGAGCGCGCCGTCGCCGACCTCAAGGCGGGCCTGATCGACGTGCTCGTCACGGGCCCCATCAACAAGAAGGCCATGTCGCTCGAGGGCTTCGGCTTCCCGGGCCACACCGAATACATCCAGAACGCCTTTGGCGCCCCGGATTCCCTGATGTTCATGATCAGCCACCGCCTGCGCCTCGCCGTCGTCACGGGCCACATTCCCCTCAAGGAAGTCGCCGCGCAGATCACCGAAGAGCGCATCCTCAGCAAGCTGCGCCTCATCAACAAGTCCCTCAAAGAGGACTTCGTGGTGGACCAGCCGCGCATCGCCGTGCTCAGTCTCAACCCGCACAGCGGCGACGGCGGCCTGCTCGGCACCGAGGAGCAGGACATCATCATCCCCGCCATCAAGAAGGCCACCGACGAGGGCATCCTCGCCTTCGGTCCCTTCAGCCCCGACGGCTACTTCGGCCTCAACCACTTCGAGAATTTCGACGCCACGCTGGCGATGTACCACGACCAGGGCCTCGCGCCCTTCAAGGCCCTCTCCTTCGAGGACGGCGTGAACTTCACCGCCGGCCTGCCGTACGTCCGCACCTCGCCCGACCACGGCACGGCCTTCGAGATGGCCGGCCGCGACGAGGCGGACCCGCGCTCGATGCGCGCCGCCATCTTCGCCGCCTGCGACATCTTCCGCAACCGCCTCGACTGGCAGGACCTCCAGGCCGGCAAAATGCCCGAGCGCTTCCTCCAGCGGGAGAAAAAAGATCGATCTGGGAAGCCCCAGATCGCATAGAAAAAGGCGCTGCGGTTGCAGCGCCTTATTTCATAGTCATTCCGGGCAACCATAGTCATTCCGGGCTTGACCCGGAATCCCGTCATTCGCCGGCTTGACCGGCGAATCTCGTCTTTTGCTCAGCGATGAGGGCTTCGAGGACGCCGGCGTCGAAGTAGTTGATCCGCATCGCGGCCTTGACGGCGGCGAGGGTCTCGGCGGCTTTGGCGCGCGCCGCCTCGGTCCCCTGCCGCAGGACCTCGTACACGTACGGCAGGTCCTGCTCCAGGGCCTTGCGGCGCTGGCGGATCGGCTCCAGCGTGTCGTTCAGCACGGCGGTGAGGAAGTTCTTCACCATCACGTCGCCGAGGCCTCCGGCGCGATACTGCGCCTTCACCTCGTCGAGCGTCTTGAAGTCGAAGCTCACCTTCTTGCCGTGGAAACATTCGCCGAAGCGCTCGAAATGCTCGGGCTTGCAGAACGCGTCCAGGTAGGTGAAGACCGTATTGCCCTCCACCTTGCCGGGGTCGCTCACCTGCAGGTGCCCGGGGTCCGTATACATCCCGCGGACCTTCTCCTTCACCTCCTCGGCGCTGTCCGACAGATAGATGCAGTTGCCCAGCGACTTGCTCATCTTCGCCTTGCCGTCCGTGCCGGGCAGGCGCAGGCAGGCCGCGTTGTCCGGGAGAAGGATCTCCGGCTCGGTCAGCGCCGGGCCGTAGGTCGCGTTGAACTTGCGCACGATCTCGCGCGTCTGCTCGATCATCGGCTCCTGGTCCTCACCCACCGGCACCGTCGTGGCCTGGAAGGCCGTGATGTCCGCCGCCTGGCTGATCGGGTAGCAGAAGAAACCGACCGGCGTGCCGGCCTTGTTGTCGGCCGTGTCGGAGTCGTTGAATCCGCGCATCTGGATCTCCTGCTTCACCGTCGGGTTGCGCTGCAGGCGCTGGACGGTGACGAGGTTCATATAATAGAACGTCAGCTCGGTGAGCTCCGCCACCTGGCTCTGGATGAGGATGTGGCTCTTCGTCGGGTCGATGCCCGCCGAGAGGTAGTCCAGGGCCACCTCGATGATGTTCTGCCGGACCTTCTCCGGGTTGTCGGCGTTGTCCGTGAGGGCCTGCGCGTCCGCGATCATGATGTAGATCTCATCGAAGGCGCCGCTGTTCTGCAGCTCCACGCGGCGCCGCAGCGAGCCCACGTAGTGGCCAATGTGAAGGCGACCGGTGGGCCGGTCGCCTGTGAGGATAATCTTCTTTTTTTCCATTAGTCTTTAACCGCTTTGAGCGCCTCGCGCACCTGCGCCTCGATCTCGTCGCAGAGCTCGACATTGTCCCGCAGGAGCTGCTTGAGGGCCGCCTGGCCCTGGGCGAGCTTCTCGTCCTGGTAGCTGAACCAGCTGCCGCTCTTGTGGATGATGTCGAATTCGACCGCGAGGTCGGCGATCTCAGCCGCGTGGCTGATGCCCTCGCCGAAGACGATGTCGAACTCCGCCTTCTTGAAAGGCGGGGCCATCTTGTTCTTCACGACCTTGACGCGCGTGCGGTTGCCCGTCGCCTCGTCGCCGTCCTTGATCTGGGTGGTGCGCCGCACGTCCAGGCGGACGGAGGCGTAGAATTTCAGGGCGTTGCCGCCCGTGGTGGTTTCGGGATTGCCGAACATCACGCCGATCTTCTCGCGCAGCTGGTTGATGAAGATGCAGCAGGTGTTGGTCTTGGAGATGTTGGCCGTCAGCTTGCGCAGGGCCTGCGACATCAGGCGGGCCTGCAGGCCGACCTTGCTGTCGCCCATCTCGCCCTCGATCTCCGCCTTCGGGGTGAGGGCGGCGACGGAGTCGACCACGATGATGTCGATGGCGCCGCTGCGGATGAGGTTGTCTGCGATCTCGAGCGCCTGCTCGCCGTTGTCCGGCTGGGAAATCAGCAGGGTGTCGAGGTTCACGCCCAGCGCTTGGGCGTAGGTCCGGTCGAAGGCGTGCTCCGCGTCGATCATCGCCGCGATGCCGCCCGCCTTCTGCGCCTCCGCGATCGCATGGATCGCGAGCGTCGTCTTACCGCTGGACTCGGGACCGTAGATCTCGATGATCCTTCCGCGGGGATAGCCGCCGATGCCGAGCGCATGGTCCAGCGCCACCGAGCCGCTCGGGATCACCTGAACGTCCCAGTCGGGCTGCTCGCCCAGCTTCATGATCGTGCCCTTGCCATAATCCTTCTCGATCTTGTCGATCGTTGCCTGGAGGGCCTTCAGTTTCGCCGCATTCACCTCAGCGGCCTTGTTCTCTACATTCGCCATACTTTCATGGTTTTAATCGTTAAACATTTGATCGTTTACCGACTCCTGCCTCGGCAGCTTTTCCAAAGCAAACAAATATAGATATTTTTTGCGGATTTCACGCACATTTCACGCACATGCCCCCGCACAAAGCCGCAGAAAAGTAGTGGCCGTTTTCATAACCAATTAACTGTTAGTTTTTTATGGTTTTACTTGCGGGAAAACGCCCGCAAGTAAAATAGCAACTGCCTATCATTCAACTATTTGCAAAAACGGCCCACCACTTTGTTTTTTTTGTATCTTTGCACTGATGAAAGAAAGACTGCTTGGGATGACGCTCGAGGAGCTGAAGCAGGCCGCGGTGAGCTGCGGGCTGAAGGGTTTCGTGGGCGCGCAGCTCGCGGACTGGCTGTATGCCAAGAGGGCCACGAGCTGGGACCGGATGGTCAATATCTCGAAGGCCGCAAAAGAAGCCCTGGCAGCGAAATACGATCTCGGCATCAGCGCTCCCGTCGGCAGTTCCATCTCCTCCGACGGCACCAAAAAATATCTGTTTGAAGTCCATCCCGCTGGGAAAACCGGGACGAACCCCGCAAATAAAACAGAGAAAGAACCGGCCCTTAATCAACAAGGAAACGATCTCGTTAAAGAAAAGCCGGAGTACGTCGAGTCGGTGATGATCCCGGAGGAGGACCGGAAGACGCTGTGCGTGAGCTCGCAGGCGGGGTGCAAGATGGGGTGCAAGTTCTGCATGACGGGGCGGCACGGGTTCCATGGGCAGCTGGACGCGGCGGACATCCTGAACCAGTTCCTGAGCATCGACGAGGCCGGCGAGCTGACCAACACGGTGTTCATGGGGATGGGCGAGCCGCTGGACAATTACGACGCGGTCAGCCGTGCCATCGAGGTGCTGACGGCGCCCTGGGGCTTCGCCTGGAGCCCCAAGCGCATCACCGTCAGCACGATCGGCGTGCTCCCGACGCTCAAGCGCTACCTCGACGAGCAGCGCTGCCATCTGGCGGTCTCCCTCCACAATCCTTTCCCGGAGGAGCGCCTCCAAATGATGCCCGCCCAGAAGGCCTGGGACATCAAGCAGGTCCTTGATCTGATCCGGCAATACGACTTCAGCGGCCAGCGCCGCGTGAGCTTCGAATACACGATGTTCAAAGGGTTCAACGACGACAAGCGCCACGCAGACGCGCTCATCCGCCTGCTGCGGGGCCTGGAGTGCCGCGTGAACCTGATCCGTTTCCATAAGATTCCGGATTTCCCCTACGACTGCGCCACCGACGCGGCGATGGAGGCCTTCCGGGACCGCCTGAACAACCATCAAGTACTATGCACCATTCGATCTTCGCGAGGCGAAGACATCCTGGCCGCGTGCGGGATGCTCGCCGGACAGCATACTTCCTCGGACTAGCAGCCCTCCTGTTTACCGGGTCCCTGCAAGCGCAGACCTACCCCAACGGCCTGTCGGCGGACAGCGTCGACCCGGCCGCCGACGCCATGGTGATCCGCGAGATCCGCCAGCAGCTCAACCGCGTGCGCAACGCGCAGAAGCGCCCCATCGTGGGCGTGGTGCTCTCCGGCGGCGGCGCGAAAGGAGCCGCCGAGGTGGGCGCGCTGAAGTATATCGAGGAGATGGGCATTCCCGTCGACTTCGTCTGCGGCACCAGCATCGGCGGCCTCGTCGGCGGCTTCTACGCCCTGGGCTACCGCGCCGCCGACCTCGAGCAGCTCTTCCAGAGCCAGGACTGGAGCGTGATGCTGACCGACCGCGTGGCGTCGGAATACATCCCCTACCAGACGAAGATGAACCGAGCGACCTACCTGATCTCGTTCCCGTTCCATTACCCGAAGGGGCAGCCGGAGAAGACGGAATACCGCTTCCGCGAGCGCGTCCGCAAGGAGATCGGCGAGCGGGGGCAGACCCGCGCCGGCGCGGCCAGCCTGATGAATTCGCTGCCGTCGGGCTACGCCTACGGCTTCAATGTCAATAACTTGCTGTCCAGCATGTCCGTGGGCTACCAGGACAGCATCTCCTTCGCGAAGCTCCCGATGCCGTTCGTCTGCGTGGCGGGCGACATGGTCAGCTCCAAGGCGAAGAACTGGGGCAGCGGCTCCATCACCACGGCGATGCGCTCGACCATGTCGATCCCCGGTCTGTTCGACCCGGTGCGCACCGGGCGCATGGTGCTGGTGGACGGCGGCGTGCGCAACAATTTCCCGGCGGACATCGCCCGGGCGGTCGGCGTCGACTACCTGATCGGCATCGAGCTCTCCGACGCGCGCCCGGATTATGAGGAAATCAACAACATCGGCGACATCCTCGGGCAGTTCATCACGATGCTCGGCACGGACTCGTTCAACAAGAATGTCGGCAAGAGCGATGTCTTCATCAAGCCGGACATCCACGAATACAACATGCTGAGTTTCAACCGAGAAGCGGTGGACCCGATGCTGGCGCGGGG
>JAGCDF010000063.1 GCA_017651225.1 Bacteroidales bacterium
CATCAAGGCCGGCGAGGAGATCCGCGAGAAGGAAGCCGACCTGATCGACTCCCTGCCGATCGAGCAGGTGGAGATCCGTTCGGTGCTCACCTGCGAGAGCCGCAAGGGCGTCTGCGCCAAGTGCTACGGACGCAACCTCGCGACCAGCCGCATGGTCGAGAAGGGCGAAGTGGTCGGCGTCATCGCCGCCCAGTCCATCGGTGAGCCGGGTACGCAGCTGACCCTCCGTACCTTCCACGTCGGTGGTACCGCTTCTTCCTCCGCTGCCGACTCCTCCATCGAGTCCAAGTACGAGGGTGTCCTCAAGTTCGAGGAGCTCCGTACCATCGAGCGCGTCAAGGAAGACGGCGAGATCGAGACCGTGGTCGTCAGCCGCATGGCCGAACTCCGCATCCTCGACGAGAACACCGGCATCACCTACTCCCAGTACGATGTGCCTTACGGCGCCGTGCTCTACAAGAAGGACGGTGACAAGGTGACCAAGGGCGACCTGATCTGCGAGTGGGATGCCTACAACGCTACCACCATCGTCGAGTCCGCCGGTACGGTCCGCTTCGAGAACATGATCGAAGGATCCACCTTCCAGAAGGATTCCGCCGACGAGTTCTCCATCAGCACCGACAAGGTCATCATCGAATCCAAGGACAAGACCAAGAGCCCGGTCATGCACATTGTGGCCGAGGACGGCAAGACCATCCTCCGTTCGCTGAACCTCCCGGTCGGCGCCCACATCATGGCCGAGAACGGCAGCACCGTCAAGGTGGGTGACGTCATCATGAAGATCCCGCGCGCCATCGGCAAGGCCAGTGATATCACCGGCGGTCTGCCGCGTGTCACCGAGCTCTTCGAGGCCCGCAACCCGTCCAGCCCCGCCATCCTCTCCGAGATCAACGGTGAGGTCAAGCTGGGTTCGGTCAAGCGCGGTAACCGTGAGATCACCGTCACCAACAAGTCCGGTGCGAAGAAGTCCTACCTCGTCCCCCTGACCAAGCAGATCCTCGTCCAGGACAACGACTATGTCCGCGCAGGCTTCCCGCTGTCCGACGGCGGTGTGTCCCCGAGCGACATCCTCTCCATCCTCGGACCGGTCAAGGCTCAGGAGTACATCGTCAACGAGGTCCAGGCCGTGTACCGTCTGCAGGGCGTGAAGATCAACGATAAGCACTTCGAGATCATCGTCCGCCAGATGATGCGCAAGGTCGAGATCACCTTCCCGGGCGACACCGAGTTCCTCGCTGAGGAAATGGTGGACAAGTGGCGCTTCATGGATGTCAACGACCAGATCTACGGCAAGTACTATGTCGAAGATCCCGGCGACTCCCAGAAGTTCGAGCAGGGCGACATCATCGGCGCCCGCGAGATGCGCAGCGAGAACGCCTCGCTCGAGCGTCAGGGCCTCCGCGCCCTCGTCGCCCGTCCGACGCGTCCCGCTACGGCCCGCCTGATCCTCCAGGGTATCACCCGCGCCGCCCTCAAGACCGACAGCTTCATCTCCGCCGCCTCCTTCCAGGAGACCACGAAGGTGCTCAGCGAGGCCGCCATCCGCGGCCGTGTCGACCACCTCGAGGGCCTCAAGGAGAACGTCATCTGCGGTCACCTGATTCCGGCCGGTACCGGTCTGAAGAACTACCAGGATATCATCGTCGGCCGCAAGGACGAGATGACCCAGGAGCTCAACGAACTGTAAGGTTTACCTCTCTATAGAAGAAAGCCGACCCATCCGGGCCGGCTTTTTTTATCGTACCGGGACGGCGTGGGTGTTCTTGACTTCGCCCATCACGAAAGTGCTGTTCAGGCCGCCGATGCAGTCGAGTTCGCCCAGGATCCTCAGCACGAACTGCTGGTACTCCTTCATGCTGGAGACATAGACTTTCAGCAGAAAGTCGTAGTCGCCGGAGATGTTGTAGCATTCCCCGACTTCTTCCATATTCTGCACCGCCTCCATCAGGCGGCTGGCGTTCTCGAAAGTGTGCTGCTTCATCTTGATGTAGCAGAAGGCGATGAAGGAGCAGTCCAGCTTCTCCGCATCGAGCACGGCCACGTAGCCCTTGATGTAACCCTGCTCACGCAGGCGCTTGATGCGCTCGAAGACAGGCGTAGGGGATAAATGTACGCGCGCGGCGACCTGTTTGTTGGTCAGCGCGGCGTCTTCCTGCAGGATGCGCAGGATGGCAAGATCGGTGGCGTCAAGTCCGCTCATAGGGTCAAAAGTGTTTTATTCTTTCCGCCCCGCATAACTGCGCGCTTCGCGGAATGTTCGTTCTGTTTATACGGCAAATTTAGCAATATTCTCCAATTTTTAAAAAGTCTTTGGAAGAATATTCTAAACTCCCGACCTTTGCAACAGACAAACGACAAAAACAAGAAGAATATGAGCACGAAAAATTACCATGTTGAGACGCTGGCCATCCATGTCGGCCAGGAGACCCCGGACCCCGCATCTGATTCCCGCGCAGTTCCTATTTATCAGACGACTTCTTATGTTTTCCGCAACTCCCAGCACGCGGCCGACCGTTTCGGCCTGCGCGACCCGGGTAATATTTACGGCCGACTGACCAACTCCACCCAGGGTGTGTTCGAGGAGCGCGTCGCCGCCCTCGAGGGTGGTGTGGCCGGTCTGGCGGTCGCCTCCGGCGCCGCCGCCATCACCTACGCCCTGCAGAACGTCCTGCAGAACGGTGACCATATCATCGCCGCCGACAACCTCTACGGCGGTTCCTACAACCTGATCACCCACACCCTCACCACGCAGGGTGTCGAGAATACCATCTTGAATGTCAATGATCTGAAAGCCCTCGAGGCTGCCATCCGGCCCAACACCAAAGTGATCTATGCCGAGACCTTCGGCAACCCGAACTCTGATGTGGCCGACTTCGAAGGCATTGCTGCCGTGGCCCACCGGCACGGGATCGTGTTTATCGTGGACAACACCTTTGCCCCTATCGTCATCCGACCGCTCGAGCATGGCGCCGACATCGTTGTCCACTCCGCGACCAAATTCATCGGCGGCCACGGCAGCTCCCTCGGTGGCGTGATCGTCGACGGCGGCAAGTTCGACTGGAAGGCGAACGCCGACAAGTATCCGACGCTCGCGAAACCCGATCCCAGCTACCACGGCGCCGTCTTCGCCGACGTGGCCGGCCCCGCCGCCTTCGTGACGCGCATCCGTGCCGTCATCCTGCGCGACACCGGCGCTGCCATCAGTCCCTTCAACGCGTGGATTCTCCTCCAGGGCGTCGAGTCCCTGCCGCTGCGCATCGAGCGCCACACGGAGAACGCCCTCAAGGTCATTGAATACCTCTCCAAGCACCCGAAGGTGGCGAAGGTCAACCACCCCGCCCTGCCGGGCCACCGCGACCACGCGCTCTACTCCCGTTATTTCCCGAAGGGAGCCGGCTCCATCTTCACCTTTGAGATCAAGGGCACGCAGGAAGACGCCTGGCGCTTCATCGACAACCTGAAGATCTTCTCCCTGCTGGCCAACGTGGCCGATGTCAAGAGCCTGGTCATCCATCCTTACACCACCACCCACTCCCAGCTCAGCCCGGAAGAACTCGCCGAGCAGCACATCACCCCGACGACCATTCGCCTGTCCATCGGTGTGGAGCATGTGGACGACATCATTGCAGATCTCGAGCAGGCATTCAATGCTTAAAAATTAGTATCTTTACGCATTATGATCTATCAGAACCTTACCGACCTCATCGGGAATACCCCCCTCCTGGAGGTCTCCGGCCTGGAAGGCCAGCAGGCGCGCATCGCGCTCAAACTTGAGAAATACAACCCCGGGGGCAGCGTCAAGGACCGTATAGCCCTGGCCATGATTGAAGATGCAGAGCAGAGTGGCACCCTCAAACCCGGTGCCACCATCGTGGAGCCCACCAGCGGCAACACCGGCATCGGCCTGGCCTGGGTGGCCCGCGCCAAGGGGTACAAAACCATCCTTACCATGCCCGACACGATGAGTGTCGAGCGCCGCAACCTCCTCAAAGCCTTCGGCGCCGAGATCGAACTCACGCCCGGCGCAGAAGGCATGAAGGGGGCCATCGCCAAAGCAGAAGAAATCCGCCAGAATACTCCGGGCGCCGTGATCCTTGGGCAATTTACTAACCTGGCCAACCCGGCCGCCCACGAGCGTACCACCGCCCAGGAGATCTGGCGAGACACTGACGGCCAGGTGGACATCTTCGTGGCCGGTATCGGCACGGGCGGTACCGTCAGCGGTACCGGCAAGGGCCTGAAGGCCCACAAAGCCAGCGTCCAGGCCATCGGCGTGGAGCCCGCCTCCTCCGCCGTAATCACCACGGGCGTCCCCGGCAAGCATAAGATTCAGGGCATCGGCGCAGGCTTCGTCCCGCAGACCTTCTTGAAGGACTATGTCGACAGCGTGCTCACCGTCACGGACGACGACGCCTTCGCCGGCGCCCGCCTGCTGGCCGACCGGCTCGGACTGCTCGTCGGCATCTCCTCCGGCGCCGCATTCAGCGCTGCCTACGCCCTGGCCAAGAAGCCCGAGAACAAGGGCAAGCTCATCGTGGCCCTGCTCCCTGACACGGGCGAGCGCTACCTCTCTACGCCGTTGTTTGAACGCTAAGAGATTCGCCCAATAGAGTATAATCTGCAACGAAGAAATCCAGCAAAACGGCAAATACGGGCCGAATAGTTGGATTTCTTCGTTTATTTTTCTCTGGGGTTTCGCTCTTCGTGTGAGACATTTGCCGGGTCGGCTATTGCTGTGGCGATGACGCTGAGGTATTCCAGATCGTCAGTAATATCTCCAAGCACATCTTCGTTATTACCCAGAATGACATGCCCGTCTTTGACGGAAACCAATCGACCGCCCAAGCCAGATAAACCCAAATGCTTGAGATAGAAGTTCTGGTATTCTACGTAGCACGGGTTACCATATGATTCGACGGCCTGCCGAATAAACTCGACGGTTTTGTCTTTGAGTTCCTGAAGAGCTGAATCTAAGTCTATCCCCATTATGATCGTTTAAGGCGTTCTATTTGTATTTTTAATTGAGGAACATCAATTAGGGCGGTGTGCCAAAGTAGCTCGGGCATAATCGTGGCATAGCCATGAACGAGAACGTGGCGCATCTTTATTATGTCATTCCAGGGGATTTCATTATGCGCTTCTTTGAAGGAAAGAGACAACATGTAGGCTGCTTCTCCGATTATTTCTACATTCTTTACGACGGCGAAATAACGCAACTTATCATTAGTCAGTTCTTCCAGAGAAAACCCCTCGGTAAACGATGCAATATGATTTGCGGCTTCAATAATATCTGCAAGACGACCGTTATCTCGTTCAGGTTCTCTCATATATTAAAATTTTATCATGATTAATACTGTCTAGCGCAAAAGGTTTGATCGTGCTATTCTCCACGAGATCGACCTTTTTCCCCAGTCGCGATTCCAGGTCATTGATCATTCCCGCAAATTGGAGAAGTCCAAAAGGCTCGGACCTGTCCAGGTCTATGAGAATATCAATATCACTTTCCGGTTTTTCCTCCATTCTGGAGAAGGAACCAAACAGCCATGCCTTTTCTACGGGTTCCTGTTTGAAGAAATCCTGAATGGTGTGGACAATCGCTACTCGATGTTGATCAATGAGCTCCACCCGTTTCTGGATTTCTTCCTTTTCTCCTTTTCTGCTGGCATACCTATACAAGCGGGAGGTGTTTACAGGAAACAGTTCAAAGGCGCGTTGAAACTCTTTCTGGAGAGTTGCTTCAGGAAGATAGACAAATTCCTTGTCGGAGGCGTGGTCAACCAGCAGTTTCTCCAATTCAGGAACAGACAGGCCATCTTGCTTGAACAGTGGCGATTCGGAGATGAGCGGCTTAACCAGGATGAAATCATGCAAATCCTCAATAAGAGGATACGCATTTTTAATCAAGGCCACATCTCTGAAATGCTTCTTTAGTTCAGCACGAACAGCCTCGCATAGCCCTTTGGGGGTTTCAACAATCAGATTCTCCTTCATTTCGGAGATACAATGATTCATCCCGACGAAAGCCTCCATCAGCAGGTCTTCGACGGCACGCATCTTGGGAGTTATGACCACCTTATAATCCATATTCGTCGACAAAGATAACCCATTTTGGCAATATTTCAAATAAAATGCCATATAATGATGGCTACGCAGGATTCTGCAAACGCTTCCTCACCCTCCGTTTTTCTTCGCAAAATCCCATCAATGAATGAAAAACATTTTCTATATTTGCCATTGTTCTTCGGGACAAAGACATATTGATGAAAGTGTTTTCGCTTTTATCCTTGCCGGAAATCTGGTAAATTTTCAACAAGTACAGGGATAGAGCAATGCATTCATCACCTTGTATGGCTATTTGGTGCACTCCGCACCAGTCTCCATACGGGTGTGGGGTATTGTTTATTTGTACTTGGGCTTACCAGAGCCTCCGGCAGATAAACGAAAAATGCTCCACACTTTCTTTTTTAAGGAGGGGGCTAAGAGACGCCACATATTTGAAATAGATAATCGCATGTCAATAGTTTATGACCATCAACAGATGAGCAATCTGAAACTTTTGGATTTAAAAGCAGATTATGAGCAGGCATTAGATCAGATTTGGGAAGAACAGATTCAGAAACACCCGGAAACGGTGGAAGATGAACTGGTTTCTCGAGGCTATGCCGTTGAGAACAAGCTACAAATTGGGGGTGTGCTTTTTTTAGGGATGAATCCATCTTACTCCCGAACAGATGTGAATAAGGAGGGCCGTTTTTTTTATGACTATAATTTAGATGATACAAATAGGTATTTCAAAGCATTTTCAGTTTTCTGCAATATGGTTTTTGAGCAAGTTTATCCGTGTCATCACGATATTTTTTTTATCCGTCATAAAGACCAGAAAACTGTGCTTCAGAGAAGAACTAGCATTTTATACAAAGAGTTCTTTGAAAAACAACTCTCTTTAAGTAGGGAAATTATTCGAAGAACAGATCCTCGACTGATAGTTGTTCTTAATGCGGGTATTAGAGACATTTTTCATGAGATATATTCCTTCGACGATGTGAAAGATTTTGATAATTCGTTAGGAGCATATAATCTTTTGATAGAGGGGAAAAAGATTCCTGTGATTTTTTCTGGTATGCTGTTCGGACAAAGGGCCTTGGATCGGGGAAGTAAGATGAATTTACAATGGCAAATCAAACATGTTATGCATATGCATTAAAAATGAACACGAGAACGATGTTCAGTTTAATACAGTTTTAGAGACAACTAATTAAAGCTAATCAACACCATGAAGTCGTCACGTCATTTCTTTCTCCTTTTTACAGCATTTTTAATGATAGGTTTTTCATTAACTGCAAAACCCCGTTTTAAAAAGTTGAACTTTAAAGTGGGTGATGGATACCTTATTTATGAGGGCTACGCCGAAAAAAAGATACCCATGGGAAAGGGGGTTCTAACTATATATATGAGAGGTACTAGAGATAGAATTAGTGGCATATTCAATGATCAAGAGGTTTCAGACGCAACCTTGTTGTCCTCGGTTGAATATTTCGATGATTATATTCGTTACAGTACAAAATATAATGGCAGTCTTTCCTTTGATTATTCAGAGAACGAGATTAGCTATACCTTGATGGAGGGGAGTTTTGTCTTAAATGAAATAATACTAGCCGATGGATCAACTGCAATCCCGGTAAAGAATCTTATCGTAAAAAAGACCTGGAATGGTCGAATACTCTCTCCGGAAGAATACAAATTTGAGCAACTGTTTAAACCGCAAATAGAGCCCTTTGGCGAAGAACTAATTGGTTTAATCATAAAAATAACTGGAATGCCTCCAAAGGTCACGGAGTGCCGGGAGTATTCTTTTGATCTTGTAAGGAATTCTCTTAAAGGTCCATATCCAGAATACGGGCATATGTATACTCTTGAGTTTGATGGGTCTGCCTCGGGGAAGTTTACGCCAGAGTATTTGGCAATCCGATGTGATAATGGAGATTCGCTCGTTACTAAACATAATTACACAGATATGCTTCGTCATGTGGGCAATGGGATAATAGAGTATCATGGGGCGAATGATCATAATTTCGAATACACATCCGAGTACTCAGGTGGCTATCTTATTAGTCCATTAAGGGATGAAATACTAAAGCAGATGCCATTAGAGTACTATTCAATGTTAGATAGCCTTGATAATTTGGGGATAAAAAACCGAATTTCTGAACAGTATTATCAGGATTTAATCCCTTGGGAGGAGACGCTCGATAATACGGGAAGTCATGCCGTGGAAGTTACATACTCCAATGGGGATAAATATGTCGGCTCTTTATATTGCCCTCGTGACGTAAAGGATGATAGATATTATCTTTTAAACCTAGATAGTTTGCCAAAAGAAGAGGAGTATTACTGGGGTATATATTCAACAGGGCAGGGGGAGAAAAGATTCTATATTGATGGGTACGCTGCAGATACACTACGAATCAAGTTTGACCAGCGCGTTAGGGAGAAAAGGATTGCCAAAGAGAAAGAAGAGCAAGAATACCTTGCATCCCGAGCAGCCATTGAAAAAGAATTCTATGAAAAGAAAACTCAACTAGAGAGAAAATACGGAAAGAAATACGTCGATTCAATATATGATAGTAATGATATATTAATAGGCACGCCTTTAGCGTTATTAGAGGATTATTATTTATTGTTTGCCAGTACTAAAACCCAGGCTCGAACCAGCTATGAAGTGTATAAGGCCGGTGTTTTTTTACATGTTGTCTGGATAGATAATGCGACTCACAAAGTTGTAAAAGTCGGCTATTAGTTCTGGAGAATAGAATGAGTAAAAATACCTGCCCAGCCCATCAAGGGCGCCCTAGCGTCTCGCCTTCGAAGGTCTGGCACTTACGGTATGACGCATCGCCGGATAGATCGGGCCGGGACTGATTCCGGAGGGCGTGTCCACCCCCGGACTCTCGGGCAGGGGGGCCCGTCGGATACAAGTTCTTTTCGAAGGAGGAAGACGCAATCTCGCTTACTGTCTTCCGACTGAGAAAAGGACGCAGGAGACGATGGGAGGGGCCAGAGTGGAGGGTGCCGAAGGCGACCGGAACGGAGTCCCTCCAGGGCCAGCTCCCTGCCAGCTCCCGGTGGACGGAATGCCGGCGTCAGGGGCAGGTGTCCAGAAAAACGCCATTCTACGCGATATTTCTGGACACCTCTCCCGTTTTTTGGGCGAAATGCGGTGTTTTCGTGGACAGGTGCCCACTTTTATTGCGCCAGTGGCCGTTTTTCTGGACACCTGTCTGGCAGGACGGGAGATTCGCCGGCCGGAGCCGGAGAATGACGCTAAGGTGCGGTAGACGGTCCATAATTCGGACCGTTACCCGCAAAAACGGCCTAAAATGCGGTAGATGGTCCAGATAATGGACATCTACCGCATTTAAAGCAGGTTTCGGAGCTTTGCGACGCAGGGGGTCCGGGGGGTTACCCCCCCGGTATTTTCAGATGCCGGCGCCGTCGGCGAAGAGGGGCTGTTCGGTCGCGCGGGACTGCAGGATCCGGGATCGGGGTGCGACATCGTGCGTGAGCCAGACGTTACCGCCGACCACGGTGTCGTGGCCGATCGTCACGCGCCCGAGAATGGTCGTATTGGCATAGACCGTCACGTTGTCTTCCAGGATAGGATGGCGCGGCACGTCCAGCGGACGCCCGTCAGGATCGTATTTGAAGTTCTTGGCGCCGAGGGTCACGCCCTGGTAGAGCATCACGTGGTTGCCGATTACGGAGGTGGCGCCGATCACGACGCCGGTGCCGTGGTCGATGGCGAAGTATTCGCCGATCTGCGCGCCGGGATGGATGTCGATGCCGGTGGCTGAGTGGGCCATTTCCGTGAGCAGGCGCGGCGCCACGGGGACTTCCAGCCGCAGCAGCTCGTGCGCGGTGCGGTAGTGCAGCATGACCTTGATGCACGGGTAGCAGAGCACCACCTCCGTGCGGTCCTCGACCGCGGGGTCGTTGTCAGCAATGGCCTCCACATCCGTGTGGAGCAGGCGGTCGATCTCCGGGATGCGCTCCATGAAGGCGTCGGCCTTCTTGTCGCCCGCGATCTTGCGGACCACGCCCCGGATGCGCATGAAATCCAGCGCCCGGTCTTCCTGCCCGACGTACTCGGGGAAGACGACGCGGCGCATCAGCACAATCAGTTCAGTCAACAGTTCTTCCATACCCCAAAGATAAAAAGTATTGAGAGAAAATCACTATCTTTACCCCCAGAAAGTAGTTATTGCCCCCATGAAGCCGTTTCCCTCGCTAGAAATTGTCCCGCCCCTGAAGGGCATCACCAAGACCGAGCTCCTGGACAGCATCCGTCCGTTCATGGAGTTCGGGCCGCGCTATATCAACGTGACCTGCCACCGCGACGAGTACGAATTCCGCGCGGAGCCGGACGGCGGCTACACGCGCCACCTGCTGCGCAAGCGCATCAGCCAGACCGCCGTCTGCGCGGCCGTGCAGGCGGCATTCCCCGACGTGGAGGTGGTCCCGCACCTGATTTGCGGCGGCGCCAGCGCCGACCTCATCGAGGCGCAGCTGCAGGACTTCAAGTTCATGGGCATCCGCAACATCCTCGTCCTGCGCGGCGACGCGCTGCCGGGCGAGAAGCGTTTCACGCCCGAGCCCGGCGGCTACGCGCGCGCCAGCGAGCTGGTCGCGGCCATCCGCCGCTTCGAGGCGGCGAACGGCGGCAAGCGCCTGTTCGCGCTGGGCGTGGGCGGCTACCCCGAGAAGCATTTCGAGTCTCCCAACCCCGAGACCGACATCCAATACCTCAAGGAAAAAGTCGATGCCGGCGCCGACCAGATCATCACCCAGATGTTCTTCGACAACGCCGTCTTCTACGATTTCGTGGCGCGTTGCCGCGCCGCGGGCATCACCATTCCGATCATCCCCGGCATCAAGCCGCTCTCGTCCGCCCGGCAGGTGGACCTGCTGCCGGAGAGTTTCTCCATCGACATCCCCGTGGCGCTGACCGCAGAGATCGCCGCCCACCCCGACAAGGCCTATGAGATCGGCCAGGAGTGGTGCAAGGCGCAGTGCCGCGACCTGCTCGCGCACGGGGTCGAAGAAATCCATTTTTACACGATGGGACGCAGCGACAACGTCATCAGCGTCCTGAAAGACTGCTTCTGATGGACCTCCGGCAAGCTCTCCGCGACAGGATCCTGATCCTGGACGGGGCGATGGGCACCATGCTCCAGCGCCACGGCCTCAGCGGCAACAGCGAGCCGTTCAACCTTACCCACCCGGACATCGTCCGGAGCATCCACCGTGCCTACATCGACGCCGGCGCGGACATCATCAGCACCAACACCTTCGGCGCCAACGCCATTTCGCAAGCCGACTACGGCTGCTCCGCGCAGGCGCGCGAATTCGCCCGCGCCGGCGCCGCCCTGGCCCGCGCCGAAGCCGACGCCGCCCCCCGCAAGGTCTGGGTGGCCGGCTCGATGGGCCCTTCCGGGAAATCCCTCACCCTCCCGCAGGACCTCGGCAACCCCGCCTGGCGGCCGGTCTCGTTCGATGAGATGGCCGCGGCCTACGCCGAGCAGGTCCGCGGGCTGGTGGAAGGCGGCGTCGACGCGCTCCTGCTGGAGACCTGTTTCGACGCCCTCAACACCAAGGCCGCCCTCTACGCTATCAGCGGCATCCCCGAGGCGGCCGCGCTGCCGCTACTCATCTCCGTGTCCGTCGCCGACCGCAGCGGACGCACCCTGACCGGCCAGACGCTGGAGGCGTTCTACCGCTCCGTCCAGCACGCCCGGCCGCTCACCTTCGGGCTCAACTGCTCGCTCGGCGCCGCCGACCTGGCCCCGCTTGTCGCGGACATCGCCGCGTGGGCGGACTGCGCCGTGAGCTGCTACCCCAACGCCGGCCTGCCGAACGAGATGGGCGCCTACGACGAACTGCCCGAGCAGACTGCCGCCGCGCTGCGCCAGATGGCTTCGAGCGGCCTCGTGAACCTCGTCGGCGGCTGCTGTGGCACCACCCCCGAGCACATCGCCGCCATCGCCGCGGCCGTGCGCGGGCTCAGCCCCCGGGCCATCCCCACGCCGGACGCGCGTCCCTACGTCAGCGGCCTCGAGGCCGTCTGCCTGGACGTGCGGCAAAGCCGCTTCACCAACATCGGCGAGCGCACCAACGTGGCCGGCTCGCGCAAATTCGCCAAACTCATCGCCGCGGGCGAGTACGACACCGCCCTGCAGGTGGCCGCCGGCCAGATTGAAGGCGGCGCCGCGGTGATCGACATCAATATGGACGACGCGATGCTCGACTCCACCGTCGAAATGGAGAAGTTCACGCGCCACATCGCCGGCGACCCGGCCGTCTCCAAGGCCGCGCTGATGATCGACTCCTCCCATTGGGAGACGCTCCTCGCGGGCCTCAAGAACGCCCAGGGGCGCTGCATCGTCAACTCCATTTCCCTCAAGGAGGGCGAGGAGACCTTCCTGCAGAAAGCGCGCGAAATCCGGCGCCTGGGCGCGTCGGTGGTCGTGATGGCCTTCGACGAGGAGGGCCAGGCCACGACCTACGCGCGCAAGGTAGAGATCTGCGCGCGGGCCTACAAGCTCCTCACGGAGCAGGCCGGCTACCAGCCGCAGGAGATCATCTTCGACGTCAACGTCCTGTCGGTCGGCACCGGCATTCCGGAGCACGCCCGCTACGCGGTCGACTTCATCGAGGCCGTCCGCTGGATAAAGCAGAACCTGCCGGGGACGATGTGCTCCGGCGGTATCTCCAACCTGTCCTTCGCCTTCCGCGGCAACAACCCCGTCCGCGAGGCGATGCACACGGCCTTCCTCTACCACGCCGTGGAGGCGGGCCTCGACATGGGCATCGTCAATCCGGGGATGCTGCTCCCCTACGACGCCGTCGAGCCCGGGCTGCTGCGCGCCGTCGAGGATGTGATCCTGGACCGCGATCCCGACGCCACGGAACGCCTGATTGCCCTGGCACAGCAGATGGCCGAAGCCGGCCAGAAAACCCCGGGAAATCCTGGCGGGTCCCCCGGAAAAACAGGGGACCTGGCAGAAAAAGGCGGGGAAAGCTGCCCGGTTTCCGAGCGCCTCGTCAGAGCGCTCGTCGGCGGCGGCTCGCCGTCCCTGCAGCAGGACCTCATGGAGGCCCTGCAGGAGAAAGGCCGCGCGGTCGACGTCATCGAGGGCCCGCTCATGGACGGCATGGCCCGCGTGGGCGAACGCTTCGCCGCCGGCAAGATGTTCCTCCCGCAGGTCGTCAAGTCCGCCAAGGTGATGCGCGACGCCGTGGAGATCCTGCAGCCCTACATGGGCGCCTCGGAGGATGGCGCCGGCAAGCCGCGCATCCTGCTCGCCACCGTGCAGGGCGACGTCCACGACATCGGCAAGAACATTCTCGGCATCGTGCTGCGATGCAACGGTTTCGAGGTCACCGACCTCGGCGTGATGGTCCCCCGCGAGACCATCCTCGCCCAGGCGGATGCGATCCACGCCGACATCATCGGCGTCAGCGGGCTCATCACCCCCTCGCTCCACCAGATGGAGGAGCTCTGCCGCGAGATGGCCTCCCGGGGCCTCTCTACGCCGCTGCTGATCGGCGGCGCTACCACCTCGGCCCTGCACACGGCCGTCAAGCTGGCGCCCCTCTACGGCCACGTCTTCTACGCCCCCGACGCCTCGGCCAGCGCCGTGCTCGCCGGGCGGCTGCTCTCCGACCGCGCCGCCACGGAGGCGGAGGAGCACCGGAAGCAGGAGGAGATGAGGGCGCTATACCAGGCGGGAGATGCCGGTTCTTCCCATAGTCATTCCGGGCATGACCCGGAATCCCATCCCTTCCCTGCCGACAGCTACCTCCGCGGCGCCTTCTTCGAGAGCATCCCCTGCCGGGAGCTCAGCATCGCCGAGGTGCTGCCGTATTTCGACTGGAAGCTTTTCTATGCCATCTGGGGCGTGAAGCATGGCGACGACACGACCTTCCAGCTCAACGAGGACGCCATCCAGCGGCTCGAGATCATCAAGCGCGAGGGCCTCTGCCGCATCCGCATCGCCGCCCGTTTCGACGCTTGCCACGCCGAGAAGGATACGATTATCTGTCATCCTGAGCGTAGCGAAGGATCTCCCTGGCGCCTGCCGATGCTGCGCCAGGACGGCGCCGACGGCCGCTCCCTCGCCGACTACGTCGTCCCGGGCGACTACGGCTTCGACTCCCCCGCCGGCATGTTCGCGATCAGCGTGCATGAAACGCATCCGGCCGGATGCGATTGTCCTTCCTGTCAAATGGAATACGATTCTCTACTCGAGCGCTCCTTGCGCCTGACGCTGGCCGAGGCGGCATCAGGCTGGCTGGACGCGCAGCTGGAGAAACAGCTCCCGAAAGGCTCCCCGGTCAAGATCGTCAAGCCCGCGGCGGGCTACGCTTCCTGCCCGGACCACAGCCTCAAGCGCGACATCCTCGCCCTGCTGCCCGACGGCGATCAGCTCGACATCCGCCTCACGGAGTCCTGCGCCATGATCCCCGACGCCAGCATCTGCGGGCTCGTCTTCGCGCACCCTTCCGCCTCCTACCCGGAGATCCGCCGCCTCCCGGCTGCAACCCTCGACGCCTACGCCGCCGCCCGCGGCTTCAGTCCTGAAGACGCGCGCCTTTTCCTTTCACACTTGCGTTAAGCTTCGACCCAGAGAAAGACCTTGTCGCCGCGGCGGAGTTTGCCGTCGGGACACAGCTCGCAGGGGACGCGCACGGAGCAGCGGCTGCCCTTCGGCGCCAGCTGCACCGGATCGAACTCCAGCCGGATGTCCGCGGCCTCGAACTCGACGACGCCCGTCGTGGCGCCGATGACCATCAGCTGATCGCCGCAGCGCAGGTCGGAGGTCTCCACGGAGATCTCCGCCACCCCGATCCGATCGAACCAGTTGGTCACCTTGCCCAGATACACCTTGCGCCGGGTGGCCTGCGTGCCGTACACGGCGCTCCATTCGCCCAAACGCGCACCCTGGTAATAGCCGTCCCAGAAGCCCCGGTTGAACACCTCGGCCAGCTCGGCCTTCAGCGCCGACGCAAGCTCCGGCGTGTAGGTGCCGTCGCAGACGGCGTCGGCCGCCCGCCGGTAGCAGGAGGCGCAGCGCTTGACGTATTCCGCAGAGCGGGCCCGCCCCTCGATCTTGAAGACGCGCACGCCGCTCTCGATGATGCGGTCCATGAACTCGATGGTGCAGAGGTCCTTCGGGGACATGATGTATTCGTTGTCGATCAGCAGCTCGTTGCCGGTCTCGCGGTCGCGCACCTCGTAGCTGCGGCGGCAGACCTGGTAGCAGGCGCCGCGGTTCGCGGAGGCGCCGGCGGCGTGGAGCGAGAGGTAGCACTTGCCGCTCACGGCCATGCAGAGCGCCCCGTGGGCGAACATCTCGATGCGCACCAGCTCGCCCGACGGGCCGCAGATCCGCTCGCGGACGATGGTCTCGTGGATGTCCTTGACCTGGTCAAGCGTCAGCTCGCGCGCCAGCACCACCACGTCGGCGAACTGCGCGTAGAAGCGCAGCGCCTCCACGTTCGAAATGGACAGTTGCGTGGAAATGTGGACCTCGAGCCCGATCTGGCGGCAGTACTGGATGGCGGCGATGTCCGACGCGATCACGGCGTCCACCCCGGCCGCCCGGGCGGCGTCCAGCGCTTCGCGCATCGCAGCCAGGTCGTCCTGGAACAGGGTGATGTTCAGCGTCAGGTAGCTGCGCACCCCCGCCTCGCGGCAGATGCGGACCACCTCCGGCAGGTCTTCCGGCAGGAAATTCGCCGCCGAGCGGCTGCGCATGTTCAGCCGGCCGATGCCGAAGTAGACGGAGTTCGCGCCGCCCTGAATCGCTGCCTGCAGGCAGTCGAAGCCGCCCGCCGGCGCCATGATTTCGAGCTCCTTCCTATCCATCCTATTCTTGTTTCCGTCCTCGGTTTGCCTCGGCGAGGAAGGCGGCGAGTTGGGCATTCTTCCGGATCTGTTCCCGGAAACGTTCGCTGAAACGCTCCGCGAAGGAATCCGGCGTCTGGTTGACGTAGAAGTTTTTGGGGAGGTCTGTCCGGACCGTCCCGCCGCCGTAGTTGCTGGCGGCCCAACCCGGGGTAAAGACGTCTTCCAGCAGGTACGGTCCTTTGTCCGAGAAGCACAGGGTCAGTTTCGAATACTCGTGGTGCTTCTCGTCTGTGTGGTCTGCCAGGAAAATGTCGGCATGACGGCTGAGTTCCGCGTAACGCATGGCTATTCCAGCGTCCACTCGGCGCCGTCCTTGGTGTCCTTCACCTGGATGCCGAGCGCCTTCAGGGCGTCGCGGATGTGGTCGGAGGTCGTCCAGTCCTTGGCGGCCTTGGCGGCGGCGCGCTGCTCGAGGACCATCTGCATCAGGCCGTCGATCACCTTCATCCCGGTGCCGCCGGCAGCTTCCTCGTCCTTGAGGCCGAGCACGCCGAAGACGATGTCGTCGAAGAGCTGCACGAGCGTGTCGAGGTCGCCCTTCGAGAGCTGCAGCTGGCCCGCCTTCGCGGAATTGATCAGCTTGACGGCCTCGGAGATGTGTGCGAGCGCGACGGGCGTGTTCATGTCGTCGCAGAGCGCGTCGTAGATGCCGTCGAAGATGGCTTTCACGGCCTCGCTGTCGGCCGGGCAGCTGTCCGGTGCAATGTGGACGGGCTCCTCGCCGTAGGCGTACTGCGGGACCTTGCGACCGGCCATGGCGTAGAGGTCGCGGGCGGCCTGCATCAGGCGGGCGAAGCCCTTTCCGGCGGCCTGCAGGGCCTCGTTGGAGAAGTCGAGCGTGCCGCGGTAGTGGGCCTGAAGGATGAAGAAGCGCACCGTCATCGGGCTATAGGCCTGGGTGAGCTTCGGGTGGTCGCCGGCGAAGAGCTGCGGCAGGGTGATGAAGTTGCCCAGAGACTTGCCCATCTTCTGGCCGCCGATGGTGATCATGTTGTTGTGCACCCAGTAGTGCACGCCCTGCGTGCCGCGGGAGGCCTGGTTCTGCGCGATTTCGCACTCGTGGTGCGGGAACATCAGGTCCATGCCGCCGCCGTGGATGTCGAACTCGCGGCCGAGGTATTTCTCGCCCATGACCGAGCACTCGAGGTGCCAGCCCGGGAAGCCCTCACCCCACGGGGACGGCCAGCGCATGATGTGCTCCGGCTCCGCCTTCTTCCAGAGGGCGAAGTCGTAGGGCGCGCGCTTGTCGCTCTGCCCGTCCAGGCTGCGGGTGCCCTCCAGCGTGTCGTTGAGGTTGCGGCCGGAGAGGATGCCGTAGTGAAAATCTTTGTTGTATTTCTCGACGTCGAAATAGATGCTGCCGTTGCTCTCGTAGGCGTAGCCGGCCTCGAGGATCTTCTTCACCGCCTCGATCTGCTCGATGATGTGGCCCGAGGCGCGCGGCTCGATGGAAGGCGGCGCCACGTTGAGCAGGCGCATCGCCTCGTGGTAGCGCAGGGTGTAGGCCTGCACGACCTCCATCGGCTCCAGCTGCTCCAGGCGGGCCTTCTTCGCGATCTTGTCCTCGCCTTCGTCGGCGTCGTGCTCGAGATGCCCCACGTCCGTGATGTTGCGGACATAGCGCACCTTGTAGCCGAGGTGGCGCAGGAGCTTGCTCAGGACGTCGTAGGTCACGCCCGGGCGGGCATGGCCGAGGTGGGCGTCGCCGTAGACGGTCGGGCCGCAGACATACATGCCCACGTGGCCGGGATGGACCGGCTTGAAGAGCTCCTTGCTGCGGGTCAGGGTGTTGGTGATATAGAATTCGCGCATAGTCAATTTATATAAGCAGGCGAAGATACGAATTTTCTGCGTATATTTACCTTATGAAATTCATTAGTTGGAATGTCAACGGCTTGCGGGCCGTGGCCGGCAAGGGTTTCGCCGAGATCTTCGAGGCGCTCGACGCCGATTTCTTCTGCCTCCAGGAGACCAAGCTCTCCGCCGGGCAGCTCGACCTCGAGTTCCTCGGCTACCAGTCCTACTGGAACTACGCCGACAAGAAGGGCTACTCCGGCACGGCTATCTACACGCGGGAAACGCCGCTGTCCGTCAGCTACGGCATCGGCGTGGACGAGCACGACCACGAAGGGCGCGTCGTCACGCTGGAGTTGCCGGATTTCTACCTGGTCAATGTGTACGTCCCCAATTCGCAGGACGGCCTGCGCCGCCTGGACTACCGGATGCAGTGGGAGGACGCGTTCCGCGCCTACGTGAGCGGCCTGGCCGCGAAGAAAGGCGTGGTGATCTGCGGCGACATGAACGTCGCCCACGAGGAGATCGACCTGAAGAATCCCGCCACCAACCATTTCAACGCCGGCTTCTCCGACGAGGAGCGGGCCAAGATGAGCGAACTGCTCGCCGCGGGCTTCCGCGACAGCTGGCGCGACGCCCATCCGGGCGAGGCGAAATACTCCTGGTGGTCCTACCGCATGGCCGCGCGCGAGCGGAACGTGGGCTGGCGCATCGACTACTTCCTCGTCTCCGAAGGCCTCGCCCCGCGCATCGCGGGCACGGACATCCACAACGAAATCTTCGGCTCCGACCACTGTCCGGTGGAGCTGGTGCTAGGCGAATAAATCATGGCAATGTACTATTCCAGGCACGACGATGACGTGCACTTCAGTGAATTCAATCCGGGTCCCTACACCCTGTACGGCCACAATATCTTTGTCGGGAAAAGCTGGGACTGCAAGCGCAGGATCAGCGTATGCGTCGAGGATATCGCGTCCAGCGGCCTCAAGCCGGAGGAATACTTTACGCTGGTCATCACGGAGGGCATCAACGGAGTCAAGCCCGGATTCATCGAGTCGTTCCCGAACCTGCAGGACCTGATCATCGAAGCGAATTTCAGGAAAATCGAATGCACCCCCGCGCTGGAGGCGCTGCTGAAGAAGAACAACGTCGTCCTGCGGGGCAGCTTCAACTCGCCGGCGGAAAAACTGGCGAAGAAACTGGGGCTGCGTTTCATCCACAAGAACATCTTCCTGGCCGTTTACCGCAACACGGAGCATTATGAAAGTTCGGAGATCACGCTCTGCTTCCAGGAAGGGGAAGTGCCTTTTATCTGGCGGGACGACAAGACGCAGGGCATTTCCGCCGGCAATACCGGCGGCGGAACTGTCCGCACCGACCTCTCCGAGGATTTCTATGTCGGCTACGAGACCGCGGAGGCCTTCGCCGATGACTACGTAGGCCGCGCCTTCTGGGAGCAAACCAAAGACAATCAGGAACTCGCCGCCTTCCTGGCGGAGGCGAACCGCAGACGGAAACAATAGAAGAATCATAGCATTTCAAACCATGAAAAAACACCTGTATCTTGTTATTTCCCTGCTGTTTGGCGCCATGACGCTCCTGCAGGCACAGGCCATCCGGGAGGGTGATCGCTTCTTTGACGGGTCCACGCTCTACTCCGTCCGGGAGATCCGGCTGGGCAGCATCATCTATCTGGCGGACGCCCGGGGCGAAGAGGAGCTGACGCTCGAGCAGTGGGGCGACACGCCCGGGGTCTACCGGCTGCGGCCCAGCCGCAACGCCGACGAGCCGAAATACGGCGCAGAGTTCGGCTGCCGCGTCGAATATATCAGCCAGCTGGAAAACAAGTTCCTGCGGGTCATCGGCGACAACGATATGATCCTCAAGGACCTGCCGTTCGTGAAGCCGATGGACGACATCGCGGCGGGCAGCCTCTGGTACAACGGCTCTCTGGTGTATGACGCCAACCCGAACGAGGATGGCTCCGTCCTGATGAATGCCATGGCCGAAGGCGAGGAGCTCGAGTTCCTGCTGATCCCGGCCGGGGATGGAACGGACGTATATAAAGTCACGGAAGGCGAGGAGGGCGTGTCGTACCAGTATGATCACGCCCGGTACGCCCGCCGCCTCCGGAAGGAAGGGCTGGACGTGCTCTGCTTTTACGACTGGCAGAGCCGCTTGACGGACGTGATACAAGCTACGCAGATCTGGGATTCCCAGGCGCTGAACGTGAAGCAGTGGATGGCGCCGATCTGTGGGAATTACAAGACCGGAGGCGGTAAGGAATTTGTCGTGGATGAAACCTGGTTCGCATACGGGGGTTTTGATTATCCTCTGGAGCCGGTCACGTTCAACGGGGGGATCACGGGCGTGATCGATTTCGGCGAGGCGGGCCCGTACATCGGGCGGCTGGAGGTGGTCCCGACCGCGGAGGGGCTTCGGCTCACCGAAGTCAAGATGAACGACGGAGAGCCCTGGTACGAGCGGACCGTTTCATACTACGATTTGACCTGGGCCGGCGAAGGGAGCCGCTTCGGTTTCGCCAACGAAATCCTGCTGCTCAGCGGGCTGCGCCGCTACGACAAGCCGCTGCTGCGCGTGATGCGCAACGCCATCCTGGCCGCACACGGCTATGTATTCCAGTCGAAAGACCTGAAAAACTATTTCGAGGCGCAGCCGTGGTATCATCCGGCCGCGAACAACGCTAGGGTAAAACTCTCGCTGCTCGAGCAGCTCAACGTCGCCCTGATTCAGGCGGCCGAACGGAATGAAGAATAAATTAACGAATACAGCCATGAAGAAAGTACTCACCCTTGCGGCGCTGCTTGCCGCACTGAGCTTCGCCGCCTGCGGCGGCAACACCAAGACGGGCGCACAGACGGCCGAAAAAGCGGACACCCCTTCTGAAGCGGACTTCGCCGCGATGCAGCAACTCTATGATGACGCCGAAGACGACCACGGCTGGATGCCTCTCTGCAAGTGGCAGTATGTGGACCTCGACGGCGACGGCATCAACGAAGTCTGGATGCGCGACCGCGCCGAGGAGTACGGCGCCATGTTCTCCCTCGCCGGCGGGCAGGTCAGCCTGATCGGCATTGAGACGGACCGTTTCCGGGCCTACACCCTGGAGCCGAAGGACGGCAAGGGTTACTTCTGCAAGGGCGGTCCCGCCGGCGGTCCGTCATATTATACGGAAGTCATCACCGTGAAGGACAGCCGCGTCGTGGAGCGCTTCAACCAGCTGCAGGTCTATGATGATATTGACGGGGCGGGCCTCAACGGCGAGGAAATCAGCGCGGATAAAGCCCGCGCCTATATGAAGACCCTGCCGGAAGTCAAGGAGCTGGAACCCGGCGAGTGGAATCTGCTCGACCTGACGGACTATACGAGGGTCCCCGTCCACGAGAATTCGGCGAAGGACGACAAGCTCATCATGGATTTCATCACGGAAATGTACAACAACAGCCTGTACACCGAAGAGGAATTCCTGAAAGAGCACTGCACGCCGCGGATGCTCCAGCAGTTGCTGGACGATTACGAGTATGACGGCGAGGGCTACGCCTTCTGGGATTTCCGCTCCGAGAGCAACGACGGCTTCAGCGACGAGAACGCGGTCATCAAGATCGAAAAGATCGACGGACGCTACTACTATGAGGCGAACGATGCCGGGTACATCTTCCGGAACATCCTCTCCGCCTTCGTCGAGAACGGCAAGGTGATGTTCGACGGCATTACCGTGGACGCCACCTACGAGGTCTTCGATCCCTTCGCGAACGACGCGGAGGAGTATTAATCCCTTATAGCTTCCGGAAGACCGGAATCGCTTCCAGGTCCACGGGGACGACGGCGTACTGGCCGCCCGCCAGGCGGGCGCCGGTGCGAATGTCTTCCCACCCGGCCTCATGCGCCGGGAGATACACCGTCCAGGTGGCGACGCCGCCTTCCGTGACCGGGCAGACGAGGTAGTCCGGACCGAACATCCATTCGCAGTTCTGCTTCAGCGCTTCTTCGTCCTGCGGGAAGTCGAAGACGAGCGGACGCATCAGCGTGTAATCCTCCTCCCAGACGCGCGCGGCCTGCTCCGTAATGTACGGCAGCATGGCCTCGCGCCGGGCAACGGCGGCCTTGAACAGGCGCTCCGTCTCCGGGCTGTATTCCCAGGGCTCCGTGCGGCTCTGGTAGCCGTGCACGCGCATGAAGGGCAGCCACTCGGCGGCCTGGATCCAGCGGATCATGCGCTCCTGATAGTCGGGATCTTTGTATTGGTTGCCGGGGCGGAAGAAGCCGCCGGCGTCGTAGGTCCACCAGGGCAGGCCGGCGGCCATCTGGCCCAGGCCGCCCGCCAGCTGCCGGCGCAGCGCGTCCCAGTCGTTGCCCACATCGCCGCTCCAGGTCACGGCGCCGTAGCGCTGAATGCCCGGGAAGGCGCTGCGCGTCAGAATGACCGGCAGGCGGTCGGGCTGGTCGCTCCGCAGGCCCTCATAGACGGTGCGGATGACGTGCAGCGGATAGACGTTGCGGTACCACTCGCCCGGGATCTGATCGGGGCCGATACGGCGGCCTTTCAGGTCGTCGTTCTCCGGCTCGGTGGCATCCTGCCACCAGGCGTCGATGCCGGTCGGGAGCAGCTTCTCGCTGAAATTCTTCCAGTAGAAGGCGGCGGCATCCGGCTGGAAGAAATCCACCCATTCCGTGCCCTCGATGTAATACCCGTTCGCCTCGACCTCCTTGCCCAGCTCGGAGTCGCGCCCGATGCGCGACCACACGGACAGCATCAGGTGCTGGTCCATCGCGTGGAGCTCGTCGGTCATCGCCTTGGGGGCGGGGTATTTGTCTTCGTCGAAGCGCATCGCGTTCCAGCCGTATTTGCCCCACCACTGCCAGTCCTGCACGATGGTTCCGACGGGAATCTGCTCCTCATGGAGCCTGCGCGCGACGGTCAGCAGTTCGTCCTGCGTATCGAAGCGCTCACGGCAGTGGATGTAGCGGAAGATCCAGTCCGGCAACGCCGGGACATGGCCGGCCAGGCTGCGGAAGCTGTGCATCACGGCGTCGGCGCCGCCGGCGAAGACGACATAGTCGAGGCCTGAAGCCACGGGCGAGGAGAAGACGGTCTCGTCCTTCACCGCGCGCCAGAAGACGACCGGCGCGTCGCCGAAGGTGCCCTGGACCACCAGCCGGTGCCGGCCGGCGGAGAGCCGCGTCTTGACGGCGGCGGTCGGCGGGAGCCAGGTGTTGGAGATATCGATGACCGGCTCTCCGTCGACGGCCAGATACTGCCTACGGGCCATGTCGCGGCCCACGTCGAGCAGCAGGGCGTATTCGCCGTCCTCCGGCAAGTCAATTTCGCCCGTGAAGGTACGGAAGAAGCGCATTTCGCGGCGGTTGCCGGCCGTGCCGGTGGCGTTGACCGTCACCGAACCGCCGTCCTGCGCCGCCTCCTTCAGTGCAAGGCTGTGGTCGGCGGGGTTGAAGTCCGTAAGGCCGTAGTTGTGCCAGAGCAGGCCCCAGCCGCGGTTGGACAGGATCATCGGCAGGGCAATCTGCGTGTTGACCTGCGTGAGGCGCCGCGTCAGGCCGCGGATGTCCAGATAGCCGTCCTGGAACTGCCCGGTGCCGTAGAGATGCTCGCCTGCCGGCGAATCGAAACGCGCGCTCGCCGCCCAGGCAGGCTCGCCCTGCACCTCGGCGGGGACGACGCTGTGGCCGCACTCCCGCAGCAGCAGGTTGTCGTCCGCATCGAGGAAGCTGAGCGCCTGCGCCTCGGCGTTCCACACGGCGCTCATCTTCGCCGTGCGGACGATCACGTCGTCGCCGCTGCGTTCCACGGTGTACTTCGGCGTCTTCGCCTTCTCGGTAAAGATGAGCTCTCCGAGCTCGGGGGCGCCCTCGGGCGTCATCCGTACGCGGATGGCGTCCTCGGCGACGGGTTCGAGGCACAGCGTGCCCTGCGGCGTGTCAATCCGCACGACCTTCGGCTGGCAGCCCGCCAGCGCCAGAAGGCAAACTAGAACAGGGAATCTTCTCATACTTACAAAGATAAGAGAATCTCCGGAATAATTACTATCTTTGGCTAAGATGAAAACCGTTTATCACAACACCGACCGGCCGACCCTGATCAAGTGGTTGTGCATCGGGCTTGGCTCCGCCGGAATCATTTGCTTTATCCTGTATGTCGCCTCTACCGGAGATTGGCTCATGCTCAGTACCTTCTATCTGCTCATTTATTTCGCGATGATCTACGGGCAGTACAAGCTGTGCACCTATACCGTTGACGACAAAGAAGATACGATTGTTTCCAGCCAGCAGAAGAAATATCCGCTCCGCCTCTCCGACATCACGACCGTGACCTATAATGAGTCAAAGAAGGGCCGCTTCCGCCGCCTGCTGATCCACGACTCCGGCGTCGGCTTCATGCAGATTCGCACCTCCAAGGAGAATGCCGACAAGATAACCGCCCAGATCCTCGCCGCCAACCCCGCCGCCGAGGTCAAGCACGCAAGCTTTATTTAACTCGGAACCGAATGCCCCGAAAATTGGCGCCGACCCCGGTTTTAAAACCCCGGTCGGCGCCGTTTTTGCCCCTTTTTGGCACCGAGATGTTGTGAGACAAGTATAATTGGCCAGAATTCTTAAAAAGGAGACTGGCACAACAGCAAAGCAAATCGCACGGGTCGTCCACCTGAAGCTCTCGGAGATCGAACCCATCTTGAATCCTCGAAAAGGTTGAATCCCGGAACTTTTATTATCTTTGCTTAGAAGGCGGAGTTGATAATGCCTGGATATAATCCACGTCCGTAAGGTTGGAAATGATTAATCTTTGGAAATACGAGTCCCCGCTGGGGCAGATAACGATGGCTGGGGAGGGAGAGGCCTTGGTGGGGCTTTGGCTGGAGGGGCAGAAGCACTTTGCCTCGACGCTGGGGCCCGATGCCACAGAGGGCTGGCTTCCGGTCTTCGATGAGGTTAAACGCTGGCTGGATATCTTTTTTAGCGGCACCGAACCAGGGTTCACGCCCCGGCTGGATCTTCGTGGCACGTCATTTCGTCAAGCAGTCTGGAAGGAGTTGCTTACAATCCCTTATGGAGAAACCGTCAGTTACGGAGAGCTTGCTCGGCGGGTTGGGACGTCGCCTCGGGCCATTGGCGGGGCCGTGGGGCATAATCCCGTTTCTATAATTGTTCCCTGCCACCGGGTTATCGGTGCGGATGACAGCCTGACCGGCTATGCCGGTGGTCTTGATTTCAAGGCCCGCCTCCTTCAGTTGGAAAATAGGGCCGACCGATAACGGGTTACCGGGATTTCAGCCACTGGCTCAGGGCCCGCATGGCGTTACCCCGGTGGGAGACGGCGTTCTTCTCCTCCTCCGAGACTTCGGCGAGGGTGCGGCCCGGGTAGGCGTCGGGCAGGAAGACGGGGTCGTAGCCGAAGCCGCCGTTGCCGCGCTTTTCGGTGGCGATACGGCCTTCGCAGCGGCCCTCGAAGAAGTGGGGCGTCCCGTCGGCGAGGATGAGCGTGACCACGGTCCGGAACCGTGCCCGGCGGGATGCCGGATCGCCATCCGGAACGGCTTTGGAGAGTTCTTCGAGCAATTTATCCATGTTCGCCTGGTGGTCATGGTTCGGCCCGGCGTAGCGCGCCGAGTAGATGCCGGGTGCGCCGCCGAGGGCGTCGACCTCCAGGCCGGTGTCGTCAGCGAAGACCGGCAGGCCGGTGCGCTCGAAGATGTACTGGGCCTTCTGCAGGGAGTTCTCCTGCAGGGTCGAACCCGTCTCGGGGATATCCTCGGTGATGCCCAGCGAAGCGGGCGAAACGATCTCGTAGTCCGGGCCGAGGACCTCTGCGGCCTCGCGGAGCTTGCCTTGATTGCCTGTGGCGAAAATGATCTTCATAACGGAAACAAAGTTAGCACGAAAAGATGAAAATATGTGCTATCTTTGTCTGACTATGCTGAAAGAAACGGATATCAACCAGCTTGTCGAACGGATGTTCGACGAGATCGAATTCACCCGCGAGCCCGCGGGCCTCTACGACCCGCTGCGCTATATGATCGAGATCGGCGGCAAGCGCATCCGCCCACGTCTCTGCCTGACGACGTATTCCTTATTCTCCGACGAGGTTGACAATGGGATCCTCGCGCCTGCGTCGGCGCTGGAGGTCTTCCATTCCTTCACCCTGATGCACGACGACATCATGGACCGCTCGCCCCTGCGGCGCGGCGTGCCGACCGTCTGGAAGAAGTGGAACGAGGACACCGCCATCCTTTCCGGCGACGTGATGCTGATTGACGCGTACAACCGGATCGCCCAGGCGCCGCGCCCCGTGCTATCCCGCGCTTTCGCGCTGTTCTCCCGCACGGCCGCCCAGGTCTGCGACGGACAGCAGTACGACATGGATTTCGAATCGCTGGAGGAGGTCCCGATGGCCGATTACGATAAGATGATCGGCCTCAAGACGGCCGTCCTGCTGGCCTGCTCGGCCGCGATGGGCGCCATCATCGGCGGCGCTTCCGAGGCGGAATGCGACGCGCTCTACAACTACGGCTACGAGCTCGGCATGGCATTCCAGGTGGCGGACGACTACCTCGACGCCTTCGGTGACGAGAAGGTGTTCGGCAAGCCCATCGGCGGGGACATTGTCAACGGCAAGAAGAGCTGGCTGACCGTCCGCACGCTCGAAAAGACGGCCGACAAGGCGGCCTTCCTGCGCGCCTTTGCCCTGCCGGCGGACACGCCGGAACAGAAGGCGGCCAAGATTGCCGCCGTCAAGGAGATTTACCTGCAGTACGGCGTGGACCGCGACGCCAAGGACGAGATTGTCCGTTTCACGGACCGGGCCCTCGACGCTGTCGCGGAGCTCGGTCTCGGGCCGGTCAAGATGGAGGTGCTGCGCCGTTTCGCGGAGCGGCTGGTCGGCCGCGCCAAATAGCCTATGGAAGAGGTCGCGACAGTCGTCAAGAATGCCGGTAGCCATTACGAGCTGAGCGCGTTGCCCGCCTGGGAGCTGTTCCCGGCAGTGCTGCGCGGCAAGGTGCGCCTGGAGCGCAGCGGGGCCACGAACCCCGTGGCCGTGGGCGACCGTGTTCGCTACGAGCTGGACGGCCCGGCCGACGAGGAGCACCCCGCCGTCATCACGGAAATCCTGCCCCGCGACAACTACATCATCCGCCGCTCGACCAATCTCTCCCGGCAGTCGCATGTCATCGCGGCGAACCTCGACCAGGCGGTCATCGTCGTCAGCCTGCTCTTCCCGGAGATCAAGCTGCCTTTCCTCGACCGCATCCTCGTGACCTGCGAAGTCTATAAGATCCCGGTGCTGATCGCCCTCAACAAAGTGGACCTCTACCGGGAGGATTTCCCGGACCTGGTGGCCGCTTTCCGGAACATCTATGAAGGCGCCGGCTATCCTGTGCTGGAGGTCAGTGCGCGCACCGGCGAGGGCGTCGACGTCCTGCGAGAGCGCTGCCAGGGTCGGATCAACCTCTTCTCCGGCGAGTCCGGCGCCGGCAAGTCCAGCCTCATCAAGGCGCTCGACCCCACGCTCAATCCTAAGATCGGCAAGATCTCCGCGGCGCACCTGCAGGGCAAGCATACTACTTCGCTCTACGAGATGTACCGCCTCGCCTCCGGCGGCTTCGTGATCGACACGCCCGGCCTGCGCGGCTTCGGCCTCGTGGACCTGGAGAAGGAGGAGATTTCCAAGTATTTCCCGGAAATGCTCCGGGAGATGGACAACTGCCGCTTCGTGCCCTGCACGCACACCCACGAGCCCGGCTGCGCCGTCAAAGCGGCTGTGGACGCGGGCCGGATCAGCCCCGAACGCTACAATTCCTACCTCGGCATGCTCGAGGAAGACCAGAAATTCCGATGAACAAATCCCTCAACCGCGAGATTCTGCGGCTGTCGGTGCCCAGCATCCTAGCCGGGATCACCGTGCCCCTGGTGGGCATGGTGGACACCGCCGTGGCGGGCCACCTGAGCGGCGACACGGCGGCGCAGATCGGCGCCATCTCCGTGGGCTCGATGGTGCTCTCGCTGCTGTACTGGACCTTCGGTTTTCTGCGCACCGGAACGGGCGGGCTCACGGCCCAGGCCTTCGGCCGGGGCGATTTCGCGGAGTGCGGGCGCATCTTCCTGCGCGGCACGGGGCTCGCCCTGCTGGCCGCCTTCTTCGCCCTGGCGCTCCAGTGGCCCTTCTTCAAGGGCGTGATGCTGATCCCGGACGCGACGCACGGGGTGCGCGTCCTGGCGGAACGATACTTCTTCATCCGCATCTGGGCGGCACCCGCGACGATGACCCTGATGACCCTGCGGGGCTGGTTCGTGGGAATGCAGAACTCCGTAAACCCGATGTGGATGGACCTGATCATCAATGCCGTGAACATCGGCGCGAGCATCCTGCTCGCCTTCGGCGTCGGCCCCTGGCCGGGGCTCGGCTTCGCGGGCATCCCGCTCGGCACCGTGATCGCCCAGTACTGCGGCCTGCTCTATGGCCTGCTGGTCTGCCGCTTCAAATACGGGCGGAGCGTGTTCTCCCTGCTGCAGCGCAGCGACTTCGCGGGCCTGCTGCACGACGGCTCCATGGGCCGCTTCTTCCGCATGAACCTGGACCTGCTCGGCCGCTCGTTCTTCTTCATCCTGATCTATATCGGCTTCACGATGATCGCCGCCGGCTGCGGCGACGTGATGCTGGCCGCCAGCTCCATCCTGATGCAGCTGCTGATGTTCTTCAGCTATTTCACCGACGGCTTTGCCTATGCCGGCGAGGCCCTCGCGGGCCGCTTCATCGGCGCCCGCGACGGGGCGATGCTGCGCCAGTCCGTGCGCTATGTCTTCGGCTGGAGCATGGTCCTCGCGGTGTTCTTCGCTGTCCTTTACGCCGTTGCCGGCTCGCCGGTGATCCGGCTGCTGACCAGCGACGAGACCGTCGTCCAGGCCTGCCGGCTGTTCCTGCCCTGGCTGCTGCTGATGCCGCCGCTTGGCTGCGCTGCCTTCACCTGGGATGGCATCTTCCTGGGCGCTACGGCCTCCCGGGGCCTGATGACATCCATGGCCGGCGCCGCGGCCGCTTTCTTCGCCGTCTGGTATACCGGCAGATGGCTGCTGCAGCCCGCAGGTGCAACAGCCATCCACATTCTTTTTGCCGCTTACTTCGCCCACCTCGCCTTCCGGACGCTCTGGCTCACGCTCCGCTACCGGAAAGAGGTGCTGGGGACGGTCGGCTAGATAAAGATATACCGCAGGACGAAGAGGACCGAGAGGACCCACATCGGGACGGAGATCTCTTTGAAGCGGCCGGCGATGGCGTGGGTGACCACGTAGGAGATCACGCCGATCAGGATACCGTCGGAAATGCTGTAGGCCACCGGCATCATGACAATCGTGATGAAGGCCGGGATGCTCTTGCAGTAATCTTCCCAGTGGATGCGCTTGATGGAAGGCATCATCATCACGCCGACCATGATCAGGGCCGGGGCCGTGGCGGCACTCGGGATGGACAGGAAGATCGGCGAGAAGAAGAGGGCCAGGGCAAAGCAGACCGCGGTAGAGAAGGCGGTGAGGCCGGTACGGCCACCCTCACCCACGCCAGCGGCGCTCTCGACATAGGTCGTGGTGGTGGAGGTGCCCAGGCAGGCGCCCGCCACGGTGGCGATGGAGTCGGCCAGGAACATCTTCTCGGCGCCGGGGACGTTGTCGCGCGGACCGTCGTCCGGGATAAGGCCGGCACCCTGATGGACACCGATGATCGTACCCATCGTATCGAACATATCGACAAAGAGGAAGGTGAACACAACCACCAGCATGTCCCAGCTGAAGAGCTGACCAAATTCGAATTTGCAGAAGATCGGGGAGACGCTCTGCGGCAGCGACAAGAGCTGCACGGCACCGGTGTCGGTGCGGGTCAGCTGCGTCACGGCGCTGCCCGTGGCGGGATCCTTGACGACCAGGCCGATCAGCGTGGTGACGATAATGCCGATGAGGATACCGCCGCGCACCTTCAGCATAACCAGGCCGGAGGTGACCATCAAGCCGATGAAGGCCACGAGGGCCGTGCCCTCCGTGATTTTGCCGAGGGTCACCAGCGTGGAGTCGGAATTGACGATGATGCCGGCGTTCTGGAAGCCGATGAAGGCGATGAAGAAGCCGATACCGGCGCCGATGGCCTTCTTGAGCGTGCCCGGGATGGAGTTCAGCAGCAGGGTACGGATCTTCGTCACCGTCATGATGATGAAGAGGATACCTTCCAGGAACACGGCCGTCAGGGCGAACTGCCAGGAGTAGCCCATCGTGAGGCAGACCGTGTAGACGAAGAACGCATTCAGGCCCATGCCCGGAGCCAGGGCGAAGGGCTTCTTGGCGTAGATCGCCATGACCAGGGTACCCACGATAGCCGCCAGTGCGGTGGCCGTGAATACGGCGCCGCCGGGCATGCCGTCCAGGGCGCTGAAGATGCTGGGGTTGACGGCCAGGATATAGGCCATCGTCAGGAAGGTGGTGATGCCGGCGACAATCTCGGTCCGGACGTTGTGCTTGTCAGCCTCGAAGCCGAAAGCCTTATTCAGGAAATTCGCCATGGTGTCCGAAGACTAGAAGACCCACTTGATACCGGCGCAGGGACGGCACCAGAAACCTCTGGCCGTACCGAAATCGTAGGAGAGCTCAATCTCACCGCCGATGTTGAGGTTGTCGCAACCGAAGTGCTGGCCCACGTTGTACCAGAGCTGAGGCTCGGAAATGAACACGGTGTGGGACGTCTCAGGAAGAATGGTGCCGTTGTGGTCGGTGAAGAGCGTGTGGTCCTCCCACCAGAAATCGGCGAAGCCGCTGAAGCGCAGACCCTGCACGCCGAAGAGGTCCTGCAGGCCCCACACGAAGGTGAGCTGCACCGGAGCTTTCTGGGTGGTGTAGGTGATCTTCTTGTAGAGCACCTTGAAGTTGAAGGTGTTCTTGAAGTCCACGCTGTGCAGGAAGTAATCCACACCCACGAGGAAGGCGCTGTTGATGGTGAAGCCGTTGTAGACGCCGCCGTTGTACTCGACCTGGAGGCTCAGCGGAGCGATTGCGCTGTTCTGCCAGAAATTGAGGCAGCGGGCGATTTCAAAGTAGGTGCCACTCGGCGCATAGACCTGGTTCTTGGTGTCCCGCGTATTGAAGTCGTGGTCAATGAAGAAGAAGGTGTTGCCCCAGTTGTCGTTGTAGAAGCCTTCGAGGGTCGTCGTCACATGCTGACGGTCCGGGCCGAAGTCATAGAAAATCTGGAGATTGGTCTGCGCCTTTGCTCCTTGAGCAAAAAGCAACGCGGCGGAAGCGACCGCCATCAGGAACACTTTTTTCATTGTATTAAGAATGATATGATTCGTCAAACTTTCAGGACCGAAGTCACCTCGACACCCTCCGGCAGGGTATCCCGCCCCGGAAGGCCTTCAATCTCAATGTTGAAGTTGATGTAGATCGCCTTGGGGTTGAATTTTTGAACGAGCTTGTACGCTGCCCCCATCGTACCGCCCGTGGCGAGCAGGTCGTCGTGGATCAGCACCACGTCGTCGGGGGTGATGGCGTCGGTGTGGATCTCGATCGTATCGCGGCCATACTCCTTGACGTAGGTCTGGCTGATCACCTCGGCGGGGAGCTTGCCCGGCTTGCGCGCCATCACGAAGCCGGCGCCCAGGCGGATGGCCAGGGCCGGGCCCATGATGAAGCCGCGGGACTCAAGACCGACGACCTTGGTAATGCCTTTGTCTTTGTAAAGTTCGTAAAGAGCGTCTTCGAGCTCCCGCAGGGCTGTGGCGTCTTTGAACATAGTCGTGACATCCCAGAAGAGGATGCCTTTTTTCGGAAAATCCGGAATGGTCCGGAGACTCGATTTTAGGCTTTCTAAACTCATAGTGTAACTAACGACACACGAAGGTACGGAATTTCCGCGAGAATTCGTTACCTTTGTCTTGATAATTTGATTATGCAGAAAAGAAGTGGAAAAGGCCGGAAACCGTTCGGCAAAAAGAGGTCCGGCGAGCGCCGCGGGAAAGAGCTTCCGCAGTTCGTCGGCAAGGTTCAGATGACCCGTGAAGGGTTTATTTTCGTGATTGTTGAAGGCCAGGAGGACGATATTTTCGTCAAGGCCTCCAAGACGCGCCACGCCCTGCAGGGCGACCTCGTGCGCGTGGCTGTGACGCGCCAGAAGGGCGGTGACAATCGCCGCCGCGAGGGCGAAGTCGTGGAGATTCTCGAACGCTCCGCGCGCCCCTTCGTGGGATTTTACCATACCGTCGGGGCCCAGGCCTGGGTCCTGATGCAGAGCAAGACGATGCCGTACGACATCCAGGTGGACGCCGAAGCGGCGGCCGCCATGGGCGCGCAGGCGGGCATGAAGGTCGCCGCGGTCGTGGACCGCTGGGAGCGCCGCGAACCGGGCCCCTGGGGCCACGTGGTGGATGTGCTCGGCCAGCCGGGCGAGAACGACACGGAGATGCACGCCATCCTGGCGGAGTTCAATCTTCCCTACCGTTTCTCCCCCGAGGTGGAGAACGCCGCCGACCAGATTTCGGACGCGATCACGGCCGAGGATCTGAAGGGCCGCAAGGATTTCCGCGACACGTTCACATTCACCATCGACCCGTCCGACGCGAAGGATTTCGACGACGCGCTGTCGTTCAAGCCGCTCGCGAACGGTAATTATGAGGTCGGCGTGCACATCGCCGACGTGTCCTGGTACGTCCGTCCCGGCTCGCTGGTCGACAAGGAGGCCCGCGAGCGCGGCACCTCCGTCTACCTGGTGGACCGCACGGTCCCGATGCTCCCGGAGAAGCTCTGCAACAAGCTCTGCTCGCTCCGCCCGCACGAGGAGAAGCTGACCTTCTCGGCTGTCTTCGAGATGACGCCGAAGGCCGAAATCCGCTCCCGCTGGATCGGCCGCACGGTCATCGACTCCAACCACCGTCTCGACTACGACCAGGCGCAGGCCATTATCGAAGAGAAAGACACCACCAGCGAACCGACCCTCATCGAAGCCATCACCACCCTCAACAAGCTGGCCTCCATCATGAAGGAGAACGAGCGGAAGGCGGGGGCGATCGATTTCGACCGGCCGGAGATGAAGGTCGAGGTGGACGAGAAGGGCAAACCGATCCGCGTCTACCAGAAGATCTCCAAGGAGGCCAACTGGCTGATCGAGGAGTTCATGCTGCTGGCGAACCGCACGGTCGCGGAGTTCGTGGCCACGGGCGGACAGATGAACGGCGTGGCGCAGAAGAACGCCAAGACCTTCGTCTACCGTATCCACGGCGAGCCCAACGAGATCAAGCTTGAGAACCTCTACACCTTCGCCAAGGGCTTCGGCCACAAGATTCCGACCGACCAGCACGGCAATATCCGCGCGACGGCCAAGGCCCTCAACGCGCTGCTGGACAGCGCGAAAGGCAAGCCCGAGTTCGCCGCCATGGAGAACCTCGCCCTGCGGGCGATGGCCAAGGCCTGCTACAGCACCGACAACATCGGTCACTACGGCCTCGCATTCAAGTTCTACACGCACTTCACCTCCCCGATCCGCCGCTACCCTGACCTGATGGTCCACCGCCTGCTGGCCCGCTACCTGGACAACGGCGAGGGTGCGAAGAAGGACAAATTCGAAGAGGAATGCCGCTACGCCTCCGAGCGCGAGCTCGTGGCCGCGGACGCCGAGCGCACCTCCATCAAATACAAACTCGTCGAGTTCATGATGGACAAGATCGGCGAGGAGTACGACGGCCACGTGTCCGGCATCACCGAGTGGGGCATGTACGTGGAGATCGAGCCGACCAAGATCGAGGGCATGGTGTCCGTCCGGGACATCCGGTCCGACTTCTACGAGTTCGACGAGCCGCGCTACCGCCTGGTCGGCAAGCGCCGCCACCACCAGTTCTGCCTGGGCGACCCCGTACGCATCCGCGTCAAGAGCGCCAACCTGGAGCAGCGGCTGCTGGACTATGAATTGGTGGAAGAGCCTACGGATGCGTCGTCAGCATCCGAAGACCGTCCGGCCCCGGTTGAACGGAAACGGAGCCGTCGGAAGCCGGAATAAGCACCGCCTCGCCGGGCGAGAGCGTCGTCTCGTCCTGTCCCGTGCGCAGTACGCCGGAGCCTTGCAGGCCGATGGCGATGAGGAATTGAGATTCGCCGGTCAAGCCGGCGAATGGCGACTTCAAATCATAGAGCGTCGTGGTGAAGTGCGGACACTTCACCAGTTCGACGGGCGCATTCTGCTTCCGGACATACGGCGTCCGGTACTCCGGATACACCTCGTAATCAATCGCATCCTTCGCCTCCTGCGTGTGCAGCTGGCGCGGCTTGCCGTCCAATCCGGGACGGTTGTAGTCGTAGATGCGGTAGGTGATGTCGGAAGTCTGCTGAATCTCCGCGAGGAAGCAGCCGCCGCCGATGGAATGGATGCGGCCGGAGGGCAGGAAGAAGACGTCGCCGGGGGCGACGGCATGCTCCGCCAGCACCTCGGTGATGCGGTCCTCCGCCACCAGGCGGACGTAGTCGTCAGGTGTGATCCGCTCCTTGAGGCCGGAAATCAGTTTCGCGCCGGGTTCGGCGTCGATCACGTACCACATCTCCGTCTTGCCGCTGCAGCCGTGGCGCTGCGCGGCCAGCTCGTTGTCCGGATGGACCTGGATGCTGAGGTCGCGCTTCGCGTCGATGAATTTAATCAGCAGCGGGAAGGTCCCGGGATAGATGTCCGTGATCTTCTTGCCCGCTTCGGGGCCTTCAGCCACTACCGATTCGCTGCCCGGGACACCGGAGAGCACCCAGCTCTCCGTGCCCCAGACCAGCGTCTTGAGAATCGGCGTGAACTTGTACATAGGATCCTTAGATCAGCGGCTCGGCCGTCATCGCGGCCGGCTGCGGGATACCCATGAGCTTGAGGATGGTCGGCGCCACGTTGCACAGGGCGCCGTCCTTGACCGTCTTCACGGCATCGCCGGCGTTCATCACGACGAACTGCACCGTGTTCAGGGAGTGGGCCGTGTTCGGCGTGCCGTCGGGGTTCACCTCGAAGTCGGCGTTGCCGTGGTCGGCCGTCAGCAGGACCACGTAGTCGTGGGCGATGGCCGCCTCGACCACCTTGCCGACGAGCTTGTCGATGCACTCGACCGTCTTGGTGACGGCGGTGTAGACGCCCGTGTGGCCCACCATATCGCCGTTGGCGAAATTCAGGATGATGAGGTCCTCCTTGTCGGAGTTGATGGCGTCGATCAGTTTCTCGGCCACCTCGGGGGCGCTCATCTGCGGCAGCAGGTCGTAGGTCGGCACCTTCGGGGAATTCACCAGGATGCGGTCTTCGTTCTCGAACTGCAGCTCGCGGCCGCCGTTGAAGAAGAAGGTCACGTGGGCGTATTTCTCCGTCTCGGCGATGCGCAGCTGACGCTTGCCGGCCTTGGAGACCGTCTCACCAAGGGTATCGTTCACCAGCTCCTTGTCGAAGAGGATGTGCACGCCGGTGAAGGAGGCGTCGTACGGAGTCAGGCAGCAGTAGTACAGCGGCAGGGTGTGCATCCCCTCTTCCGGCATGTCCTTCTGCGTGAGCACGGCCGTCAGCTCGCGGGCGCGGTCGTTGCGGAAGTTGTAGAAGATGATGGCGTCGCCCTCCTCGACCTTCGCGAGCGGAGCGCCCGCGGCGTCGGTGATGACGATCGGCTTGACGAACTCGTCGGTCACGTCGGCGTCGTAGGACGCCTGGATGCCCTCCAGCGCGGACTTGAAGGCCGCACCCTTACCCTCGACCAGCAGGTCGTAGGCTTCCTTGACGCGGGCCCAGCGCTTGTCGCGATCCATCGCGTAGAAGCGACCGCACACGGAAGCGATCTTGCCCGTGGTCTCGGCCATTTTCTGCTCGAGCTCCTCGAGGAAGCCCTTGCCGCTGCGCGGATCGGTGTCGCGGCCGTCCATGAAGGCGTGGACGTAGACCTTGTCCAGGCCGTACTCCTTCGCCACGCGGAGGAATTCGTACACGTGCTCCAGGGAGGAGTGCACGCCGCCGTGGGAGGTGAGGCCCATCAGGTGGAGTTTCTTGCCGGAGTTCTTGACATAGTCGTAGACCGCCTTGATCTCCGCGTTCTCGAGGAACTTGTGGTCGCGGACGGCCATGTTGATCTTGACGAGGTCCTGGTAGACCACGCGGCCGGCGCCCAGGTTCATGTGACCGACCTCAGAGTTGCCCATCTGTCCGTCCGGCAGGCCGACGTATTCGCCGCAGGCCTGCAGGTGGCCGGAAGGATATTTCGCACGCAGGCCGTCGATGACCGGCGTGCCCTGCGCCCAGATGGCGTTGGAATAATCGTGTTTGCCCTCGCCCCAACCGTCGAGGATCATCAGAAGTACTTTTCTATTCATATCTTTAAATCTATATCTGTTTGAGATTCGCCGATCGGGGTCGGCGAATGACGAAAGGTTTAGTCGATCAAACCGCGGCCGCGGAGCATGGCCTGGGAATCCGGCTCGCGGCCGGCGAAGGCCTTGTAGAGCGTCATCGGCTCCTCGCTGCCACCCTTCTCCAGGAAGGTCTCCTTGAACTTCTTCGCAAGCTCGAGGTCGTACGGACCGGCCGGGGAGGCGGCGAAGAGGCTGAAGGCGTCCTTGTCGAGAACCTCGGCCCAGAGGTAGCCGTAGTAACCGGCGGCGTAGCCGCTGGAGAAGATATGGTTGAAGTAGGTCGAGCGGTAGCGGAAGGTGATCTCCGGGATCAGGCCGATCTCCTCGGCGATCTTCTGCTCGAAAGCGTCGATGTCCACGCCCTTCGTGCTCTCCAGCTCATGCCAGCGCATGTCGAGGATGGAGGCAGCACAGAGCTCGGTGGTCATGAAGCCCTGGTTGAACTTCTTGGCGTTCAGGATCTTCTGCACCAGCTCGGCCGGGATGGGCTCGCCGGCGGCGTTCTTCGCGTACTGCGCGAGCAGGCTGGGCTGGAAGGCCCAGTTCTCGTTGAACTGGGAGAACATTTCGACGAAGTCGCGGGTCACGTTCGTGCCGCTCACGGAGGAGTAGTGGCACTGAGTCAGCAGGCCGTGCAGGGCGTGGCCGAACTCGTGGAAGGCGGTCTCCACCTCGTCGATGGAGAGGTAGTCGTCGGAGAAGTTGCAGACGTTCACGATGATCGGGCGGACCTCGGTGCCGTCAGCCTTGACGTACTGCTCGCGGACGTTGTTCATCCACGCGCCGCCGCGCTTGCTCGGGCGCGGCTTGTAGTCGGTCGTGAAGATGCCCAGCAGGGAGCCGTCGGCAGCCGTGACCTTGTAGGCGCGGACCTGCGGGTTGTACACGGGGACATCTTTCAGCTCCTCGAAGTTCACGCCGTAGAGGATGTGGGCGTTGGTGAAGATGCCGTTCACGACGTTGTCGACGTGGAAATACGGCTTCGTGAGGGCCTCGTCGAGGTCATACTTGGCCTTGCGGACCTTCTCGGCGTAGTACCACCAGTCCCAGGGCTCGATCTTCGAGCCGGCCGGCAGCTTACCCTCGCGGACCTCCTGGTCCATCACGGCCTGCATATCAGCCAGTTCCGTCTTGGCGCGGGCCACGGCGGCCTGCATGATGCCGTTGAGGAAGTTGTCGACGGTCTTGGTGTCGCCCGCCATCTTGTTGGCGAGGATGTAGGCGGCGGCGTTCGGGTAGCCGAGGATCTTCGCCTTCTCGGCGCGCAGGTCGAGCACCTCCAGCAGGAGCTGGCGGTTGTCGTACTCATTCCCGCGGTGGCCGCGGGCGGTGTAGGCCTCGTTGTACTGGCGGCGCAGCTCGCGGTCCTCCGTGGAGGTCATCTTGTCGGGATAGGCGGCCACGCTGAAGCCGAATTTCTCGAGGAAATCGTTCGACTCGGCGAGGATGTTGTTGCCGATCTTCTGCGTCTTGGCGGCGATGTCGGCGTTAATCTGGCGCAGGCGCGCCTGCTGTTCCTCGGGCAGGCCGATACCTTCACGCTCGAAGGCGTCGAAGTGCTTTTTCAGCACCATCTGCTGCTCGCGGGTCAGGCCACTCTGGTCGCCGTTGTAGACGGCGGCCACGCGGTTGTAGAGCGCCTTGTTGAAGGACATGTTGTTCTCATGCTCGCTCATCAGGGAGATGATGTCCTCCTCGATGGCGGACAGCGCGTCGGTGCGGTCAGTCTCGGTGATGTTGTAGAACACGCCGACAACCTTGGAAAGGATCTCGCCGGAGAGCTCCAGCGGAGCGATGGTGTTCTCGAAGGTCGGCGCGTCGGGATTGGCCACGATGGCGTCGATTTCTGCGTTCTGCTGCTCGATGCCCGCCTGGACGGCGGGGATGAAGTCAGCGGGCTGGATCTTATCGAAGGGCGGAATGCCGTAGGGGGTGTCCCATTCCGTCAGGAAGGGGTTCACGCGGGTGTTGCAGGCTGTCATGGCGACACAAAGGGCTGCGATAGCGAAAACTTTTTTCATTTATTGACTGATTACTATGTACGTGGGATAATGGTCGGAGTAGCCGTTGATGAACTGCCCGCCGGAGAAGGTCCGGAAGGGCGTGCCGGCGTAGCGGCCTTCCTGCTGGACCAGGAAGGGCGGGTTGAAGACGTAACCGTAGTGCGTGTCATCGCTCTTGAGGATGTGCAGGCTGCCCTGCGCGTCGGTGTCCACCAGGCAGCGGTTCACGAAGATGCAGTCGAAGATGTTCCACTCGCCGTGGTACTCCTCCGTGCCGAAGCCGTCCTTGTGCATGCGCAGGAACGGGGAGAAGAGCTCGCCCTCGGCCATCTCTTCGATGGTCTCGCGTCCGCGCAGGTAGTCCGTCATGCAGACGTCCTCCGGGTTGTCGTTCATGTCGCCCATCACGACGATGTTGATGTCCTCATAGCGATGCTCGAGCGTGAAGATGTCCTCCCGGACAATCTCCGCGGCGCGGCAGCGCAGGTCGCTGCCCTTGTTGCCCGTGCGGGACGGCCAGTGGCACACGTAGACCGCGAACACCTCGCCGGCCAGCACGCCACGCACGCAAAGCACGTCGCGCGTCTTGAACTCGGCCTGCTCCTCGGGGGTCTTCTCGAAGACGATGCCGCTCGCGCTGTTGAAATCATAGGGCAGCGCGCGGACGTCCACCACCTTGAACTCGTCCGGCCGGTAGAGCAGCGCGCAGTCGATGCCGCGCACGTCCGGGCCCTCCACGTGGACGAACTTGTAGCCCGCCTCGGCAATCTCCGGGCGCGCCACGAGGTCCGCGAGCACACGGTCGTTCTCGACCTCGGCGAGACCCAGCAGCGTGTGCCAGCGGCCGTTCTTCTCAGCCATCGCAGCGATTACGGACGCGATGTTGGCGAGCTTCTGCTCATATTTCTCGGGCGTCCAGGCGTTCTCCCCCTCCGGGGTGAAGGCCAGGTCGTTCTTGTCCTCGTCGTGCTCCGTGTCGAAGAGGTTCTCGACATTGTAGAAGCCGACCACGTAGGCGTCTTTGGGAAGATTCTGCCCGCAGGCCCCCAGCAGGACCAGCGAAACGAGCAGCGCAAGGATTCGGTTCATTTTCATTCTTCAGGAAGGATCTTGTAGCCCTGCACAAAGTTGTTGAAGAGGACGTAGATCTGGCGGGTGCCGTCTTCGTGGGTGCAGTCCCGGACACGGCAAAGCGTGGTTCCGTTCTCCAACGCCAGGTGGTCCACGTAGCTCCAGCCATTCTTATCCTTGTAGGTATAGCTCTCCGTCAGGAGATCGTAGGAAATCTCCTTGCGGGGCATGCGCACGGTGACTTTCTTTCCGTCCAGATCCAGGACGAGCTCGCCATGCGTCTTGCGCCAGCGGTGCACGTCCAGGGAGGTCATGGGCGTGCTCGTAGGGGTCATGCCGGCAATCACAATACCACTCTCCGGCCGGCCCCAGCCGGCGTTCGTAATCGTGAAGCGCTCGGTCTGCGCAAGCGCGGTGCCGCCTGCCAGAAGCAGGACGGAGGCAAGGATGACGATGATCTTTTTCATATGCTTACTTAGTTGCTCCACCACCAGGTGGTTTGGGTAGGATCTGCGGATTCAACGGTTTTCTGCGTGTCGGCGTCGAGGTTCACGAAGAAATCCACGCCCACCTTCTTCTCCAGCTCATCGACGCTCATCGCCTTCGTCTTCGGGATGCTGGTGGACTTGTCCGGGGCGTTTTCGAACCAGAAGGCATTGGCGCTGTATTCGCCCTTCGACAGGCGCAGGAGGGCCTTGTAGTAGCCCACAGGGACAGTGATCTGCTTGTTGTCGGAGTCGAGGGCGTATTTGTCGCTGCCCTGCGTCACGCAGCCCGTGACCACATAGAGCGTGTCGGACTTCTTCGCCCAGTCGCGGACCTTGCTCTCCAGCACCGCCCAGGCCTCGGCGTTGAGTTCGTTCACCTGCGGGGTCATGTTGGTGGCGAAGAAGGTCTCGATGTTGACGCGCCAGTCCAGCCGGTCGGCCGAAGGAATCTGGTGGCCGCGGTCGAACTTGCCCGCATTGCCCTCACGATAGGTGCCGGGCAGATAGGCCTGCTGGCTGCGCGGAAGCAGCGGATCCAGGCAGAATTTGTCCGTGCGCCCGCCGGAGCCGATATTGCCCGCGCAGAGCGGGTAAGCCACCCAGCTGGACACGAAGTTGCCGTAGTCGTAATAGGCGGAATAGCTGCGCTGCCCGTCCGGGAAATAATGGATCAGCAGGTCCTGCTTGTCGTCGGCGGACGTGGCGGGGAGCTCCATCCAGCCGGCCTTCGTGGAGGCGACTTTCCGGCCGAGCCGGTACGTGCCTTCCTCCTTGCCGAGGAAGTAGGCCGGCGTCTGGCCGCCTGCTTCAATGGTGCCGTTGTACTCGCTGCGCAAGGTCATCATCGTGACCTTGTCGCCCGGCTTCAGGCCCAGCGTGGAGAAGGACTCGTCGTTGCCGCCCATCGGCCGCTGCGTCGCGCAAAGACCGTAGACATAGACGTAGCCCGTCTCGTCGAAGATGATGAAGTTGCCGTATTCCTCGTTCTCGATGGCGGCGATTTCGCCCGTCAGCTCATACCAGGTGGTCCCGTCCACTTTCTTGTCACGGAATTCGCTGATGGTCATCCGCGGCGTTTCCTCCCGGGCGGCCTGCTTCACACTGATCTGGCCGGACTTGTCCCCGGCCGTCACGGTGACGGTCGCCGTCCGCTCGGACGTCGTCGGATTCGCGGCCACGGTGAGGGTCACCTTCTGGTTGTCAGACGCGATGCCGGAGATGGGCAGCGTGGTCACCCAGTCCGAATCGGAGTGGATGGACCAGTTCTGGTTGGTCTTGAAGTAGACGTCCGCCTTACCGCCTTCGGCCGCCACGGAAACGCTGGTATTGAACAGGTTCAGCTCTGCGACAACCGGTTTGTCGCATGCGGTGGCTGTGGCCACCAGCGCAAAGAGTATCGGAAAAATCTTCTTCAGTTTCATAACCTACGAAGTTAAGGATTTTCGCGCAAGAAAGCAAAAAAGAGGGCCGACCCGCAGGCCGGCCCTCTCGGAACTATAGATAAAGATTACTCGTTGGCTTTCTTGAAGGAGAAGCAAACGCCCTTGTTCAGCTGCGGAACATCGTTGTAGGAGGACTTGGTGGCGATGATGGAGATCTGGTCACCCACCTCCAGGTTGTTGTCCCGGACAAGGTACTTGCGGGCGTCACCGGTTGCGCCCCAACCGGGGTAGCAGCCATAGACATAGACCGTGCTGGTGCCGTCCGAGATGTACATATTGCCGTAGTCGTTATCATTGCCCTTGTCGTCTTTCAGGGAAGTGATCGTACCGGTCACCAGGTAGTAGATGTCCTTGCTGTCGGGCTTGGTAAGGAAGTCGCTGACGCTGACCTCTTCCACGAGGGCCACGATGGTCTCGATATGGCCGTTGACCATCTGGGGAGAACCCTTGTAGTCACCGCGCTTGCCGACCACGTGAACGACATCACCGAGCTCGAGAGCCGACTCCACGAAGTTGTCCGTCTTGTAAACGAGCACCTCACCGGACCAGTCCTGGATGTAGAAGCTCTCGCCGCTCTTGTCGCTGGAATAGCCGCGGGTGATGACACCGGTCAGGCGGAACGGCGTGCTGCTGCCGGACTCGGCGGCGATGAACTCGGCCACGGTGACATCGAGGATGGCACCCATCTGGGTGATGGTCTGCTGGGTGGAGTATTCCTTGGTGCCGTCGGTGGTCTTGAAGACAACCGTGGCCTGACGGTCGCCACCGTCGTTGGCAGCTGCGCTGAAGGTCACCTTGTTGCCGGCCACGGCAGCGATGCTCAGCCAGGAAGCGTCCTCAGGGGCCTCGACATAGAGACCGTTGCCCTTGTTCTTCAGGGTCACGGTGACCTTGCCGCCTTCAGCCTCGATGGAAGCATCCTCGGGATCGACGGAATCGACGGAGATGAGGGACTTCTCGATGGCCACGACATAGGCGGTCTTCTCCTTCGTCTCGGGCGTGCCCTTGTAGCTCATGAGCTCGCCCATGATGGTCAGCTCATCGCCGACGGCGAACTCGTCGCCCGTCTTGAACGCAGCACCGTTGAGCCAGGCACCGCGGTAAACCTCGAGCCAGTTCTCGTGCTTGCCGTCATCGGAAAGGTAGTAGGTGGCGTTGCCGTAGCTCGGGCTGATCTCGTCAATCTTGGAGACGATACCCTTCACGCAGTACTCGCCGTCCAGGTTGTAGGTCGTGCCCGCTTCGCCGCCCGCCTTGATGAGAGCGAGCGCGCTGGCGACGGAGATGATCTTGACCTCACCCTTCGCGGCGTACTGGATCACGCTGATATACTGGGTCTTGCCACCGCAGAGGAGGTGGACCTCAGCATTGTTCGTGTTCTTGGTCTTGGCGGCCGTGAACGTGATATTGGTGCTGCCGGCAGGGCCGGACATAGGATTGATGGTCAGCCAGGCAGGGACCGTTGCTGCATCGATCTCCCAGGCAGAGGACGTCAACACACCGACGGAGGTGCTGCCTCCCTCGACGTTGATGGAAACATAAGACTCCGAAAGCTGAACCTCGGAAAGCGTGCCGATCGGCTCCTGCTGGCAGGAAGCTGCCAGAAGGACGGAGAGGGCTGCAAGAATATATCTGAATTTCATATTCGTAAGGAGTCAATTAGTTGAACATATACTTAAGACCGATGGAAGCATACCAGCACTGGCCAATAGCGGTGTTGTACTGCCAGATTTCGGTATTCTTGTTGACGGCGGCCGGGGTGGAGAAGGTCGGATAACCATCGGCATCCACGCCCTCGTACTGGAGGATACGGCCGGAGTTGAGATCAGGATTCATGTACTTGCTCACGCCCCAGCTGGAGTTGAAGATGTTCAGCAGGTTCTTGATGTCCACGCTGAGCTGCAGGGTGTTGCGGGTGTTGCCGATCTTCAGCACGAAGTCATGCTTGTAGCTGAAGTCCACGCGGTGCACCCACGGGTTGTACACGCTGTAACCCTCGGCATACTGGCCCTGGTGCTTGCTCAGGTACTCGTCCTTGTGGACGAAGTCCATGAAGCGGGTGGCATCGTCGTTGGACACGAAGCGGAACTCGCCCTTGGCCACCTGGTCGTCGGTCGGGATGAACAGGGAGTCGTACTTGTAGTTGTCGCCGTTCATGTCGTTGGTCAGCATGTAGGAGTAGTTGTAGCCGCCACGCCAGGCCTCATAGATGAAGCTGAAGTGGTTGCCGCTGCGGTCGTTGTGGGTCACGGAAGCCACGACGCGGTCCGGAGTCAGGTTGGAAGCGGAGTGCAGGGTCGTGTAGTTCGGGCCCGCCACGGTCGGCACGTAGTTGAAGATGGATGCAGGGTCGGAACCCGGCAGGGAGGTGAGCTCCTTGGCCACGGTGTGGGTGTAGGCCGCCATGATGTTGAGACCCTCGACCGGGCTCATGTTCAGGGTGACGTTACCGGAGTAGGTGTAGCCGAGGTGCGTGTTGGTCAGCACGTAGGCCGGGGAGTTCGTGTACTTGTAGTTGGCAGGATAGACCGGGCGGTTGTCAACGCCGTTGAAGCGGGCGAAGCCGTCCACCGGAATCATGTTCCAGTCTTCCATCGTGGAGGCGTTGATGTTCTGGTTGAACATACCCTCGACGGTGATGGAGAACGGGAAGGAGGTCGGGAAAGCGTAGTCCACGGCCAGGGCGGTCTTCCAGACCTGCGGCATCTTGAAGTTCGGATCCACAGCGGCGAGCTTGGAAGGAATCTTACCGTCAGACTCGGAAATCTCCTGCGGGAAGCCGAGGCCATACCACTTCTGGCGCATCTGCTCGCGGTCGACGATCAGGTCGCCGGCGAACTGCTCGAGGAGCGGGTTGGGGTTCGCGACACCATCCTTGTAGGTGGTGGTGATGATACCTGCATACTGGTTCATGGAGGAGTTGGACGGCATGTTCGTGAGGAACACGAGCGGAATACGGCCGGTGAAGAAGCCGGTACCACCGCGGACCTTCAGGCTCTTGTCGCCGAGGACATCCCAGGTGAAACCGATACGCGGCGAGAACAGAGGAATGGCTTTCGGCCACTTGCCGGTGTCAATGTGACGCTCGTTGCCGTTGGCGTCCGGATAGGTCAGCGCGAGGACGGCGTTGTTCGTGATGATGTTGCTGTTATCGAAGAAGAAGTCGTCGATACGCAGACCGGCGGTCAGCTTGAAGCGGTCGGTGACATCCCACTCATCCTGGACATAGAGGCTGGCCTTGTGGTACATAACACGGCTGGCGGGGTTGTCACGCATCAGGTTCTCGTAACCGTAGGTGAAGTTCACCGTCTCCGGGGTGGCGCCGGTCAGGAAGTCCTGCAGGGAGTTGTAGCGGTAGTAACCGGTACCGTTACGCAGGTAGGCGTTGTCAGCCATCTGGTACTCGTAAGCGAGACCGGCGGTGATCTTGTGGTCACCCGTATAGTAGGTGAAGTCGTCCTTGATGTTGATAACGTCGTTGTGGTAACCGTTCTGCCAGGTGAAGAGCTCGTAACCGAGGGACATGTACGGAGTGATCGTGCCGGTGCCATCGAGGATATCGATGAACGGGAAGTAGGAAGAATCCGTACCGCGGGTGGTATCGAGCTTGGAATACGTGGCCAGGAACTGGTTCGTCATGTTGTCGGCGAAGCGGCTGTTCAGGTCCAGAGAGAAGGAGTGGACCAGGTTGTTCATGGTGTAGAACGCGTTCGAGAAGGACATGGAGTACTGGGACAGACGGGCCTCGGTGGTACGCTGACCGCAGTCGGAAGACGAAGCGTTGGTGAAGTTGCACTCCTTGGAGATGGTGTAGTTGTAGCGCAGGGCCAGCTTGTGCTTGTCATTGATGTTCCAGTCAATGCGGGCCAGGGCCTTCATGTTCATCTCGTTGCCGCTGAAGTCGGTGTAGGAACCCGGATCGTAGCCATACTTGTTCATGACATAATCCTTGACCTTCTGCATGTCGGACTCGGTGGTGCGGGAGATGTAGAGGGAAGGGTTGGCCACGCCGTCCTTGGAAGCGCGCCAGCGGGAGGTCTCCTCCGGATGGGGGATGTACTCGAAGTTGACGAAGAAGAAGAGTTTGTTCTTCACGATCGGGCCGCCGAAGGTCATACCGTAGGTGGTCGTGCGCTCCTTGTTGCGCTCGCCCAGCTCGAGGCCGGCGACATTGTTGCCGCGCATGAACTCGTTGCGGTGGTAGATGTAGGCGCTGCCCTTGAAGGTGTTGGTACCGGACTTGGTGATGGCGTTGACGCCGCCGCCGATGAAGTTGGTCTGGCGGACATCGAACGGGGAGATCACGACCTGCATTTCCTCGATGGCATCCAGGGAAACCGGGTTGCCGCCGCCGGGGAGGTCACCGGAAAGGCCGAAGTTGTTGTTGAAGTTGGCACCGTCGATGGTGAAGTTGGAGGAACGGTCGTCAGCACCCATGAAGGTCATACCGTTACCACCGTACGGGGACAGACGCGTCACATCGGTGAGGTTGCGGCTGACCGTCGGGAGGGCGGTGATCTGGGCGTTGTTGATGTTCGTCGCGGCACCGGTCTTCTCGGTCGAGAACTTGGTCGCGGCCTCAGAGATCACGATGGCCTCTTTCAGCATCTCTGTGTCGTCGCTCATCGAGGCGAGGAGCGCGTAAGCTTCACCGAGCTTGAGGGTGATGTCCGTATAGGTCACGGTGTTGTAACCCAGGCAGCTGATCTCGACGGAGTAAGGACCGCCGGTACGCATACCCTTGATGGAGAAGCGGCCTTCGGCGTTGGCCACAGCGTAGTACTGGGTGCCGGAAGGCGTGTGCACTGCCACGACCGTGGCGCCGGGGACACCTTCGCCGTGCTGATCGGACACTTTACCGTTCAGCTCGGAGGTCGTCACCTGCGCGGCGGCAGACACGACAAAAAGCATCGCTGCGAAAGACAGCAATACACTCTTGAATGCTTGTTTCATAATGTTGATAATATGGTAAAATTGAATCACTTATATGCCTATTACCTATAAGCGGGTTCTCCCGCGCCGCAAAGATAGTTTACGAATTTGAATCAGCCAAGTTCTTTCACGATTTTTTATCAACAATTATTGCTATCTTTGCGCCGAATTATTAACAAACCCAACGAGGACAGATTTGACTGCTTGCAACCTCGTCAAAAATGCTAAAAAGATGAACTACCTCTTCACATCGGAGTCCGTCTCCGAAGGTCATCCCGACAAAGTCGCTGACCAGATTTCAGATGCCATTCTCGACGAATTCCTCCGGCAGGACCCGGAGGCGCACGTCGCTTGTGAAACTTTCTGCACCTCCGGCCTGGTGGTCGTGGGCGGCGAGGTCAATTCCGAACGCGCCTACGTCGACATCCCCGCCACGGTGCGCCGCGTGATCGCGCGCATCGGCTACAACAAGGCTGAGTACGGCTTCGACGCCGCCTCCTGCGGTGTCATCTCCACCATCCACGAACAGAGCGCCGATATCGACCGCGGCGTGGACCGCGAGGAGCCCGAGGAGCAGGGCGCCGGCGACCAGGGCATGATGTTCGGCTACGCCAGCACCGACACCGAGGAGTACATGCCCCTCGCCCTGTCGCTCTCGCACAGGCTCCTGCAGACGCTCGCCGACATCCGGCACAACGAGCCGGAGCTGATGCCCTACCTCCGCCCGGACGCCAAGTCCCAGTTCACCATCGAATTCACCGGCCGCCGCACCCCCGTGCGCGTGCACACCATCGTCCTGAGCACGCAGCACGACGAGTTCGACACCGACGACGCGCGTATGCGCGCGAAAATAGAGAAGGACGTGCGTGAGATCGTCCTCCCCCGCCTCATCCAATCCCTGCCCGAGCGCACCGCGAAGCTCTTCGACGGCACGGCCATCCTGCACGTCAACCCAACCGGGAAATTCGTGATCGGCGGCCCCGCCGGCGACACCGGCCTGACCGGCCGCAAGATCATCGTCGACACCTACGGCGG
>JAGCDF010000064.1 GCA_017651225.1 Bacteroidales bacterium
CAGGGGGCCCTGTTCGGCGAAGCCGTCGTCTTCTCCGACACCCGTCTTTCGGACGATTTCCGTTACTTCATCAAGCAGAACGGCGGCATGCTCGCCAAAGGCCGCCTGCTGGGCATCCAGTTCGAAGAACTGATGAACGAAGGCCTGTATTTCAAGCTCGCCCGCCGCGCCGACCGGCTGGCCGACCGCATCCGCGAGGCCTTCCGGAACAAACGAATCCCCTTCCTCGTCATCAATACCACCAACCAGGTGTTCCCCGTCCTCCCGACGGAGGCCATCGCCCGCTTCGCGGCCGAATTCGGCTTCGAGGAGTGGCAGATCATGGACGCAGAGCATACCGCCATCCGCTTCTGCACCAGCTGGGCCACGCCGGACAGCGCTGTTGACGAATTAGTGGCATACATAGAAAATAAATTATAAATCAAACGTTTATGAAGCAGAAGAGATTCATTCTCCCGGAGTCCGAGATTCCGACCCAATGGTACAACATCCAGGCCGACATGGTCAACAAGCCGCAGCCGATGATCCATCCCGGCACCAAACAGCCCATCAAGGCGGAGGACCTCTTCCCGCTCTTCGCGGAGGAGTGCTCCAAGCAGGAGGTCAACCAGACCGACCGCTGGATCGACATCCCCGAAGAGGTGCGCGAGAAGTACGCTTACTATCGCTGCACCCCGCTCGTGCGTGCGTTCGGCCTCGAGGAGGCGCTCGGCACCCCGGCCCACATCTATTTCAAGAACGAGAGCGTGAACCCGCTCGGCTCCCACAAACTCAACTCCGCCATCCCGCAGGCCTACTACTGCAAGCAGCAGGGCGTGACCAACGTCACGACGGAGACGGGCGCCGGCCAGTGGGGCGCGGCCCTCTCCTACGCCGCCAAGCTCTACGGCCTCGACTGCGCCGTCTACCAGGTCAAGATCAGCTATGAGCAGAAGCCCTACCGCCGCAGCATCATGCAGGTCTTCGACGCGCTGGTGACCCCGTCGCCGTCGATGTCCACCCGCGCCGGCAAGGACATCCTCACCGCCGACCCGAACCACCAGGGCTCCCTCGGCACCGCCATCTCCGAGGCGGTCGAGCTCGCGATGAGCACCCCGAACTGCAAGTACCTGCTGGGATCCGTGCTCAGCCACGTCTGCCTGCACCAGACCGTCATCGGCCTCGAGGCCGAGAAGCAGATGGCCATGGCCGGCGAATACCCCGACATCGTGATCGGCTGCTTCGGCGGCGGCTCCAACTTCAGCGGCATCTCCTTCCCGTTCCTGCGCCACAACCTGCTGGACGGCAAGAAGACGCGCTTCATCGCTGCCGAGCCGGCCTCCTGCCCGAAGCTCACCAAGGGCGAATTCAAGTATGACTTCGGCGACGAGACGGGCCTCACCCCGCTCATCCCGATGTTCTCCCTCGGCCACGACTTCCGTCCGGCCAACATCCACGCGGGCGGCCTCCGCTACCACGGCGCCGGCGCCATCGTCTCGCAGCTCCTCAAGGACGGCCTCATCGAGGCCACGGACATCCGCCAGCTCGACTCCTTCGCCGCCGGCACGCTCTTCGCCCGCGCGGAGGGCATCATCCCCGCCCCGGAGTCCTGCCACGCCATCGCCGCCGCGATCAACGAAGCCAGGAAATGCAAGGAGACCGGCGAAGAGAAGGTCATCCTCTTCAACCTCTCCGGCCACGGCCTCGTGGACATGACCGCCTACGACCAGTACATCTCCGGCACCCTCGCCAACACCGGCGACTAAGCCGTAACGCCTTCAGGGTCCCGCCTACAACGGGGCCCTTTTTGTGCCCGGCGGCGAATTTTTAAACGAAATAGTTGCATAGTTAAATTTTTTAGCTATATTTGCCAAAAAGATTAGCTACGCTTATGAGACGACTGACCAACAAGGAAGAGATCATCATGAACCACTTCTGGGAGCGGGGCGCCCTGTTCATCCGGGAGCTGCGGGAGCTGTATCCCGAGCCGCAACCCCACTTCAGCACGCTGAGCACGCAGGTGCGGACCCTCCAGGAGGACGGCTTCATCGACCACAAGGCCTATGGCCCGACGTATCAGTATTTCGCGAAAGTCTCGCGCGAAGAGTACAAGCAGCGCTCGCTCATCGGCCTGATCGACAAGTACTTCGACAATTCCTACCTGAGCGCCGTCTCGGCCCTCGTGAAGGAGGAGAAGATCTCCGTGGACGAGCTCAAAGAACTGATCGACCTGATCGAAAAAGAGAAATAAACATGTTTGCGTTCCTTATATATACGGGCAAGGTGGCGGCGGCGCTGCTGGTCTTCTACCTCTTCTACCGCTTCCTCCTGAAGAAGGAGACCTTCCACCGTTTCAACCGCTTCGTCCTGGTGGGAACGGCGGCGCTGAGTTTCCTGCTGCCGCTGTGCATCGTCACCATCCGCAAACCCCTGGAGCCGGTCAGCGCCGGCCCGGTGGAGGCGCTTGGCGCGGGCGGCGAACTCGCCGCCGAGGCGGAGGCTGTCGCCGAATCCGCCGCCGCGACCCCCTGGTGGCCCGTGGCGCTGACGGTCATCTTCCTCGCCGGCGCGGCCTTCGTGCTCCTGCGCGTGGCCGTGTCCATCCTCTGCATCGCGCGCATCGTCCGGCAGGGCGAATGCGTCCGCGAGGAAGACGGCTGCCGCATCATCGTCACGGAGCGGAACATCGACCCCTTCAGCTGGATGCGCTACATCGTACTCTCCCGCGAGGACTGGGAGGGCCCGCACGCCCCCATCCTCGCGCACGAGAAGGCGCACATCGCCTACGGGCACTCCGTGGAGCTGCTGCTGGTGGATGTCCTCTCGATGTTCCAGTGGTTCAACCCGGCCATCTGGATGCTCCGCGCGGACCTGCAGGAGCTGCACGAATACGAGGCGGACGACGCCGTGCTGCGCGGCGGGGCGAATCTGAAAGAATATCAATACCTACTAATAAGAAAAGCTGTTAGCAGGAGCGGCTACTCAGTTGCTAACAGCTTTAATCACAGTATCCTTAAAAATCGTATTACTATGATGTCAAAATCCAAATCCTCTCTCGCGAGAGGCCTGCGGGTGCTGTATCTGCTCCCGCTGATCTGCCTGGGCATCGGCCTGCAGGCACGGACTGTCTATGTCCCGACGGACAAAGATAGCAAAAATTCTCAGAATCCGCTGATTATCTTGCGACAAGCCTGGGGCGAAGAGAAAGAAATCACCAAGGCGGAGTACGATGCGCTCTCGCAGAGCCGGATCAACTCCATCGAGATGCTGAAGGACGATGCGGCATTCAAGAAGTACGGCGACAAGGCGGCGCATGGCGTGATCGTCGTTACCCTGAAGGCTCCGATGGAGATGGAGGAAATCGTCGTGGTCAGATATCGGGAACAGAATGATGACGATCTCATCCCGTTCCGCATGATTCCGGATCCGGATCACATGCCGAGATTCCAGGGCGGTGATCTCAACGAGTTCTCCAAATGGCTTTGCCAGCGGATTTATACGCCGGAGGATTGCAATCATTCCGGTACGATGAGGGTCTCGTTCGAGGTGCTCGCGGACGGAACGGTCGGAGATGTCCAAGTCCTTGAAAGCGTGTGCCCCGAGCTGGACGCCATCGTGACGGCCACCATCCGGAAATCCCCGAAGTGGGAGCCCGGAACGACCCGGGACGGCAAGCCCATCGCCACCAATCTGAAAATCCCGATCGTCTTCCTGGTGCGCAACACCGCGAAGAAATAAAGCCGGAATCCAATAAAACCTTTGCCGAAAACGGAGGGAAAAGGCCCCGTTTTCGGCAAAAGTTTTAGAAAATTGGGATTTGACGGCTATATCGGGGGTTTTGACTTGGTGAATTAAGAGAAATCCACCTATATTTGGCAAGAACCAAAGCGCCGGGAAAAGGCGTCCGTAGTGTTTATTATTCGACAAGAAATGTTTAGAAGGTTATTCGTTGTTTTTGCCAGCCTGATGCTGGCCGTGTCCGCGCAGGCGCAGGTCGTCATGATGGACTACGACATGTTCGAGAAAAACCGCAACATCAAGGTGCTGCTGTCGCTCAAGGACGCCAAAAGCGAAGAGCCCCTGCCCTTCGCGACGGTCTACCTCAACCCGCAGGGTGACACGACCATCACCCATTTCGCCCTGTCCGACCAGGAGGGAAAAGTGGAGCTTCCGGACGTACCCGTGGGTCGCTACCGGCTCAATGTGGAGCTGATCGGCTACACCCCCTTCACCAAGGACTGCAACTTCCGCAACTACGAGGAGAACCTCGGCGTGATCAAGCTGGAGGAGAACCCGGAAATCATTGACGCAGCGTCCATTACGGCGGTCGGAAACGCCATCGAGGTCAAGCAGGACACCCTCATCTACAACGCCGCGGCCTTCCACGTGGGCGACAACGCCATGCTCGAAGACCTGATCAAGAAGATGCCGGGCATGGAGGTCGGCGCGGACGGCAAGGTCAAGGTCAACGGCAAGGAGGTGGACAAGATCACCGTCGGCGGCAAGACCTTCTTCTTCAACGACCCGGCCGCCGCCCTGAAGAGCATGCCCGCCAAGATCGTGGACAAGATTAAGGTCGTGGACCAGGAGAACAAGGAAGCGGCCTTCTCCGGCATCGCCTCGGAGGACAGCCGGGAGACGGTCATGGACCTTCAGTTGAAAGAGGAATACAAGCAGGGCTGGTTCGGCAACGCCAAGCTGGGTGGCGGCTACCGCCCGGGAAGCGACCCGGAAGGCCTGGGCGACAACCGCCACGCGTTGTTCAACGGCAACTTCATGCTCAGCGGCTACAACGAGCAGGACCAGCTGACCATCATGGCCAACGGCCAGAACGCCGCGGAGCCCGGCAGCGGTTCCGTCTTCATGGTCACCTCGTCCGATGACCTGGACGACCTGGACCTCATGTCCCTGATCGGCGGGCTGAAGACCTCCGCGCTGGCGGGCGTCAACCTCAACTCCGACCGCATCCAGGGCATGGAGTCCACTGCCAGCGTCAGCTATAATTTCTCCGACCAGCTCTCGGGCTCCCGCTCCACGCGCCAGTCCACGCTGGTGGGTGAAGACCCTCTCTTCACGAACAGCCGGTCCTCCGGCACCAGCCGCAGCCAGCGGGTCACCGTGAACTTCGAGCTGAACCGGAAGGACACCAAGAAGTTCAATTTCAACTTCTCGCCCGGCTTCCGATTCAGCGACAGCAACGGCTCGACCAGCAACCATTCCGTCACCACCGACACGGGCGGCGCCGAGGTCAACGGCACCGACGCCGACAAGACGTCGAATTCGCGCAGCTTCCACGCCGAGGGCCGCCTCTCGGGCGGCGTCAAGGACTTCGGCAAAGACCGGCGCAGCCTGACGCTGACCTTCAATTATGATTTCACCCGGAACACGGGCAAAAGCGGGGAGGTCTCCCGGACCTGGTACGGCACCACCGTCACCCCGCGCGACCTCCGCTACGACAACAGCGGCAACAACAAGACGCTGTCCGGCAACCTGAGCTACCTGGAGCCCTTCGGGAAATACTGGGGCCTGGCGGTCATCCTGAACCCGTTATGGCGGCAGCGCGGCAGCGGGAAAGCGGCCTTCAATGCCGACGGCTCCGCCAACGACTACTACTCCTCCACCTCCCGGAGCGACTACCTGGCGCTGCGCGAGAGCGTCCAGATGCAGTGGCGCAAGGAGCGCGACCAGTTCTACTTCGGCGTCCAGTTCCTCCAGACGCGCAACGAAATCCGCGCCCGCTCGCTGGGAAAGGACACGGAGACCGGCATCGGCGAATGGATATCCGACTGGTCACCCTACATCAACATCCGCCACAACACCCAGAGCGGCCACTCCCTGTCCGTCTCCTACCAGGGCCAGGGGAACTCCAGCCAGGTATCCGGCAGCCGGATCGCGCCGGTGCTGGACATCTCCAACCCGCTCCAGATCTCCACGGGCAACATCTACCTGCGCCCGGCCTTCAGGCACCGCGCCTACCTGGATTGGCAGTACAACGACAAGAAGACCTTCTCCTACCTGGACCTCTATTTCCTCGGGTCGATGATCCAGCGCGGCGTCCAGACGGCTTCCTGGTTCGACACGGACGGCGTCCGCTACTCCCTGCCGGTCAACTCCCGCAAACCGTCCTACGACATCAGCGCGTACTTCACCTACCGCCAGCCGGTCGGCAAGCAGAAGCGCCTGACCCTCAGTATCTCGGCCGACGCCAGCCTGTCCGCCGGCACCAGTTACCAGGCGACCGCCCGGCGGGCGGGGATGGACCTGCTGACCTTCGACTACAACGCCTTCATGGCCGATTTCTGGGGCGACGCAAGCGGCAGCCGCTTCTACAGCGGACAGAGCGGCTTCGCCGAGAGCCGGACCCGTCAACTTTATTATTATGTCGGTCTGAACGCCACGTACAGACTGGACCGTTTCTCCGTCGAGGTCTCTTCCTCGGCGTCAAACGAGCAGAGCCGCTACAGCCTGGATCCCACTGCGAACACGGATTACTGGACCTTTGTGCAGAGTCTCAGATTGCTTTACGAGACCCTCCACGGCTGGGAGTTCAAGACGGAGGCGTACCATTACTCCTACCGGGGCTATACCCCCGGCTACAACGATCCTTACTGCCTCTGGAACCTGTCCGTCAGCAAGAATCTCAAGGCGTTCACCCTGAGCCTCGGCATCTCGGACATCCTGAACCAGGAGCGCTCCGTTCGGCGCAACGTCAACGCCGAGTTCGTCGAAGACACCCAGAGCCTCATCATCGGCCGCTACGCGATGTTCTCCGTGAAGTGGAACTTCGGCAAGATGAACCCCGCCAAGAACGCGCGCATCCAGAACGCCATGTACAACATGTTATAGTTGCATTTTCGGCCGAAAAAGGTTAGATTTGTACGCTTAATACAGCAACCCTTATGAAGGTACAAGTCAACCGGACGGTCGTCGACATCTTCGACGGAGCCAAGGCGCAGCATGCCGTGCTGCGCTACCTCGTCCACCGGCGCCTGTCGCAGGCGCTGCTCAAGCGGGGCCGTATCCAGGACGCCTACGGGCACGAGATCGGCCCGGACGCCCCGCTGCACGAAGGACAAATCATCAAATTCAAGGTATTATAACATGAAAAAACTGTTTCTGACCATTGCCGCGGTCGTCCTGACGGCTTCCGCGGCCTTCGCAGAGAAGAAGGAAATCCGTATCCTCTCCGTCAACGACATGCACGCCAAGATCGAGAACATGCCGAAGCTGGCCGCCATCGTGGACAGCCTGCGCGCCATCTATCCCGACATGCTCGTCATGTCCGCGGGCGACAACCGTACCGGCGAGCCGCTGAACGACCTCTATGAAATCCCGACCTACCCGATGGTGGCCCTGATGAACCAGATCGGCTTCGACTGCTCCACCCTGGGCAACCACGAGTTCGACGGTGGCCAGACCGGCCTCGCGACGGTCACCCACCTGTCCAATTTCCCGTACGTCTGCTGCAACATCCACCCGGATCCGAAGTGGGGCATCAACACCATTCCCTATAAGGTGTTCGTGATCGACGATGTGCGCATCGCCGTGGTCGGCGTCGTCCAGGTCGGCAAGGCCGGTCATCCCGATTCCCACCCGGACAACGTCACCGACATCCTCTTCACCCCCGTCGAGGAGACCCTCCAGGAGTACAAGTGGCTGCGCGACGAGAACGACGTCGTCATCATCCTCTCCCACATCGGCTACGAGAATGACGTGGAACTCTCCCAGTACGTGCCCTGGGCCGACATCATCATCGGCGGCCACTCCCACACGCAGGTGGACGGCGGCGAGGTGCACAACGGCGTGATGATCACCCAGGTCACGAACCGCCTGGACAACGTCACCTTCACCACCCTCACCGTTCAGGACGGCAAGGTCATCGACCGCCAGGCCAAGAACATCAAGGTGACCGGCTATCCCAAGGAGAATGTCGCCGCCGCTGAGCTGCTGCAGTTCTTCAGCAACAACCCCGCCTTCCAGCGCGTGCTCGCGACGCTCAGCGCCCCGATGACCAGCTATGAGGAGCTCGGTTGCATGATGACCGACGCCTGGCGCGTGGAGACGGGCTCCGACCTCGCCCTCACCAACACCGGCGGCGTCCGCTACGACTACCTCCCCGCCGGCCCGTTCACGGTCAGCGACGTGCTGCGCCTCGACCCGTTCGGCAACGACTCTGTCCAGATGGAGCTCACCGGCCAGGAATTCAAGGACATGCTGATCGCGACCACCTATGCGGACAGCGAGTACGGTTTCCCGAAGGTCAGCGGCGTCAATTGCGAAGTCATCTTCGACAAGAAGAATCCCGAGAAGATCAAGGATCTGAAGATCACCCTGCCTGACGGCGGCAAGTTCGACCTCAAGAAGACCTACAAGGTCGTGACCAACAGCTACACGGCCGCCATCGCGAACTCCCCGCGCAAGGACCAGGGCCGCGCCCTCAACCGCACCACCGCCTCCCTCATCCAGGAGTACCTGGAGCACCAGAAGACCATCGACTACACGGGCGTCTGCCGCGTGAAGCAGAGCGTCTCCGCGAAATAACGATTGGAACGACAACGAAAAGGGCTCCGCAATTCGTGCGGAGCCCTTTTTCTATAGTCATTCCGGACAACCTAATAGTCATTCCGGACTTGATCCGGAATCTCTTACCAGTTCAGAATCTTCTTGAAGTCGTAGGCCTCCGGATCGGAGACGTACTTCTTCGCAGCCTCATAGTCTGCCGGGGTGATGAAGTGGCAGATGAAGTTGTAGTAGTTCTGGGCGATACCGCCTTCGATCTCGACGCGGCGCGGCGGGATCTTGCCCTCCTCGTTCTGCAGGTCGTGCAGGTAGAGCGGCTTGGCGTTGCCGAACGCGTCGACGTACACCATGCAGCCGGTCTCGCCCTTCTTGAAGAGCTCGTACACGCCCATGGCCAGCTCGGAGCAGTAGGTCAGGTCGAAGCCGATCGGATCCTGGCAGCGGACATCGTAACCGATCTCCACCGGACGGGTCTTGGCCTTGATGTTGGTCTTCTTCATCTCCTTCTCGAGCAGCTCGTTGAAGAGCACCGCCTTGGAGATCTTGCCGAGCTCGGGGTGGCCGTGCTCGTCGTAGGTCATGTGCACGCCGGCGGCCTTGATGTCCTCGTCCTTCAGGTCGTGGAACACGCCTTCAGCGACCACCACGGTACCGTAGCCGATGCCGAGGATGCTGCGCTTGATGATGGTGGAGAGGGTCAGCTTGATGATCTTGTCGATGGTGATGTCCGTCTTGTTGAACATCTCCGGGATGATGGTCATCGGAGCGTGCGTGGCCTCGCCGATACCCAGGGCGAGGTGGCCGGCGCTGCGGCCCATGGCACTGATGAGCAGCCAGTTGCCGGAGGTGCGGGCATCCTCGTACACGGTGCGGGCGATGTGGGCGCCTTCGTCCTTGGCGGAGTTGAAGCCGAAGGTCGGGGCGTTGTTCGGCAGCGGAAGGTCGTTGTCGATCGTCTTGGGCACGTGGATGTTGGCGATGGGATATTTCTTCGCCTCAAGGAATTTCGCGATGCGGTTGGCGGTGGAAGCGGTGTCGTCGCCGCCGACGGTCACGAGGAGCTTGATGTTGTTCTCGGTGAAGAGGGAGAGGTTGAAGTTCTCTTCAAAATCCTTGTCCGTGGGTTTGAAACGGCTCATCTGGAGGTAGGAGCCGCCGCGGTTGAAGTAAGCGTCAGCCTTGAAGAAATCGAGGTCTTCGGTGCGCGGGTTCTGGCTGAAGAGGCCGCTGTAGCCGCCATGAAGGCCGATGACACGGTAACCGCCGGCCAGGAAGGTCTTGGCCACGGAGCAGACGACGGTGTTCATGCCCGGAGCCGGGCCGCCACCGCAGAGGATGATGATGGAATCTTTCATTTGCGTAGTATACTAACTGTTTTATGATTTATTCAGAAATCTTGCAAATTTACACAATTCCAGCGGGAAATACAAACGGCTAAATCCGGGGTTTCTGGACGATCCGGATGATCAGCGAGACGATGTAGACGATGAGGGCGTAGATCGGCGCGATCGTGAGGCATTTGACGCCACCCCAGATCAGCATCGGGGAGATGTCCCCGGCCTGCATGACCGCACTGGCGGCATTGTGCAGGGGGATGAGCGTCATGATGCCGGCGAAGGCCAGGGCCAGGTGCCCGATCTCGCGCACCCAGCGCGGGGCCTTCCAGGCAGCGATCAGCAGGGCGACAAAGAGGACGGTGATGACCGTCATGGCGAAGATACCGCCGTCGTAGAACAATTGGGACATGGCAACAGGGTTTTAAAGGTTGTATTTCAATAAATAGTAATCAGCAGTTTCAGGCGCGTCCGCGCTCACGTAGTCCTTCAACTTCCGCGCCGGGCAGCAGTAGTAATTGACGCCGTCCCGGATGACGCCGAGCGGGAACACCAATCCCTCGGTGGTCGTCCGGAAGAGGCGCTCTTCATCGCGACCCTGTATTTGCCAGGCATCTTCCTGCTGCGGCAATGGCTCCCGCAGCTGCCAGCCCGGACGACGGCCGAGTCCGAATGGGACGAGGACGAAGGGCCGCTGACCCGGCGGAAATGGCTATCCTGCGCCGGCTTCTTCCTGGCCCTCATTCTCCTGGAGACGCTGCTCGTGCTGCTGGCCCACCTGCTCGTCCTCTCGCCGCCGGACAACCCGCTGGCCGTCACCTCCCCCGTCCTCCTGTACAACCCGGTCCTGGCCCTCATCATCCTGGGCGCGGGCTATGGCTGGGGTCTGCTGATGGAATGGAGCCGGAAGCGCTGGCTCCCGGCCAAGGAGCCGACCATCGAGTTCGTCTCCGACCGGCAGAAGGTGTCCGTCCCGATCGCCAGCATCCTCTTTATCGAATCGCGCGACACGGAAGTCTACATCCACCTCGCCGACGGGACGGCCTACCGCAACAAGACGCCCATCTCCCGCTGGGAATCCATCCTCGGCGGCGGCTTCCTCCGCATCCACCGGGCCTATCTGGTCAACGCCGCCCGCATCGAGCGCACCACCCCCGACGCCGTCTTCCTCGCCGGGCAATCCCTCCCCCTGTCCCGGAAATACCGGGACAACGTGAAATAGGTTGCCGGGCACGCTGGGGGCCGTTTTTGTGCCCGGGACCCTGATTTTTCGCTTCCCGGGCACAGAAAGGGGACATTTTGTGCCCGGCAGCCGCCGTCCGCGGGCCGTTCGTCGACGGAGAAGCTGTGCGGAGAGGGTGGTTCGTCGAAGCGAAACGGCGCTTCGTCGAAAGGGCCGATTTTTCGTCGAAGAGAAAGGGGTGTTTGTCGAAAGTTCATTGATTCAGGGTGTTACGCGGGGTAATTTTGCAGCAGAAAACAAATAAAAACAACGCGATATGAAACGAATCCTCACTTCCATCCTGACCGCCGTGATCTTCTGCACGGCCCTTTCCGCACAGCGCACCACCGTCACGGGCGACGTCCTTGACGCGCTCACCCGCCAGGGCGAACCGGCCGCCGTCCTGCAGTTCTTCTGCGGGGACGACACCACCCCCATCGCCTACACGACGACCGACATGGACGGCTTCTTCTCCCAGGTCCTTTCCGGCAAGGGCAGTTACACGCTCCTCTTCTCCGGCATCGGCCGCCAGGACCGCAAGGTGCCCTTCACCCTCGACGGCGAAGAGAAGCTGGATCTCGGCGACATCCTCATCGAGGACGACATCGAGGCCCTCGCGGAGGCGTCCGTGACTGCACAGCGCCCGCTCGTAAAAATGGAGGTCGACCGCATGAGCTACAACGTGGCCGACGACGTGGATTCGAAGACCGCCACGGTCCTCGACATGCTCCGCAAGGTCCCGATGGTGACCGTGGACGGCCAGGACAACATCACCGTGAACGGTTCCTCCAGCTTCCAGGTGACCGTGGACGGCAAGCCCAGCCAGATGTTCTCGGGCAACCCTTCCCAGATCTTCAAGATGATGCCCGCCAGCTACGTCAAGGACATCCAGGTCATCACCAACCCGGGCGTGAAGTATGACGCCGAGGGCGTGGGCGGCGTGCTCAACCTGGTGACCAACCGCGAGGCCACGGGCGGCCAGAGCGTGGCGGACGCCTTCTACGGCTCCGTCCGCGCGATGGGCAGCACCCGCGGTGGCGGTGGCGGTCTCTTCCTGACCCAGCAGGCCGGCAAGTTCACCTGGAGCCTCAACAGCAACGGCATGTACATGAGCATGCCCGGCACCACGACCGACGTGACCCGCGAGATGCTCGGCGTCACCGGCGGCACCACCACGACCCACAGCGAGTCCGCGATGAAGATGCCCATGGTGATGGGTAACCTCAGCGCCAGCTACGAGATCGACGACCAGAACCTCATCTCCGCCACCGCGGGCCTGATGCACATGGGCAGCTCGATGGACGGCCTGACTTCCACCTCGATGAGCGGCGGCATCTACGGCACCGGCTTCGCCTACGACGGCACCTCCCTGACGAAGATGACCTCCAACGCCATCACTGCCAGCATCGACTACCAGCACCTCTGGAACGACAACCCCGGCCGCAGCCTGGTCTTCTCCTACCAGTTCTCCGGCACCCCGACCAACTCGCTGAGCGAGAACACGTTCGCCAACAAGCTGCTGGGCGGTCTCGACCTGACCAACCGCAAGACGGACGGCAAGCAGGGCTCCACCGACCACACCTTCCAGGTGGACTTCACCACGCCGCTCGGCATCTCCGGTACCCTCAGCGCCGGCGCCAAGTTCATCAGCCGCCACAACAGCTCCGACCAGTTCTCCTACCTGTGGGACGGCGCCAACTGGAAGCTCAACCAGTCCGCCAGCCTGGACTACGACTTCTACAACCGCATCGGCGCCCTCTATACCGAATATAAGGTTTCCTTCGGCTCCGTGAGCCTGCTCGGCGGCGTCCGCTACGAGCACACCTGGCAGAACGTCACCTACGCCGCCGGCCAGGGCAACAACTTCAGCACCCAGTACGGCAGCTTCGTGCCGACGGCCAGCTTCCAGTTCAACATCAGCCAGACCCAGAACATCGGCCTGTCCTACAACATGCGCATCAGCCGTCCGGGCATCAGCTACCTGAACCCCTACGTGGACACCTCCGATCCGACCGCCCGCAGCTACGGTAACAGCGAGCTCGACGTCGAGCGCGGCCACAACATCAGCCTCGTCTACAACCTCTACAGCCCGAAGTGGATCGTGAACCTCACCCTGCGCGAGCAGCTGGTCGCCAACGGCATCTCCTCCTACAGCTTCTACGACGCGAGCAACCTCCTGAACACGACCTACGGCAACATCGTCCGCAGCAGCGTGACCGGCCTGAACGCCTTCATCAACTGGAACGCCAGCCCGACCACCCGCATCTACCTGAACGGCGGCCTGAACTACACCGACCTGCGCAGCGAGGTCCTCGGCCAGTCCAACAGCGGCCTGAGCTACAACGCCATGCTCGGCATCCAGCAGGCCCTGCCGCTCGACTTCAGCCTGAGCGCCAACGTCATCGCCATGGGCAAGAACTACTCCCTGCAGGGCTGGAGCTCCGGCATGAGCATGGCCATGATCGGCCTGACCAAGAGCTTCCTGGACGACCGCCTCGGCATCAGCATCAACTACACGCTTCCGCTCACCGGCGGCAAGGGCATGGAGATGCGCAGCGTCAGCGAGGGCAAGGACTTCCGCTCCGTGAGCGTGAACACCATCCCGATGCAGCAGCTCAACTTCAGCATCAGCTGGAGCTTCGGAAAGCAGGGCAACGCCCGCGTCAAGAGCGCCCGCAAGACCATCAAGAACGACGACGTGATGAACACCGAGAGCACGTCCGAGAGTCTGGGCACCAGCATGATGGGTGGCGGCATGGGTATGATGTAATGGATAATTTGTTATCTTTGTGAAAATTGATCCGGAGATGAACAGACAACACAACCGTCGCATCCTCGACATCGCGCAAGTCCTTATCTGGGCCTGCGCGATGCTGCTGCCCGCTGTCTTCACATGGCTGATCTCGGGCGACAGCAGCCGCTTCGCCAGGACTTTCTGGCCGTCGTTCTACATGATGTTCCCCATGTGCCTGGTGTACCTGATCAACTATTTCCTGCTGGTCCCGAAGCTCCTTTTCCGCAAGCAGCTGGTCTGGTTCATCGTCGCGAACGTGCTCATCCTGGTCCTGCTCAATGCGCCGAGCCTCTTCTCGCGCGGAGAGATCCCCGAGCCGATCCGCGAGCGCATCCAGCGGCGTGACATCCTGGCCTTCCGCATTCCGACCCTCATTTCCGCGGCTTTCTTCCAGCTCGTCATCATCTTCCTCGCCATCGGCGTCCGTTCCATCATCCGCTCCAACGACATCCAGTTCCAGCTGCAGGAGGAGCGGCGCAAGACGGCCGAGGCCGAACTCACCTGGCTCAAGCATCAGCTGAATCCGCATTTCCTTTTCAATACCTTGAACAATATCTCCTCGCTGACGCAGATCGATCCCGACAAGGCGCAGGAGAGCATCGGGCAGCTCAGCGACACGCTGCGCTACGCCCTCTACGACACCGACGTGGAGAAGGTTCCGCTCTCCGGTGAGGTGTCCTTCATGGATAACTACGTGCACCTAATGCAGCTCCGCTGCAATGAGATGACGGAAGTCTCGACTTCCTGGGAAGTCCCCGTCGGCGACGTGAAGATCGCCCCGCTGCTGTTCATCTCTCCGATCGAGAACGCCTTCAAGCACGGCGTCAACGCCCGGATGAAATCCTTCGTGCACGTCGGCCTGCACCCGGAGGGGAAGAACCTCGTCTTCACCTGCGAGAACTCGCTCTTCGAGAAGACCGGCGTGGACCGCATCGGTTCCGGCATCGGCGTGGAGAACCTCAAGCGCCGCCTGGAGCTCATCTATCCGGATCAATATATTTACGAACACGACGAGAAAGACGGCGCCTATCACGTCCGTATCGTGCTGAAAAACCTGCTCGCATGAAAGCACTGAACTGCATTGTCGTCGACGACGAGCCGCTGGCCGTCAAGATGCTGGAGAACTTCATCTCCAAGACTTCCTTCCTGTCGCTGGAAGCGTCCTTCACCGACCCCGTGGCGGCGCTGGAGGCCATCCGGAATCAGCGGCCGCAACTGGTCTTCCTGGACATCCAGATGCCGGACCTGAACGGCATGGAGCTCTCGCGCATGGTCCCGGACGGGACGCGCGTCATCTTCACCACGGCGTTCAAGGACTACGCTTTCGACAGCTACGAGGTGTCCGCGCTGGACTTCCTCCTCAAGCCCATCCGCTACCAGAAATTCCTCGAGGCGGCCGAGAAGGCCCGCCAGTGGTTCGAGCTGCTGGAGAGCGCCGAGACAGCCGCCGAGCCCGGCAGCGGCAGCGCCTCCGCCCAGCAGGATTCCATCTTCGTCAAATCCGAGGGCCAGCTGCACAAGGTGGCTTTCTCCGATATCCGCTATGTCGAGGGCATGAAGGACTATGTCCTGCTGTACCTCTGCTCCGAGAAGCGGCCGCTCGTCACCCACATCACGATGAAGGCCGTCGAGGAGCTCCTGCCCACGTCGCGTTTCATGCGGGTCCACCGCTCCTACATCGTCGCCCTGGACCAGATCGAGTCCATCGGCGGCTCCTACGACATCTCCATCGGCGGCGCCCTCATCCACGTCTCCGGCGCGTACAGGCCTGCCTTCGAGCAGTACCTGTCCCAGCGGATGCTGCGATAGGTATTGCTCGCTTCGCGCTATGACGGGGGCGTTCCCCCCGAACCCCAACGTAAATAGGATGCCAGGGGCAAAATGGTATGGTTTTGCCCCTGGCGACGTGTTTTTTCGGTCGCGAGGGGCAAAAAGGGGTGTTTTTGCCCCTGGGGGCCCCGGCCGCTGGCGCGTTTTTTGGAGAAAGGGCGGGCCGTAGTGAAACCATTGCTTTATATGAAGTGTAAACGTTTTCTGCTCGTCGCCCTTCTGGCGACGGCGGCTGTCTGTGCTTCGGCCCAGATGCGGGACGCCTTTGTGGGCGTAGGAGTCTATAAACCACTTTACAATGAAACTGGAGGAAGATTGATGACGACCGCCGGGTACGGCCAGTTCTATTCGTCCGGGCTGGGCTTTCGCGCGGGCCTGCAGTGGACCTCCAGTGTCGCCACCGTGGAGCATGCCTTCGGGCTTCCGCTCTCCGTGGTCTGGCGGAGTCCTTCCCGTACCCCCTCGGAGCGGGTGTATTCTGGGGCTGCCGGCGCGATGCGCGGATACGGCTATTCTTCGCTGGACGGGGCTGTTGGCAGCCTGCTGGCCGGCTTCCTGATGAACCTTTTCAGCGATATCGAGTTCTATGGGGGCGTGACGCCGGGCTGGATCGCCGGCACTCCCGCGCCCGGCTCCAAAACAAATGTGCGGACTCCATTCACGCTGACGCTGGATGCCGGGATGTGCATCAATTACAGCATCTGGCGCTTCGACATCAAGCTGATGCCCGCCTTCCACTTCGATCCGATCGGCTCCTTGACCCGGTCGACGGGCACCGGCGGGGCGGAAATCCCCATGCGCTGGTTCTTCTCCTTCGCGGGAGGCCTTGCCTTCCGCTTCTAGGTAATTCAGCGGTTTCCGGGCACAGAATGACCCCTTTTCGTGCCCGGGAAGCGAAATTTCAGGGTTCCGGGCACACCGGAGCCCTTTTTTGTGCCCGGCGACCACTTTTGCAATTCCGGCAGGAATTGCGTAAATTTGTGAATTATATGCGTGCGTATATGCGCGCGGGGGCGGAAGCCCGGCGAAAACATGGAAGAACAGGCTGCGAAAATACGGATAGACGAACTCCGGGAGATCCTCCGGGAGAACAGTCGGCGCTACTATGTGGACAACGCGCCGACGATGTCGGACTACGAGTTCGACCAGCTGATGCATGAGCTGGAGCGTCTGGAGGCCGAATTCCCGCAGTTCGACAGTCCCGACTCCCCCACCCGCCGCGTCGGCTCCGACCTCGACGCGCCCGTGGGCGCGAACGCGGAGTCGCAGGCGCGGCAGGGCTTCGTCCAGCGCCCGCACCGCTACCCGATGCTCTCGCTGGGCAACACCTATTCCATCGGAGAAATCGAAGAATTCGTCGCGCGCGCCGAGAAGACCCTCGAGGGCGTCCGCTTCAGCTACAGCTGCGAGCTCAAGTTCGACGGCACCGCCATCTGCCTGACCTACCGGAACGGCCGGCTTGCGCAGGCGCTCACCCGCGGCGACGGCGTCCAGGGCGACGACGTCACCGAGAACGTCCGCCGCATCGCGAACATCCCGCAGCAGCTGAAGGGTGATTTCCCGCAGGACTTCGAGATCCGCGGCGAGATCCTGATGCCCTACGCGGCCTTCGACGCCCTCAACCGCGAGCGCGAGGCGCAGGAGGAGGCTCCCTTCGCCAACCCGCGCAATGCCGCATCAGGCTCCCTGAAGCTCATCGACCCCGAGGAAGTGGCGCACCGCGGCCTCATCTGCACACTCTATCACGTCCCCGCCGAGTCGGTGGACTTCGCCTCCCACAGCGAGGCCCTCGACGCCGCCGAGCGCTGGGGCCTGCCCGTCTCGGCGGAGCGCCGCCTCTGCCACGACATCGACGAGATCAAGGCCTACATCGACCACTGGGACCAGGCCCGCAAGTTCCTCCCCTACGCCACCGACGGCATCGTCATCAAGATCAACGAACTCGCCGCCCAGCGCACGCTGGGCTACACGGCCAAGTCGCCCCGCTGGGCGGTGGCCTATAAATTCAAGGCCGAGCAGGCCTGCACGGAGCTGCTCAGCATCGACTACCAGGTCGGGCGCACCGGCGCCGTGACCCCCGTCGCGAACCTCGCCCCCGTGCAGCTCAGCGGCACGCTCGTCAAGCGCGCCACCCTCAACAACGCCGACCAGATGGCCCTGCTGGACATCCGCGTGGGCGACTGGGTCTACGTCGAGAAAGGCGGGGAGATCATCCCCAAGATTACCGGCATCGACCCCGCGCACCGCACGAAAGGCGCGAAGCCGCCCGTCTTCCCGAGCGTCTGCCCCGACTGCGGCACGCCCCTCGTCAAGGCCGAGGCCGAAGCCAAATGGTTCTGCCCGAACCAGGACGGCTGCCCCAGGCAGATCAAGGGCAGCCTGCTGCACTTCGTCAGCCGCAAGGCCATGGACATCCTGGCCGGC
>JAGCDF010000065.1 GCA_017651225.1 Bacteroidales bacterium
GCCGTGCCGTGAGGCCCGCCGGGGGCGTGCCGGCGGCCTGTTTCTGCGGGTGTGCCGCGGCGGTCTCGGCGATCCACTCGCGGGCGGCCGCTTCGGGGGCGTCCAGCCAACCTATGAGCAGCGTGCCCGTGTAGCCGTTCTCCGCCAGGTGGCGGGCGGCGTAGGAAGACAGGCGCAGCGTCGCGGGGCCGCTCACGCCCCAGTCGGTCAGCAGGAGGGTGCCCGCCGCGCGGAATTTGGTCCCGGCCAAGGTCAGCGACGCCTGCTCCACGACCGTGCCCATCAGGGCGCGCAGGCCGGCGTCGGGGATCTTCAGAGTAAAGAGCGACGGCACGCAGGGCGTCACTTCGACGCCTGCCGACAGCAGCCGCTCCAGCTTTTCGCGGGAGCTCCCGCCGACGGTCACCACGACGCGGTCGGCGTCCAGGTCGGCGACCCGCTCGACGGGCGCGTTCAGCCGGACGCGCACGCCCGCTTCCCGCAGGCAGCGCTCCAGCGTGCGGACGATCTGCATCGCGTCCTGGCTGACGGGGAAGACGCACTGGTCCTCCTGGACCGTCAGGCGCACGCCCTCCGCCTCGAACCAGCGCATCGTGTCCTCGTGGCTGAAGGCCGCCAGGGCGCGCCGCATCAGCTGCTCGCCGCGCGGGTAGACCTCGCCGAGGCGATGCACGTCGCGGAAGGAGTTCGTCAGATTGCACCGGCCGCCGCCGGTCACGGCCACCTTGGCCAGGAGCTTCGGCCCGGCCTCGTAGACCGTCACCTCGGCGTCCGGCAGGCGGCGCTTCAGGCCGATGGCGCAAAAGCACCCGGCCGCCCCGCCGCCGATGATGGCAATTTTCATTTTTCGAAGGAAGCTTCGTTGCCGGGAGACTCCTCCACCTCGACCTTGTAGCACTGCGGGATTTGCTCGCAAATCCAGCGCGCCAGGTTCTCGGTGGTAGGGTTGAAGGGCAGGACCTCGTTGAGGTCCCTGTGGTCGAGCGCCCCGCAGATGCGGTGCTCGATCTCGCAGAAGTCGACCACCATCCCGTCGGCGTCGAGCTCTTCGGCCGCGCAGTAGACGGTGATTTTCCAGTTGTGGCCGTGGTCGGGCTCCGTCTGCGTGCCGCCGGCGAAGGAAATACGGTGGCTGGCCGCCACCTCCATGGTTTTCTTGACCCTATACATTGCCGCTCTTGTCGATGTAGCTCAGGAACTCATTGCGGGTCTGGGCGTTGGTGCGGAAGGAGCCGGTGAGGTAGGTCGACGTCATCACGCCGCTCTTGCGCACGCCGCGGCTCTCCTTGCACATGTGCCGGCCGCGCATCATCAGCGCCATACCGAGCGGCGGATTTTCCGTCCCGAGGGCCTCGGTCAGCATCTCCACCACGTCATGCACCAGGCGCTCCTGGACCTGCAGCCGCGCGGCGCAGTAGTCCACCACGCGACCGATCTTGCTCAGCCCCAGGATGCGACCTTTCGGGTTGGGCAGATAGGCGAACCAGTAGTCGCCGAAGAAGGTGCGGCAGTGGTGCTCGCACACGGAGTAGAAGGGACCGCAGTCCACGACCATGTCGTCGTAGATGATGCCGTCCTGCCCGTTCGGGAAGGTCGTCACTTTCGGCGCCTGGGCCGGGTCGTAGCCGCGGAACATCTCGCCGAACATCCGGATCATGCGGTCCGGGGTGTCCTGCAGGCCCGTGCGCGTCGGGTCTTCGCCGATGAATTCCAGCAGTTCGCGGATATGCTGTTTGGCTTGTTCTTCGCTGATCATAATTCGTAGGTGGCCGTGTTGTCTTCCGTTTCCTTGACCGTGACTTTGTAGCAGTCCGGGATCTGTTCGCAGATCCAGCGGGCCAGGTTTTCCGCGGTGGGGTTGAAGGGCAGGACCTCGTTGAGGTTGCGGTGGTCGAGCCGGTCGGTCACGCGCTCCTTGATGGTCTTGAAGTCCACCACCATCCCGTTGACGTCGAGGTCCTTCGACTTGCAGAAGACCTCGATCTCGTAGTTGTGCCCGTGGGGACGGGCGCATTTGGTGGGGTAGTCCACCTCCAGGTGATGGCTCGCCGCGATGCGTATTTTCTTGGAGACGAAAAACATATTGCCGCAAAGTTACAAAATTATTTATTCCGCTTGACGCCGCGGACGGCTTCGGCTTCGAGGGGGTTGTCGGGCCAGGCGTGCTTGGGATAGCGCCGGCGCAGCTCTTTGCGGACCTCGAAGTAGGTCCCGTTCCAGAAGCTGCGCAGGTCGGCGGTCAGCTGGACGGGCTTGTAGCCCGGCGAGAGCAGCTCCATCAGGACGGGGCGCCGGCCGTCGTCCACGCGGGGCGTGTCCAGCAGGCCGAAGCATTCCTGCAGGCGGACGCGCAGGATGGGGGCTTCGGCGCCCTGGCGGTATTCCACGCGGATGCGGCTGCCGGTCGGCACGGTGATGTGCGAGGGCGCGAGCCGCTCCACAGCCTGCTGCTGGGCGTAGTCCAGCAGGGTCCAGAGGGCCGCGCAAAGGTCGATTTTCTTGAGTTCGGCGGCGGTGGTGGCGCGGCCCACGAAGGGCGGCAGCCAGTCGGGCGCCGTTTTCAGGACGACCTCTGTCGAGAGATCGGGAAGTTCTAATTCGGGGTGCCAGGCGGCCACGGCGGCCACGCGCCGCTGGAGGTTTCCGACCTCGTCGGAGAAATCCAGCATCGCCGGGCCGTCCTTCTGCGCCGCTTCGCAGATGGCCTGCGTCAGCTGCTCCCGGACGCCCTCGGAGAGGGGTTTTGCGTCGACCAGCAGGCTGCCGATGCGGCGCTCGCGGCGGGCGGTCGCGGCCCCGGCCTTGCCGTCCCAGACCACGCGGTCGCGGGTTCGGATCAGTTCCGGCAGGTCCTCGGGGTCCACCGGGGCCGCGAGGAAGATGCGGCCTTCGCCGCCGGGGCGGACGCTCAGCGACGCCACGGCGAGCCATTCGCAGGCGGACAGGGCGTCTTCCGGCGCCACCGCGGCGCGCTCGCCCGTCGCGAGCTGGAAGTGGCTGCGCCCTTCGGGCAGCGCCTTCGCCACCCGCTCCGGGTACGCCGCCGCCAGCAGCCGGCCGACCAGATAATAGTCATTCCGGGCTTGACCCGGAATCTCTTTATCTCGGTGCCGATTTTGGCTGTTTTTGGCGCCGAGGCCGGTTTCAAAAGTGGGGTCGGTGCCGTTTTTGGTCGTTTTCGGCGCCGACTTTTCGGCCAGCGCGCGGTACTGCTCCGCCATCTGGGCGATGCGGCCCCAGCGGCCGCTGCAGCCGGCGCGGCGCAGGGCGTCGAGGCGCGTCGTCAGC
>JAGCDF010000066.1 GCA_017651225.1 Bacteroidales bacterium
AAGCCGATGTTGCCCTTGCTGAACTTCGTGCGCTCCTTCTCCTGGAGGTTGGCCACTTCGGTGCCGAGGAGCTCGTATGAGCCGCTGGTCGGGTTGTCCAGCAGGCCCAGGATGTTGAGCAGCGTGGACTTGCCGCAGCCCGAAGGGCCCATGATGGCGACGAACTCGCCGTCCTTGATTTCGAAGGTGACGCCGTTGAGCGCCGTGGTCTCGATCTCTTCCGTCCGGAAGACCTTGGTGAGGTTGGTAACTTGAATCATTTTCTTATGGATTTTAATTGTTAATTCTTTTTGTCCGCACAGGCTGTATCATGCACCGTGCCAAAGTTTATAACTTATTTATTTACAATTATTTATTGTATCTTTTAAAGACCTGTAAACCTGTAAAGTTTTACACGCACTTTTACACTCGCTTTACACCCTTACAGCCTACTCTTTCTTCAAGGCTTCCGAAGGGTTGGTCCGGGCCGTCACGATGCCCTGGTGGAGCACCGAGACGAACGCGATCGCGGCCACGGTCAGCATCGCGACGACGGCCGCCCACCAGGGGAAGGCGATGCGGTGCGCATAGCCCTTGAGCCAGCCGTCCATCAGGAACCAGGCGACGGGGATGCCGATGACGGACGCGACGCCCACCATCTTCATGAAGCCCAGCACCAGGTCGCGGAGCACGCCGGAATACGCGGCGCCGAAGACCTTCTTCACGGCCACGCCCCGGGTTTCCTGCAGCATGTGGTAGGAGCTCATCGCGAAGAGGCCCAGCGCGCTCACGAGCAGGGACAGGATGGTGAAAATGAGCAAGATGGTCTGCACCCGGCTCTCGGCCTTGAACCCGTCCGCGATCCTTTCCTCGAGGTAATGGGCATCGACCGTCCGGCCCGGGAAGACTTCATCCACGATCGCTTCGACCCGTTTCCGGGCGGCATTCTTGTCGCCGGTCGTCTTGACCACGATATGCCAGGGGGCATCATCCTCCGGGAATTCTCCCAGGTTGAGGATCATCGCCGCGCGCTGCTCGGTTTCGAGCCAACCGATCTTGAAGTCATAATAGACACCGCCAATGGGAAGGGTCTCTCCGCCGATTACATATTCCTGCGTACTTTCATCGATGCCGATCTGCTTGAAGGCGAACTCGTTCAGCCACCATGCCTGAGGGGCCTTGTTGTCCTGCTTCACCCGCAGGCCCAGGATGTCGAAGTACGCGGCGTCACCTTTGATCTCCTGGAAGGCAACCCAGCGGCCGTCCGGCAGGGGGGTCGTCATGTTGTTGGTCTGTTCGAGCGGGACGCCGTTTCCAAGACCCACCGCCTCCACGCAGCTTACCGCGTTCAGACGGTCCAGCAGCGGGCGGAGCTGTCCGGCCTCGCCGCAGTCGTTCTCAAAATACAGGATATCCTTGGTATTGTAGCCCAGGTCGGCCGTGACCATATGCCGGATCTGGGCCCCGATCGTCAGGGCGCAGATCAGCATCACCACGGCCACGGCGTTCTGGATGACGATGATCACCTTGCTGTAGACCGTCTTGGTCTTGCGGCGGAGCGTGCCGCGGACGATCTCGATGGGCTGCGTCCGCTGGATGAGCAGGGCCGGGACCAGGCCGGCCAGGAAGCCCAGCACCAGCACGAAGGCCAGCACGAGCAGGATGTTCACCGGCGTGACGGCGCCGAAAACGGAGATCGGATAGGACAGGACCCGGGAGGCCTGCGGCGCCAGCCACTCGGCGAGCAGGACCGCCAGCACCATCGAGACGGCACAGACGATCAGGCTCTCCAGGATCGTCTTCAAGAAAATGCTCCACCGGTCGGCGCCCACCAGGCGGCGGGTAGCCATCTCCCTGGCCCGGAAGCCCATCAGCGCGGTGGTCATGTTGATATAGTTCAACACCGCGAAGGCCAGCAGGAGCAGGCACATGCCCAGCAACAGGTTCACGAGGCCCCGGTCGCCGAAATGGACGGCCCCCATCCACTCGAACGCCCCGGACTCCAGGAAATACAGGTCGCGGAGCGGGATGAGCCGGACTTCGTCAAAATTGCTGCTATAGACCCAATAGTTCTCTTCGAGCCATTTCAGGATCTCGTCATGCTTGTCGCGCAAGTCAACGCCGGGCGGGCACATCACCACGCTGACGCCCGCGGCGGCATTGTTCAGCCGCTCGTCGTGGCTCGGATTCATCCTCGGCAGGATTTCGCCGCGGACCAGCACGTCCGGGCTCACGAAGGCGGAGTTGCCGAAATCCTTGAAGACACCGCAGACGGTGAGCGGCGTCATTCCGACCTCGGTCACGAGCAGCCGGCCGATGGGGTCCCGGCCGCCGAAATGCGCGTTGGCGAACTCCTCGCTCACCATGCAGCGGTCCCAGGAGAGTTTCCAGTCCGCCCGGTTTCCGGCCACCAGCTCATAGCTGAAAATATCGAAGAAGCTGCTGTCCGCCGCCATCGTGCGGCCATAGATCAACTCGTTCTCGAGATGGAAAGGCATCGCAGGCGAAACGATCGCCACGGCGGAGCTCTTCTCGATCTCGGGGAAATTCTCTTTCAGGCGCTTGTCCAGATAATAGGCCGACGAGACGGTGGTCTCATTGGCAACCACATAGATCCGGTCCGCATTCTTTTGGAAGGAATCGGTGGAAAGCTGCCGCTGGACATACACGGCCAGCAGGAGCACGAACGCCATGGAGACGGTGAGTCCCACGAGGTTCACCGTCCCATAGATCTTATTCTTTTTCAGGAAGTTCCAGAATGATTTCATAGATATAGTTTATTCGTTTTTAAGCGATTCGACGGGGTTGGCGTTCGCGGCCTGCCAGCTCTGGAGCGTGACGACCGCCATCGTGACGACCACCACCAGCGCCAGCGTGGCCACGAAGATCCACACCGGGACCGGCGCCTGGCTCACGAAGCCCTGGCGCCAGCCGCGCATCAGGATCACGGCGAGCGGCGCGGCCACGACGAAGCTGATGCCGGCGATGAGCAGATATTTCTTGTTGATCCGTTTCAGGATGCTGGCTACCGTGGCGCCGTTGACGCGGCGCACGGCGATCTCCTTGCGGAGGAACTGCGTCTCGAAGAACACCAGGCCGATGATGCCGATGATGGCGATCAGCAGCGCGACGACCGAGGCGATGGTGACCAGGCGGTGCATCATCGATTCTACCGTGTACTGCGACTCGACCCATTCGTGGAGGCGGCGCACGTTCAGCTGCGCCGGGACCAGCGTCGGATCCACGTGGCAGACCGTCTCCTTGATGTAGTCGGACACGGCCCTGAAATCAGCCCCCGCAGCCATCTGGACATAGATGAGGCTGTAACCGCGCCAGGGCTCCGCACCCCAGTCGTAGAGCACCAGGGGTTCCGTCCCGTGGTGCAGGGATTTGGAATGGAAGTCCTTGACGACACCGACGATCGGTGCCGGCCCCATGTGGCCGTATATGTGGCTGCCCACGTGGTACTTCGGATAACTCTGCAGGAAGGCCTCGTTGACGACGAAGCAACCGCTTTCACTCAAGTTGTCGGACGGCTGGAAGCCGCGTCCTTCCACGACCTGCAGGCCGAAGAAGTCGATGAAACTGTCCGCCACCGGCAACACCTCCATATTGACCTGCTCACCGTCATCGGCAGAGCGCCCCCATCTCATCTTGCGGTCTCCGATGATATCGTTGTCCGCGGCGGTCACCGCCAGGATGGACGGATGCTGCAGCAGCTGGCCTTCAATCGTTTCCAGCTGGCTGCCGGCCTGGGTGCCGACATACACCTGCAGGACCTCGTCCTGCCGGAAGCCCAGATCCTTGTCCTTCATATAGCGGAGCTGCACGTCGACGTACAGGCCCAGCAGGATGAAGAGGAAGGAGAGGACGAACTGCAGGCCGACCAGGCCGTTGCGCAGGGCCTTGCCCTTGACGCTCATCGCGTAGGAGCCTTTCAGCACCAGCGCGGCAGGCTGCGCGGTCGAATAGAGGGCCGGCATCAGGCCGGCGACCAGGGCGGAGACAAGCGCCACGCCCAGCATCGGAAGGAGGATGGCGGCATAGTCCCGGGGCGTCATGGCATTGGCCACGCCCGAAGCCCAGGACGTACCGGCGACGAGGCGCAGCAGCAGGCACGCGAAGCCGAAGGCGACGAGCGCCAGGGCGGCGGCACGCAGCAGCTGCCCCCGGACAAGCGAGCTGCGCGAAGCGCCCAGCACCTTGCGGGTATTGATGTTCTTGATGCGGAACGGGATTTCCGCGAACGCGAAATTGATGAAGTTGATGATGGCGATGACGATCAGCAGGATGGCGATCGCCAGCAGGGTGACGGTCAGCGATTTGTTGACACTGGTCACGCCCGCGTCCAAATCCCGCTCGAAATAGGCCTTGTGCAGGTTGGTGATGCGGAATTCGCGGCGGAACTCGTCCCGCTCTTCATCGGTCGCATCGTCGCCGTTTCCACCGAAGAAATCCATCAGGGACTCCGTCAGCTGCGCCTGCGTGGCCTGGGCCTCTTGGGGCTGGCGCAGTTTCAGATAGGCGTAAAACGACCATTCGGAATGGTTCTCCAGGTACTGGTCGCCCAGATAGACGTAAGACTGGAAGGTGATGCTGGAATTGGCCGGCTGGTCTTCATAGACGCCCACGACACGCAGGCGGGTGCCGTCTTTCATCTGGAGGTACTTGCCGACGGCCGGCGCGTTGCCGAAGAAGGTCCGCGCCGTCTTCCGGCTGATGGCCAGGGCCGCCGGCGTCGCGAATTCCTGACCGGAACCTTCAATCCACGTGAAGGGGAAGACCTCGAAGAAGCTCTCGTCCACCAGGGCGCGGTTCAGCGAGACGCCCGCGGTGGGATTGCCCTCCGGGGCCAGGAGCCAGTTGCCCCACGCCGCCACCGTGCCCACGGCCTCGATGTTCGGGTCCTTCCCGCGGACATATTCGATCAGCGGCCGGCTGAAAAACGTGGAGAAATGTCCGGATTCGCTCCAGTCCTGTTCCATCCGGAACACCTGCGCGTGGCCCTTGAAGTTCCTGTCATAGTTGGCATCCCAGTACACCCGCACCAGCAGGACCATCGCCGCGGCAAACGCCACGCTCATGCCCAGGATATTGATCAGCGTCGAGACGCCCGTTTTCTTGAAGAATCTCATATCTCAGTTGTTAGAATACCAGCACATCGCTGTCGCCAAAGGTTTCGTAGCCGGAGGTGATGACCTTCTCGCCGGGCTCCAGGCCCTCCAGGACTTCGTAGTACTGGGGGTTCTGGCGGCCGATACGGATCTCGCGCTTAACGGCCTTGTTGCCATCCTTGCTGACCACATAGATCCACTTGCCGCCGGTCTTCTGGTAGAAGGTGCCGCGCGGGATGATCACGGCCTCCTCGGGCTGGCCGAGCTGGAGGTTGAGGTAGTAGGTCTGGCCGGCGCGGATGTTGTCCGGCTGCTCGCCGTCGAACTTGAAATCGGCCTTGAATTTGCCGTCACGGACCTCCGGATAGACTTTCCGGATGACGGTCGAATAGGTCTCTCCCTGGCGCTCGAAGGTGGCCTCCAGGCCCGCGATGACGCGGTCGATATAGTGCTCATCGATCTGAGCCTCCACCTTGTAGGTGCCGACGGAATTGATCTGGCCGATCTTGGTTCCCGCGGCGATGCTTTGGCCCAGGACCACGTCCAGCAGGCCGAGTTCACCGTCGATGGGCGCCTTCACGATGAGGTTGCCCTTGCGCTTGCGGATCATCGACATATTCAGGAGCATGTTCTCCAGGGACTCTTCCATCCGGTCGATCTGAGTGCCGCGGTAGAGGCTGTCCTGCTTGGAGCGCTCGCGGATGAGGTCGTACTTCTGGAGAGCGAGCTTGTAGTCTTCCTCGGCCTTCAGGTAGTCTTCCTTGGCGATGAGTTTGTCCTCGTAGAGGGCCTTCTGCTGCTCGTAGGCGCGCTTCAGGCGGTCCACCTGGGTGCCATATTCCAGCACGTTCTGGCGCACGTCCAGCTTCTGCTGCTCCATCTGGATCTGGGTGTTGCGGAGGATGTTCTCCTTCTCGGCCAATTCTGCCTCGGAGTTCAGGATCTGCAGGTCCAGGTTGTCGTTGTTGAGGATGAGAATGGCATCTCCCGCCTTCACCGGCGAGCCTTCCTCGATGAGGATCTTTTCCACGATGCCACCCTCCTGCGGGCTCAGCTGGATGGTCGTCATCGGCTGCACCCGGCCGCTGATGCGGATATAGTCGTTGAACTCGCCCATCACGGCGGTCCCCGTGGTGATGGTATCCTTGTCCACGCGCAGCGTCTTGTTATTCGGTCTGGCGATCAGATACACGATGAACGCCAGCAGCAAAGCGCCCAGCCACCAAGGCAGCGCCTTCTTCGTGAAAGCAACGCGCCATCCGGTCTTCTTCTCGATAATTTTATCCATAATCACTTTCGTTATAAGATTGCCGGTCAAGCCGGCAATGACGTTTATCTCGTCATGCCCGACCTGATCGGGCATCTACTGATCGATATAATTTACTCCGTTATAGTATTTTACCACCGCGGCCTTGATGAGGTATTTGAACAGGCTGTTCATTTCATCGGCCTGGGATTTCAGGTAGTTGTTGTTGGCGGTCTGGAACTCCAGCGGGGAGATCAGGCCTTGCTCCAACTTCTTGAGATTGAGCGTGTAAGCTTCCGACTGGACCTCGGCCTTGCGCTGCGCCTGCGCGTAGGCCGTGGCGGCGCCGTCGCGGTCCTGGACTGCCCGGCGCACCTCGGACTCGACGTCGCGGCGCTTCTGGTCCAGTTCGGCCGACGCCTTCTCCAGCGCATGGCGCTTGCGGGAGATGGTCGACCGCTTGTTCAGGCGGTTCCATAACGGGATGGACACCGACAGTTCCACATACTCACCGCCGTTGTTCCGGAACTGGTCCTGGAACGGCGCGGTCGTGGACCCTTGATAGGTGTAATAACTCGTGCTCCAGCCCGCGTACAGGCCCACGGAAGGCAATGTCTGCCACTTCGCGGTGTTCAGTTCGCGCTTCGCGTTGAGCGCCTGCCAGGAAGCGATCTGGACGGCGGGATTGTGGTCGAGGGCGAAGGCGACGATGGAATCAGCAGATTTCTCGACTTCGCCTGCGGCTCCGCTCG
>JAGCDF010000067.1 GCA_017651225.1 Bacteroidales bacterium
GTAAGGTGAGCGATACGGTAGGAAAATAAAGCAACCTGACTCTCAGGAGAGCCGGTGTCCTTATTGGACTTCCCGTACTTCGCGAAAATCTCTTGCTTCTTCTCAGGCATCAAATATTCAGCCATCTCAGCAAAAAAATTAAAAGGTTAATATACATCTCTTCTTCCCCTTGCGGGAAAAAGTGTGCAAATTTAGACATATTTCTCGAAATTCCAAAGCATTGCAGAATTTTCAGCGAACGGCAGGCAGTATTCCGATTCGCTCTGCGTTATATATCAGGTTTTCCCAAATATGACTATATTTGCGCCAATGAAAAAATCAATTCAGTTAACCCTTTGTAGTGTATTCGCTTTACTGGTCGGCGGTTTGACCGCCCCGGCGCAGGTCCCGGCGGAACTGGAGACCTTCCAGGCCACCGCCGGCGCACGCTCCTCCGTCTTCCGGGGGAAGCAGGCCGCCCGATACACTTTCCCCGTCAACGGCCACCCCTATTGGGCGCAGCCCGCTTTCGAAACCGGGGACATGATTTTCGAAGGCAATCTTTACCAGCACATCACCGCGAACATCGACGCCGTCGAGCAGCGCATGCTCGTGCAGCTGCAGGGCAGCCCGATTTCCGTCGCGCTCGCGCCGGGGCAGGTGTCGTCCTTTACGCTGGGCGACCGCAGCTTCGTGGGCGTCGGCCCGGGCGAAAGCCTGCCGGAAGGCTTCTATGAGGTCTTCGGCCAGGGCCCCGAGCAGGTCTACAAGCACGTCGAGAAACACTTGAACAGTTCCGTGAACAACGTCAACGGCAGCGTCATCGGCTACTATGATGAAAACTACCGTTCCGACGTGACTCGCTACTTCAACTATACCGCATCCTATTATTTCCGCGATGCGGCCGGGCACTTCACCCCGTTCAAGGGGCGCGGCGCCCTGATCCGTCAATTCCCGGACCGCAAGCGGCAGATCCGCCAGGGGCTCCGCGCCCTCCAGACGGCCCGGCCGGATTTCGACACCTACTGCAAGATGGTCCTCCAAATCGCTGCGCAATGAGAAGAGTTCTGATTTCCCTCCTGCTGGCCCTCTCGCTGGGCGCCAGCCTGTCCGCGCAGGACCTCCTGGAGGTCAAGCGCGTGGAGCTGGATTCGCTCGTGCACTTCCTGCGCCGCGAATTCCAGCCCGACATCTATTATGTCAAGGACGAAGCCGAGCAGTCCACCTTCAGCGTGAGCGCCCCGCGCGCCCAGTTCCTGGACGCCGCCTTCGACGCGCTGCGTGAGAAAGGCTACATCATCAGCAGCTACGGCTCCGCCCGCTTCATCCTCCACAGCAAATCCGTCTTCGCCTCCCTGCCCGCCGGCTACTTCGACGACAGCGCCAGCCGCCTCAGCGACGACAGCGGCCTGCAGCAGTACCTCGCCGAGCAGAGCGCCGTGGTCACGTTCCAGAACAAGGTCTATGAGATCGGCGAAAGCAGCGCCAACCGCCACGGCAAGGTGTACCTCAGCGGCCACGTCCGCGACGTCGCCAGCGGCGAGCCCCTCGTGGGCGTGTCCGTCTACGACGACAAGACCGGCGCCTACACCGTCACCGACGCCGCCGGCTTCTACCGCGTGGCCCTGCCCGTGGGAGACAACCTCCTCAACCTGAGCGGCTATTCGCTCGAGGACATGCGCCTCACCCTCAAGGTCTGGGACGACGGCGTGCTCGACGTCGTGATGAAGGAGAAGGTTCTCGCCCTCACGGGCGCCGTGGTCTCCGCCGACGCCGTCTCGCACCACCGCAACGCGATGATGGGCATCGAGCGCGTCCGCATGGAGGTGATCAACAAGATCCCGTCCGCCTTCGGCGAAGGCGACATCATCAAGGCCGTCCTCACCCTGCCGGGCGTGAAGTCCGTGGGCGAGGCGTCCAGCGGCTTCAACGTCCGCGGCGGTTCCGCCGACCAGAACCTCATCCTGTTCAACGACGGCACCATCTACAACCCCACGCACCTGTTCGGCATCTTCTCGGCCTTCAACCCCGACGTCGTCAGCGAAGTGGAGCTCTATAAGAGCAGCATCCCCGCCGAATTCGGCGGACGCATCTCTTCGGTGCTCGACGTGCGCAGCCGCGAGGGCAATGCCAACAAGATCGCCGGCTCGCTGGGCATCGGCCTGCTGACGAGCCACCTCCACCTCGAGGGGCCCCTCGTCAAGGGCAGGACCACCTTCCTGCTCGGCGGACGCACCACCTACTCCAACTGGCTGCTGAACCTGCTCCCCAAGACCAGCGAATACGCCGGCGGACGGGCCTCCTTCAGCGACATCAATGCGTCCATCACCCACAAGATCAACGATGCCAACACCCTGCAGGCCTACTTCTACTGGTCGCGGGACGGCTTCGACTTCTCGCGCGACCCGGCCTTCCGCTACGCCAACCTCAACGCCTCGGTCAAGTGGCGCAGCCGCCTGGGCAGCCGCCTCAACCTCACGACCGTGGCCGGTTACGACCAGTACGGCGCGCGCCTGGAGAACAGCCTGGGCCAGAACCAGATGTCCGGCTACAGCGTGGACACCCAGATCCGCCAGGGCTTCGCCAAAGCCACCTTCCGCTACACCGTGACGGACGCCCACGACCTCTCGTTCGGCGCCCACGCCACCTATTATAATCTGCAGCCGGGCACCATGGCGCCGCTCTACAGTGGCGCATCGTTGGTCAAGACCTGGTCGCTCGACCGCCAGCAGGCCCTGGAGCCTGCGCTCTTCGCCAGCGACAGCTGGACCATCAACCAGAAACTCACCCTGGAGGCCGGCGTTCGCCTGTCCGGCCTGCTGGCCCTGAATCCCGCCAAGTTCTACCTGACGCCCGAATTCCGCCTGTCCGGCAAATACTCCTTCCGCGACAACCTCTCGGTCAAGGCCGGCTTCAACACGATGAGCCAGCACATCCACCTGATCTCCAACACCTCCTCCATCTCCCCGATCGACACCTGGCAGCTGTCCTCCGACCGCATCCGCCCGCAGACCGGCTGGCAGGCCGCCGCCGGCCTATACTGGACCATCGCGAACGGCACCGTCGACCTGACGCTGGAGGGTTACTACAAGCGCACCGCGCACCAGCTGGACTACAAGTCCGGCGCCACCACCCTGATGAACCCGCACCTCGCCGACGACCTCGTGGAAACCTACGGCAAGGCCTACGGCGTGGAGTTCATGATCAAGAAGACCTCCGGCAAGCTCACCGGCTGGCTGTCCTACTCCTATTCCCGCACGCAGCTGCGTGAAATGCTGGACCGCGGCGTGGAGACCATCAACGGCGGCGCCTGGTACAACGCCCCGCACGACAAGCCGCACGAGGTCAAGTTCACGGGGAACTACAAGTTCACCCACCGCTTCTCCATCTCCACCAACGTCGAGTACGCCACCGGCCGCCCCGTCACCCTGCCCATCGGTACCTTCCAGTATGGCGGCGGCACGCGCATCGCCTACTCGGAACGCAACACCTACCGTATCCCGGATTACTTCCGCCTGGACCTCGCCATCAACATCGAGCCCGGCCACTACCTCCGGCAGTTCTCGCACATGTCCTGGACCATCGGCGTCTACAACGTCACCGCGCGCAAGAACGCCTACTCGCTCTTCTTCAACGGCACCGACAGCTACATGCTCTCCGTCTTCGCCTGCCCGATTCCGTACATCAACCTCAATCTGAAATTCTAATGGCTACGAACTTCTTTTTCCGCACCGCGGCCCTGGCCGCCACGCTGATCGCCGCTGCCGCCTGCGTCTATCCCTACGAGGTTGATATCGACTATAACGGCGATCTCCCCCTCGTGGTCGAGGGCGACATCCATGTCGGAGGCCTGACGACCGTCAGACTGAGCTACGTTCATCCCTTCAATGCGACGGAGGAAGACTATTACCGGATCCCGTTCGCCACCGGCTATATCGAAGGCGAGGACGGCACCCGGATTGATCAGGATGATTCTGGCGCCGGACTTCCGGACTACCCGGGATTTCCGACCCACGATGGCTGGCTAACCTCTTCCTCCTCCGCTTACCCCTTGGGCTTTCCCTCCAATACGCTGACCTTCCACACGGAGAATCTGTCCCTCGGCCAGCGTTACCGCCTGCACCTGGAGACCTATAACCCGGAGAGCGGCGGCGTGGCCAACGTGTTCGAATCCGAATGGCTGACCCCGCTGGACGCTCCGACGATCGACGGCCTGAACTACAGCCACCATCCGGAGTACGAAGAACTCTGGGTCGGCCTGAGCATGCACTGCAACGGCGCCCACCACTTCCGCTGGACCTTCTCCGAGACCTGGGAATACCACAGCGACATCCCCACCTCTTACGAGTACAAACCGTTCCAGAGGAAGGTCGGACTCTTTGATGGTCCCACCCTGTATTACTGCTGGGACTCCGCCAACTCCTCCAGCATCAATATCTTCTCGACCGCCAACCAGACCGACGACCGCTTCGAAGAGCTGGCCTTCCACACTATCCCCTTGAGTAACAGGCGCCTGCAGGTGATGTACCGGATCCAGGTCCGGCTGGAGGCTATGAGCGAAAACGCCTACAACTACTGGTACAACATCCAGCAGAACTCCGAGGGCCAGGGCTCCATCTTCGCCCCGACACCCAGTGAGATGGCGAGCAACATCCACTGCATCACGGACCCGAGCATCCAGGTGATGGGCTACCTCAACGCCGCCGTCCAGACGGAGGCCACCATGTACTACGACAACGCCATCGAGCATTACTACAAGCCGGGCCTCCCGTTTGAGCGCTATGACGAGAAGGTGTCCGTCAAGCAGCTCGATTCCATGGACTACTGGTATTCACACGGATACCTCCCCTATCAGGAGATCTATGAGGGAACCATGGAGCCTTCTCATTATATGTGGGCCCAGGGCATTTGCATCGACTGCCGGAAACTGGGCGGCACGAAGGTCAAGCCGAAAGGATGGCCCACCCCAGACAGATAAAATCCAATCATTATGAAAAGAATCCTTTCCCTATATATCCTTCTCCTGCTGATGCCGCTGCTCTCCCTCCAGGGAGCGGAGCGGCTGCGCGAGCGCGTTTACCTCTCCACGGACCGCGATGTCTATGTGGCCGGCGACCGGGTCTGGCTGTCCGCCTGGTGCCTGGATGCCGGGACGGGTCGGCTCTCCGCATTCAGCAAGACGGCCTATGTGGAAGTCCATTCCCCGACCGGTATGGTCCAGACGGCCAAGATCGCCCTGGACGGCGGGCGCGGCGCGGGTTTCCTGACCCTGCCCACCACCCTGCCCAGCGGCAACTACCGGCTCCTGGCCTACACCAGGCTGGGCGCCTCGGAAGAAGGATTTGATCCCCTCTCCGGCGTCCGGACGCTGTCCGTCTTCAACACCTTCAGCACGGAGCGCGTCGAGGACGGCGTGACGGTCGTCAAGCAGGCGCCCGACGCCCCAGCCGCAGTCCCCGCCAGCGGCTCGCTGCACCTCGAGGCCGGCAGCGCCGCCCCGGCCGGGACCACGCGCATCCGCCTGTCCAACGACGGGGCGGAAGCGGTCAGCTTCAGCCTGAGCGTCCGTCACGACGACGGCATCCCCGCACCGGCAGGCAAGCACATCGCCGACTTCGTCCGCGAGATCCGCGCCCTGCCGGCCGCCCGCGGCTTCGACGACAGCGTGGTGCCTGAATACGAAGGAGAAATCATCCGCGCACGCGTCATCGGAGAGAGCGGCGTGGGCGGGCAGGTCATGAACCAATACGCTTTCATCTCCTCTCCCGGCACCGGAGAGAATGTCTATTCCGAAGCCATCGACCCGGACGGCACGGCCACCTTCTATACCGCCAACATCTACGGCGACCGGGAGATGTTCCTCGAAATCGAGGGTCTCGACGCCGGTCAGTCCTGCCACCTGGAGATCCAGAGCCCCTTCCTGAACCTGCCGGTCGGCGACATCCCGGCCCTGCAGCTGTACGCCGGCTGGGCCCCTGCGCTCGAACTGCGGGGCCTGGGGATGCAACTGGAGAAGAATTTCAACGCGGACACGCTCTATGCCGCGCTCCCCGCCCGGGTCCACCGCATTTTCGACGAGCGCGAGCGCAAGCGTTACATCCTGGACGACTACACCCGTTTCCCGGTGATGGAGGAACTCTTCACCGAGTTTATCCAGGAAGTCCGCATACGGCGCATGAACGGTGGTCGCGGCCTGCAGGTCTGGCAGCCGGACCGGATGGGCAACTTCCTGTTCCTGCCGGGAAGCGCACTGGTCCTGCTGGACGGCATCCCCGTCCTGGACCATGCCAAGATCCTCGACTACGATCCCCTGCTGGTCAAATACATTGACATCTACGCCGACAACTACCTGTTCGGCGCCCGGAGTTTCCCGGGCGTGGTGAACTTCATCACCTACAAGGGTTCGCTCCCCTCGATGCAGTTCGACAGCCAGGTCCGCGTCGCGGACTTCCAGGGCTGCGCCCTGCCGCTGGCCTACACCTGTGCCGGCGTGGGCGGCGACTATCCGGACTACCGCCAGACGATCTACTGGCATCCGCTGCTGACCCTCGCCCCGGGCGAGAGCGTGGAGCTGGAATGCAAAACGCCCGCCTACAGCGGACGTTTCGATGTGGTCGCGGAAGGGCTGAGCGCCCGGGGCGAGGCCGTCTCGGCGCAGGCTACGCTGAACGTTCGATGAGCGGCAGGCCGCGGCTGCGCAGCAGCGCATTGTAGCGGTCGATCACCTCTTCCACGCAATCTTCCCACGAGCGGACAAGGGTCTTGGACGCCTGCACGCCCACGCGATGCACGCGTTCGGGGTCGTGGATCAGCTCCCTGAGGAGTTGCGCCAGCTTGTCCGGGTCATTCTCCACCAGGAAACCGTTTTCGCCGTCATGAAGGACAGCGGAGGCCGTTGATCCGATCGCCATGACCGAAGGCGTGTGCAGGGCCGCGGCTTCGCGCACGACGAGCGGCGCGTTGTCGTAGAGCGAGGGGAAGACGAACAGGTCGGAAGCGGCGTAGTAATCGACGATCTTCGCGCGGTCGGTGATGGTGCCGACGAAGGTCACTTTGCCGTCCAGGCCCTTTTCGCTGACCATCGCCTTCATCTCCTCGGCGGCATAGCCGTTGCCCACGAAGAACATCTTGAACGGGACGTCGTCCAGGCGGGACAGCGCCTCGATGGTCAGCTGCGGATTCTTCTGCCAGATGTGCTGGCCCACGAAGAGCAGCACGAACTCCTCCGGGGCGATGCCCAGCCGCTGCCGGGCCTCCACGAAGTATTTCTCGGGATAGTCCGCCACGAGGTCGGAACCGTTGTCCATCACCTCCACGTGGCCTTTGTAGCCATACTCGCGGATCACGTCGATGACGGACTCCTGCGGCACCCAGACCAGATCGGCGCGCTCGAAGAAGTCGACGACCGAGTCGATCACCATGTCCACGACGATCTTCGGAAGGAGCTTGCCGAAATCGTCCCGGTACTTGGAGTGGAACGTGGCCACTAGCGGAATCTTCTGCAGCCGGGAGATACGCAGGGCCGCATTGCCGGCAGAGAAAGGCGTATGCGCGTGCACAATCTTGAAGCGCGTCGTGGCAATCTTGGCCAGGTAGGTCGGATCCATCTCAGCAACGCCCGTCACGTAAGGATGCCGTCCGGGGATGGGAATGGACATGTAGTCGAAGACCTTGTAGTCATGCACGCTGTAATCCGCCTTCGGGACGTGGGGCGTGACGACGGCCACGCCGCCCACCTTCTTCTGCAGCCAGTTGGCGTAGTTCTCCATGCAGACGGACACGCCGTCCATCACAGGCGGAAATATCTCGCAGAAAAGGCCGACATTGGCCTGTTCCGGATTGAATACGGTCGGTTTCGCCATACTATTCGGCGGTTTCGGTTGCTTCCGGAGCGGCTTCCTCAGCGGCAGGCGCTTCTTCCTCGGCGACGGGAGCTTCTTCGACCTGCTCGACCTTGGCCTTCCGCTCGATGCCCATCCACTTCAGGTTGTCGGTGAAGTAGCCGACGCCGAAGGCGACGATCGCCAGGGCGATCAGCCAGTACAGGCACTTGCGCCACCAGGGCGTGCGCTTCTTGTACGGGTCGGCGAGTTTCAGTTTCGGGTACTTGGCCACGCTGGTGAGCGTCTTGCCGAAGAGGATGTTGACCAGCACGCGGGAGTTGATGGCCCAGCCGTTGGCGTTGAGCACGGGGCCCAGGTTGCGCTTGCGCAGTTTGCGCCAGGCGATGAAGCAGGCCGGTCCGGAGATGATGAGCATCACGGCGGCGATCACAACGAGAATCTGCCACCAGGTCAGTCCCTTGAGCGACTGCCCGATCAGGCCCAGCGCGGCGCCGATGGCGCCGATGGCCATGCCGACGGCGGCGAAGATGCCGGCATACTTGGCAATGTCGAACGGCTGCTTGGCGGCCTCCGCGGGCTTGCTGTCGGTTGCCGCCGTCAGCTTGGCCATCGCATCGGCATCCTTGTCGGCCGCGGCCTTGTCTATTTTTTCGGAGACGAAGCGCGCCACCTTGCGGTACGGGCTCCAGAAAGCTTCCTTGATATTGATCGGATTCTCCACGACCTTGGTGATCACGGCATCCCAGTCGCCGCCGTCCAGGTCATAAAACAGGCCGTTCTTGCCGGGACGCAGGTCGCTGGTCTTGCCGTCCGTCATCACGGCCACGATGTCCATGGTCTCGGCCTTCGTCTTGGACGTGCACTTGCAGTAAAGCAGGAACATGCCGCTGAGCTTGGGCATGTCGGCGTGGGCGCCCATGTCGGAGACCCTGATACAGAGATCGCAGCAGCGCTCGTCGATGTAGAGCTTGCCGACCTCGAAGATGCCCCGGGAGCCCTCCCGGCGGCCGTAGAAATCCGTGAAGAGGACGTAGTTGCGGAGCAGCTTCGCGAAGTCACGATAATAGAGCATCAGCTTCTTCACGTCATCGATCGCCAGGGACTCCGCCTCGAGGGCCTTGTCAGCCTCGACCAGCGCGAGCAGCTCGGCCTTGCGGTCGGCTTTCAGCAGGGCGTGGACCTCTTCGATGCCGAGGGCCTCCACGGCCTCGCCCTTCTTGCCCGCCATCCAGGCCTGGTAGGGCCCGAACTTCGCGAGCACCTCCAGCCACTGGTCCTCAGTGATGCCTTTCGCCTTCGGGAAATCGACATCCAGCACGAGCGCCTTGACGGCGTCGAACTGCGCCTGCCAGGCCGGGTTGATGGCGTCGAACGGCAGGACGGCTTCCTTCGTCGGCCGTGCCAGCGGGTAGGTCGCGATCTCCTCGGACTGCGTCGCGAGGTTCTTGTCGCTGATGGCGCCCACGCGGTCGGCGGACACGTCCACGGCAGCGGCCACGTCACCGTCAAAGCGGATGAGCTTGCAGCGCATGAAGTAATCGGCCACCTTGTCCTGGATCGCCTCGCAGGCGCCCAGGGCCGCAGCAGTGTTCTCCCCGTACGGGAAGATGTTCTTCTTGTCTGCCTCGGCGGCATCCTGCCAGGCGGCATAATCCGCGAGGGCGGCGTAGAAGGCTTCGATGTGCTCGGCCGTGACGCCGGCCTCGCCGCTGCGGTCGGTGGCGGAACCGGCCTTCTCCGCGATGGTGGCGATGAGCGCCTTCAGCGCCTCGTCGTCCGTGGAGACGGGCGTGATGACGCCGTCGCCGTTGAATTTCGTATCCTTGAAAATGGCCACGCTGTCAGAGGCTTCCTCCACGCTGATCTCGTCCTTGTCCAGGCCGAGGTTCTGCAGGATGTGCTTCGCGGAAGCGAGGAGCGTCTGCCCGGCTTCGCAGTCCGTGTTTATACCGTCCAGCTTCAGCACGCTCTCCCCTTTCAGGATCGCGTCCTTGTCCTTCACCACGGAGGTCAGCCACTGCGCGGCGGCGACGACTTCCTGCACATGCACGCGCCCGTCGCCGTCGGTGTCGATCAGCTTCAGGGTCTGCTCGTCGAATTCCAGATCCTTCGTCGGGCAGCTCAGGACCGTCCAAAGCTTCTGGTCCAGTTCGCCCAGGTGGGCGATGTCCTCGCCCGACGTGATGTTCACCCGGACCACTCCGCCCAGCGAGCAGAATTTCCAGGGGTAGCCGTTCGTCTGTTTCTTTGCCATATTGTGGAAGTTTTTGGTTATTCAGTATCCACAAATATAACAATTATATCCTTATATTTGTACGGCAAAGACTAAACGGCATGAATAAGTTCACTCGCTTCCTTCGTATCCTGGTAAACATGCGGGACCACGTTGATGTTGACGCCGCGGCGGTCAGCATCCGCAACGGCATCCACTTCCGCGGGCCCAACGTCTATATTCTCGCGTGCGCGATCATCATCGCGTCGGTGGGCCTCAACCTCAACTCCATCCCGGTGATCATCGGCGCCATGCTCATCTCCCCGGTCATGGGGCCGATCCTCGGCTTCGGCCTGGGCCTGGGCACCAACGACACGGCGCTGGTCAAGGAGGCGCTCAAGAACTTCGCCGTCATGGTGGTGATCAGCATTCTCGCCTCGTCGCTTTTCTACCTGGTCTCGCCGCTGGAGCTGGAGCACCAGACCGAGCTGCTGGCGCGCACCAACCCGACCCTCTACGACGTATTCATCGCCCTGTTCGGCGGTTTCGCCGGCATCCTGGAGAACTCCCGCAAAGAGAAGGGCGGCACCGTGATTCCGGGCGTGGCCATCGCCACCGCCCTCATGCCGCCGCTGTGTACGGTGGGCTACGGCATCTCGCACCTGGACTGGCACTTCATCGTCGGCGCCTTCTACCTCTTCATCATCAACACCGTCTTCATCACCCTGGCGACCTTCGTGTCGGTGCGCTACCTGCTGCACTTTACACCTGTTGGAGACGATGAGGCAAAGCGCCGGCGCAACGCCCGCTGGATTACCCTGATTCTCATCCTCCTCCTGGTTCCGAGCGTCTTCTCGGCCATCGAGATGATCAAGGACAACAATTTCGCCCGCAACGCGCGGCTCCTCGTCCAGCAGAACAAGAACCTGGGCAAGAGCTTTATCTACGACTACCATACCGACGTCGAAACAAAGCCCTCTACCATCGAGTTGTACCTGGCCGGCGAGAAACTGGAGACTTCCGCCCGCGAGCGGCTTTACCTGAATGCCGAGGAAATCGGCATCACGCGCGCCCAGATCATCATCCACGAGGATGCCGCCTTCCAGAACGAGATGATGTCCGAGTCGGAGCTCATCCGCGGCCTGATCGACGGCCACAACGACGAGATCCGGCGGCTGACCGGCCAGGTCGACTCGCTCTCGACGGCCATCGAGTTCTATAAGGCGCAGCAGCTGCCTTCCGAACTGATCACCCGCGAGATCGCCGCGCAGTATGACGGCGTGACCGAGGTCACGCTCACCCGCGGCCAGCGCGTGGGGACCGCCAACGGCAAGGCCTCCCCCGCCATCGTCGCCATCGTCCACAGCGCCCAGCCGCTGCAGGACGCCGAGCGCGAACGCATCGAGCAGTGGCTCCGCGTCCGCCTGGGCATCGAAGACGTCACCGTCATCGGCACGAAATAGCGATTCGCTGGTCAGGCTCTATTCTGAAACAGCACGGACAGAGAGGCCATAACGACGATCTTCCCATGAACCTCCTTCACCTGCAAAAATCCGATTGTTCTTGAATTCAAGACTAATAGCATCAAACGGGTATGAAGGTGCCAGGGACGATGACCAATAATATCCTACCATCCCGTAGGTGCCTCCTATCGCACCTCCTCCAGGCAGTATAATACTACTCTTGTTTCCTGGAGCGCTGCTTTTGACTTCGTAACCACTCACCCCATCTTGAGTAGTCCAGGTCCAAGTACACTGCTCTGCTAAGGCCTCCCATTCTTTCGCTGTAGGCATTCTCCACTTTCCACCCATCACGACGTGAGCAACGTCATCGGCGGAATCAAGCACTAACTTATTGTCTACCTGGCCAGTAGTGGTTCGCGTATTATATTTGGAAAAAACTAGATTGTCGGTCGAGTCGCCAGACACACGGAATTTATACGTAGCCCAACTAAAATCAGACTTCGTTTCCGTCTCACCCCAGGCATAATAGCTGCCAAGGCCCCATGGTTCAGTGGCCCCGATATTACATTTTGCCCAGAACAGGCGATATCGACTTCCGTCCTCTCGTGTCATAATGACGCCAAGGTCAACGGCTCCTTCCGGAGTCTTTTGAACCGTCACAGGGCAACTGGCGCTAATCTCGCCAGCCGTAGCCGTAATGGTCGCAACACCAACCGATACCGCCTTTACCATCCCGGTATTATCCACTATAGCCACTGCTGTATTCGAGGATTTCCACGTCACAGTCTTGTCGGTAGCATCATCCGGCTTGACGGTAGCGACCAACTTCTCCGTATCACCCTCCAATAAAAGAAGATCCGCCTTGTCCAACTCCACGGAGGAGACTGCGATGCGGGCAGCTTGCTTAACGGTAACGGAATACTTGAGCACTCCGTTCTGTTGGGCAATCTCAACCTTTCCCTCGCGCGCAACGTACGTGGGGTTTTCATCGACACTCAGCTTAACTGTTGAACTTATTAATGCCTTCGTACTGATAAGATGGATCCAATCCACAGAAGGTTTCACGTCGAAAGCCACATTCGCGTCCACCTTCAATTCAATCTCCTTCCCGCCAAAGGGCACGTCAAAACTGGTCTCTTTGACTATCAGGGCATCGTTTTGAGCCTGTTTGACGGTAACCGTTTGGCTAAGTTCCTCCATTTGTATGGTCACCCGGGCGCTACGATCCTCATAGGTTGTATTAGCGTTGGCACGTACCGAAATGGTTATCGCTCCGTCGGAGGCCGCGCCTGACGTCGGGTTAATTGTAATCCACGTATCTGAATAATTGATCCGCCAATCCCTGTTGGCAAGAAATGTAAACGATCCGCTGCCACCATCGGCACTTATCTCGATTGTCGTAGCTCCGGTGACAGTCAATTCGGGGGCTTTCCGGCAAGAGGCCATGAAAGCAAGCACGCAGAGAAGCGCGGGTATTAATGAGATTGAGCGTTTCATATGTGTCATTTTGAGGGTTCTACTCAGATACAGGGCGAATGCTTTCTCCGAAATATCGATCATAGCCATTCATGGTGTGCATCGTCGTATTGAATCCGACGTCATGTGCCTTCCATGACATCTCCGAGTGAAGAGAAGAAGACCAATAGTTCCCGTTAGTTCCAGCAGCATTGACAACTGTAGTCTTGCCCCCGGCGGCGGGTAGGAAAATAGATTTCCCATTAATCTTGCTAGTAACTTTATACCCATTTATACCATTCTGAATGGACCATTCCCAATTGCAGTTTTCTTGCAGGGCATTGAATTCTTCATTCGTGGGCATTCTCCATTTCTTTCCCAACCGCACGTGTGCGACATCATCCTCAGGATCAAGTACGGTCTTACCATCAGGGTCTCCCGTACCCGCCCAATACTTAGCATCACCGGCTCTGCAATATTTGGTTAGAGTGGAGGCGCCACCCCACTTATAGTTATTCCAGCGATTCTCGGTTTTTGTTTCCGTCTCACCCCAGGCATAATAGTCGCCATACTCCCAAGGGTTGTTTGCCCCGAGATTGCACTCTGCCCAGTATAGTTTATACGTGGTTCCTCCGGGCTTGGTCATCACGATACCTAAATCCACCCCACCCTTAGGACCACTGCTGACAGTCACGGCGCAAGTTGCACTCTTCTCCCCGGCCTTGGCGGTAATCGTCACACTGCCCGAATAAACCGCCGTCACCGTACCATTCTCATCCACCGTAGCAATTTGAGGATTTGAGGAAGTCCAAGTTACTTTTTTATCCGTGGCATCGTCCGGTTTGACTGTCGCCGTCAGCGTCTCTGTTTCATTTTCCCTCAACCAAAGATCTGTCTTGTCTAATTCTACAGATGTGACTGCTATTCGTCCCGCCTGGCTTACGGAGATCTGTCGATTCATTGATCCGCTTTGGTTGCTAAGCGTTACGGTACCTGTGCGAGTAGTGTATCCGTCATTTGCAGCAATTGTGAGGATAACAGTGCTGTTGCTCAGTCCCTTGGTCTTGGAATAAGTAATCCATGGCACAGACGAGACCACATCATAATCAACATTCGACTGCACCTTCACCTCCACAGTACGAGCCTCGGGTGTGTCAAAAACATACGACTGTGTCGGGATAATAATGTCCTGATTGGCAGACTGGCGAACCGACACGGTTCGGCTAAGTCCTTCCATCGAAACTGTTACCGTAGCGCTGCGCTCCTCATAGGTCGTATTGGCGTTAGCACGTACCGTAACGGTTGTCGCACCATCGGAAGCAGTTCCGGACGTCGGAGTGGCTGTAATCCACGTATCCGAATAATTAATCCGCCAATCCCTGTTGGCAAGAAATGTAAACGATGCGCTGCCGCCGTCAGCACCTATCTCGATATTCGTCGCTCCCGTTATGGTCAGTTCGGGAGCCTTCTGGCAGGAAACCATCAGAGCAAGGGCGCAGAGAAGCGCCATAGCAAAAGAAACTAAACGTTCCATACGTGTCATTGATTAGTGGTTAGTGACAAATATAGGTAAAAAATCTTGATTATCAAGAGAAACCGAGTTTCATTCCCGGGAGCGTCGGGAGCGCAGGGGATGTCCGTCCTCAAATTGGGCTGGTTTTGAGGATAAGTGGCGGAAAAACGGGCTTCCGTCCTCACCAGCACCCCATTTTGAGGATTCGGTGCACAAAAACGGCCTATTTTGCGCACGGGACGCCGGCGAATGACGAAAAGAGCCCGGAGGCATTGCCTTCGGGCTCTTTTCTATGAGATTCCGGGTCATGCCCGGAATGACTATTCTTACTCGGACTGCTTGATGGCAGCCTGGGCCGCGGCGAGGCGGGCGATAGGCACACGGAACGGGGAGCAGCTGACGTAGTCCACGCCGATCTTGTTGAAGAAGGCAATGGAGTCAGGATCGCCGCCGTGCTCGCCGCAGACGCCGCACTTCAGCTCCGGACGACGGGCGCGACCGCCCTGGATACCGATCTCGACCAGCTTGCCGACAGCCTTGGTGTCGATGGTCTGGAACGGGTCGGCGTCGAGGATCTTGTGGCCGAGGTAGTCACCCATGAAGGTGCCCACGTCGTCGCGGGAGAAGCCGAAGGTCATCTGGGTAAGGTCGTTGGTACCGAAGGAGAAGAACTCGGCGGTACGGGCCATGCGGTCGCCGGTCAGGGCAGCGCGCGGGATCTCGATCATCGTACCGAACTTGTAGGTGATGATCATCTCGTTGTGCACCTCGACCTCAGCCTTGATGCGCTCGCAGATGGCGCGCTGGAAGCCCAGCTCGCGGGCGGACACCGTGACCGGGATCATGATCTCCGGCTGCGGGTGGAAGCCCTCGCGGCACAGCTCGGCGACAGCCGTGAAAATGGCGCGGTACTGCGTCTCGGCGATGAGCGGGTAGGCCACGTGCAGACGCACGCCGCGCAGACCCATCATCGGGTTGACCTCATGGAGGCTGGCGCCACGGCGGGTCACCTCAGCGGCGCTGATACCCAGCTCCTTGGCGACCTCGGCGGTCTTCTCCTTGGTGGTCGGGACGAACTCGTGGAGAGGCGGGTCGAGCAGACGGAACACCACCGGCTTGCCGTCCATCACCTTGAGGGTGCTCTTGACGGAAGCCTTGATGAACGGCTCCAGCTCGGCCAGGGCGTCCTTGCGCTCACGGTCGGTGGTGCAGAGGATCATCTTGCGCAGCTTGGCGAGCGGGGTCTCGGAGTTCTTGCCGTAGAACATGTGCTCGATACGGAAGAGGCCGATACCTTCGGCGCCGAAGTCGAGGGCCTTCTGGGCATCCTCCGGGGTGTCGGCGTTGGTACGCACACCCAGGCGACGGTACTTGTCCACGATGGTCATGAACTTGATGAAGGTCGGGTTCTCGCTGGCGTCCATCATTTCGATCTGCTTGGCATACACGTTGCCCTTGGCACCGTTGAGGGAGAGCCAGTCGCCTTCCTTGTAAACTTTCTTGTCACCGGCGAAAGTGAGGGTCTTGGTCTCGAAGTTGATCTTCATAGCCTCGCAACCCACGATGCAGCACTTGCCCCAGCCGCGCGCCACGAGGGCGGCGTGGGAGGTCATACCGCCGCGCATCGTCAGGATACCGGCGGAAGCGCGCATGCCCTGGATGTCCTCCGGGGAGGTCTCCTCACGCACGAGGATGGTCTTCTTGCCAGCGGCGGCGGCCTCCATGGCGGCCTCGGAGGTGAAGACGATGGTGCCGACGGCTCCGCCCGGGGAAGCGGGCAGACCCTTGGCCACCACCTTGGCTTCCTTCTCGGAAGCGGCGTTCAGGATCGGGTGCAGCACCTCGTCCAGCTGGGCCGGGGAGACGCGCGTCACGGCGGTCTTCTCGTCGATCATGCCCTCGTCGAGCATATCGACGGCCATCTGCAGGGCGGCCAGACCGGTGCGCTTGCCGATACGGCACTGCAGCATCCAGAGGACACCCTCCTGGATGGTGAACTCGATGTCCTGCATGTCATGGAAGTGATTCTCCAGACGCTTGCGGATGTCGTCGAGCTCCTTGTACACCTTCGGCATCGCCTTCTCGAGGGACTCGAGATTGCGGTTATGATCGTTCTTGGTAGCTTCGTTGAGCGGGTTCGGGGTGCGGATACCGGCAACGACATCCTCGCCCTGGGCGTTGATCAGCCACTCGCCGTAGAAACGGTTGTCACCGTTGGCCGGGTTGCGGGAGAACGCGACGCCGGTGGCGGAGGTGTTGCCCATGTTACCGAACACCATGGACTGGACGTTCACGGCCGTGCCCCAGTCATCGGGAATCTTCTCGATGCGGCGGTACGCGATGGCGCGCTTGCCGTTCCAGGACTTGAAGACGCCGCCGATGGAGCCCCAGAGCTGATCCTGGGCCGTATCGGGGAATTCGACGCCGAGCACTTCCTTGACCTTCTTCTTGAATTTCTCGCAGAGGTCCTTCAGCTCGTCGGCGGTGATGTCGGTATCGGAAGCATAACCCTTCTTCTCCTTCAGCTCGGCCATCATGCGGTCCAGCTGCTGGCGGATGCCCTGCCCGTCGGCGGGCTCGATGCCCTCGGCCTTCTCCATCACGACGTCAGAGTACATCATGATGAGACGGCGGTAAGCGTCATACACGAAGCGGGGGTTGCCGGTCTTCTTGATCATGCCCGGAATCGTCGCGGAGCACAGACCGATATTGAGGATGGTATCCATCATGCCCGGCATGGAGCTGCGTGCGCCGGAGCGGCAACTCACGAGGAGCGGGTCGTTGGGATCGCCGAATTTCTTGCCCATGAGGGCCTCGGTGGCGTTGAGGGCGCCGCGGACTTCCAGCCGGAGTTCCTCGGTGTAGCCACCGCCGAGCTGGTAGTACTCGGCACAGCATTCAGTCGTAATGGTGAAGCCGGCAGGCACCGGCATGCCGAGCTTGCTCATCTCGGCCAGGTTGGCTCCCTTACCACCCAGGAGCTCGCGCATGGTACCGTCACCTTCGGCGGTCTTGCCACCGAAGCGATAGACACGTTTCTTAACTTCAAACATAGGATATGGTTTAGTATTACTTCTTTATAATCAGGCCGCGAATTTACGAAATTTTTTCGCATTATAGCAATTTTGCCGCCAATTCTGAAAGTTCGCTTCTTTCACCCTTGCGCAGGAATACGTGCTGGAACAGCGGCTGGCCGAACATTTTTTCACCCAGGTGCGTCAGGCCGTTGGACCACTGGTCCAGGTAGGGCTGGTCGATCTGGAAGATGTCGCCGGTGAAGACCATCTTGGTCCCCTCGCCGGCCCGCGTGATGATGGTCTTCATTTCGTGCGGGGTGAGGTTCTGCGCCTCGTCGATGATGAAGAAACATTTGCCGAGGCTGCGGCCGCGGATATAGGCCAGCGGTTCGATGATCAGCTTCTCCTGCGTGAGCATGGCTTCGATGCGCTGCGCCTCCTTGGAGGTCGGCCGGAACTGGCTCTTGATCACGTTGAGATTGTCCATCAGCGGCTGCAGGAAGGGGCCCATCTTCGCCTTCTGGTCGCCGGGCAGGAAGCCCAGGTCCTGGTTGCCCAGGATGACCGTCGGCCGGGAGAGGTAGATCTGCTCATAGTCCCGCTCCTGCTCCAGCGCAGCCGCCAGGGCCAGGAGCGTCTTGCCCGTACCGGCGCCGCCGGTCAGGGAGACGAGCTCCACCTTCGGGTTCAGCAGGGCGTCGAGGGCCAGTTTCTGCTCCTCGTTGCGCGGGCGGATGCCGTAGGCTTCGCGGCTCTTGACGAGCACCACGCGGTCGCGGTCGGCGTCATAGCGGGCGCAGACCAGTTCGTCGTTGCCATTGCTCCAGCGGAACTTGAACATCTGGTTCGGCTTCGGCTGGACCTTGAGGATGCGCTTCCAATCGATGGATGCGTCCGGCCCGTAGGCCAGCTCCTGCAGGATGATCCCGTCCACGTCGAGCAGCTGCACCTCGCGCTGCGCCTCCTCGATCTGCTCGTCGCGGACCTTGTCGGTCAAGTAGTCCTGGACCGCCATGCCGATGGCTTTCGCCTTCATTCTCAGGTTGATATCCTTGGTCACCAGCGCCACGAAGGTGTCGGGATTGTGGTCCCGCACCCACATGGCCGTGGCCAGGATGCGGTGGTCCGGGATGTCGTCGGTGAAGAAGCCGGCGTACTCCCCTTCGAAAGGATGGTTGGGCTCGACCTTGATGCAGCCGAGGTCCCTGCCGATCGGCAGGCCCTTCTCGCCGAAGCTCTTGCCGTTGGTGATCCGGTCCAGGTCGCGCATGAAGCCACGCGCGTTGTAGGACAGCGCGTCGTTGCCCTTCTTGAATTTGTCCACCTCCTCGATCACCGCGACGGGAATCACGAGGTGGTTTTCCTGGAATTTCCGGATGGCTTTGTGGTCGTGCAGGATCACGTTGGTGTCCAGCACGAAAATCTTAGGTTTTCCCATAAATATGTGGTTCAGTCCTCCCCTTCCGCGTTCTGCATCAGGGATTCCAATATCGTTTGTATACCGGACTTGGCCGAAGCCTTGACGCGGATGCCGGGCTGCCCGGGGACCGGATGGCCCAGCGGGAAGAACGCGACATCCTGCAGCAGCAACTCCGCATCCAGGTAGTCAAAATCAGCATCTTGTATTTGGATCACGGCGCCCGGCACCTCCGCAAAGAGAATGCGCAGCACATCCTGCTCCTGGTAGGCACGCATCACGTCGGACAGGTCGAGACTCAGCCCGGCACACTCCGTCATCTGCTTCACGGTCCGCAGCAGGCCGCCCTCGCCGACCGTGGCGCCGGACAGCAGGATGCCGTCCTCCACCAGCTCGCGCACCACTTCGTGGCAGTCCATGAAGTAGTCGGCGTCCGTGATCTGCGGGCTGGCGCCGCCGCCCACGTCGAGCACCTGCGCGAAGAGCGAGCCGCCCAGGCGGAACTCGGCCGTGTCGAAGGGGATGTAGACCACCCAGCTCTGAGGGTCGGGGGCCAGCGTGGCGGGACAGGAACGGCGCGAACCCAGCTGCGGGTGCTCGGAGCGGAACGGTTCGCTCACAAAGCCGAAGTCCTCCTCGTCCGCCTCGCGGGTGATGCGGGTGCGCAGCGTCAGCTCCGACTCGCCCGTCGTCCGGGCATAGCGGTAGCCGCTGAACTTCACGCCCAGGGCGTCGACGTAATCCGCCGCGGCGCGGACGGAATCGTAGAAGGCAGCACGCGCGCCGACCGGCGCTTCGTTCCAGCGCCAGGAGGCGTCCAGCCGCAGGTCGCCGAGGCGGAAACGGCCGGTGCGCCACAAGGTCTCGATGAGCGCGGAAGCCACGCGGACGCGGGTATAGGCGTCGGCCGCCGTGGCCGGGACGCGCTTCTGCGTCGAGCAGACGGCGTCCAGATAGGCATCGATGCAGTCGGGGTCGAGCGCCGGCACCCGGCACACCGGGTCCACGGTCTCGTCCACGGCACGCGCCTCCGCCGGGGCGGTCAGGGAATGCCGTCCCTCCGGCTCCGTCACCGCATCCAGCAACTGCGCAGGGGTGTATTCTTCCTGCACTCCGTCGATGACGTAAATGGCGTGCAACGCTGTCGTTTTTTCTGCCATGCCGTAATAAAATCGTGTAAATTTAACTAAATTTGGAATCAGTTGCAACTATGGACTACACAACTGAGCAATACAACCATCTCTTGGAGGAGCTGTACAACCGCCATCCCAGCGTGCAGAACACCGGTTTCACAGCCGGCGCCTACAAGCCCGGGCTGGCCGGGATGGAGCGTTTCGACGCCGCCCTGGGGCATCCCTCGCGGCAATTCCGCGCCATCCACGTGGCCGGCACCAACGGCAAGGGTTCCGTGAGTTCGATGCTCGCGGCTGCGCTGTCCGCCGCCGGCCTGCGCGTCGGCCTCTACACCTCACCGCACCTGGTGGATTTCCGCGAGCGGATCAAGCTCGTGGAACCGGACGGCTGGTCGATGATTCCGCGCGAAGAGGTATTCCGCTTCCTGACGGAGAACGACCTGGCGGACCTTTCCTTCTTCGAAATCACGACCGGGCTCGCTTTCTGGTGGTTCGCAGCGCAGCAGGTGGACGTGGCCGTGATCGAGGTCGGCCTGGGCGGCCGACTGGACAGCACGAACATCCTCACGCCCGAGCTCGCCGTCGTGACGAGCATCGGGCTGGATCACTGCGCGTTACTGGGCTCGACCCGCGGCGCCATCGCCGCCGAGAAGGCCGGCATCTTCAAGCCCGGCGTCCCAGCGCTCTGCGGCCAGCGCGACGACGAGACGGCCCCCGTCTTCGAGGCCCGCGCCAGCGTGGTCCCCTGCCCGCTTTTCTTCGCCGAAGACTTCGACGTCGAACTGTTCGACACCGATCTTGCCGGCCCCTGCCAGGCCGCCAACCTGCGCACCGCCCTCGCCGCCCTCGAACTGCTCGGCATCGAGCCCGACCGCGAGGCGCTGGCGCACACCGCCGCCCGCACCGGCCTGCGCGGCCGCTGGGAGCGTCTCTGCGCAGATCCCGAGGTCATCTGCGACATCGGGCACAATCCCCCCGCCCTCGAAATCAATTTCCGGCGGCTGCGCGAGAGCGGCAGTCCACTGCTCATCGTTTTCGGCATCATGGCCGACAAGGACCTCGACGGCATCAAGCCCCTGATGCCGCGCGACGCACACTATTTTCTCGTGGCCCCCAAAGGGAACCGCGCCCTGCCCGCCGACGCCCTCGCGGCGCGCCTGGAGGGCTTCCGTCGCACAGTTTGCGGCGACGTGGAGGCGGGCGTCCGGCAAGCGCTCGAAGCCGCGCGCCGCACGCCCGGGAGCCTTTTGTACATCGGTGGCAGCAATTTTGTTGTAGCAGAAGCCATTGGTTTGTTTGACTCTGATTAAAATCGCGCTATGAAAGCCATTAAGTTACTGACTCTGACACTGATAACTATCATGAATCTCTTCTCTTCCGCCTGCGCCAAGGACGACCGCGGGCACACGCTCACCAAACTCTGGGCGGAGTATGACAAAGCATACGACGCCGATCGGCCCAAAGACCAGGCCGACATCCTCACGCGGATCAAGAAAGAGGCCGCGGCGCAGCACCTCGCCTGGGACTACTACGACGCCACCATGAAATACGTGGAGGCGCGCGCCAGCTCCAACTGGAAGCTGCGCGAGGAGCTCACGGCCCAGGCCGGCCAGGACATCGAAACGTTCGGCGAGCCCGTCGCCGTCTTCTACCACCGCCAGCGCCATGCCGGCACTGATGAGCTCCTGCAATACGTCACGGAGCAGAAAGAGCGCCTTGAGCAGGCCCACAACCCCGAGTTCTACACGCGCGACGCCCGCGTCACGGGCTTCATCTTCTCCGAATTCCTGCTTCCCAGGATCGCGAACGACTACGAATACACCCTCTGGAGCCTCTACGGATACGGGAGAAATGAAGCTGTCCTCCAGGCCATCCGGACCTGCTACGCCGGACGCTATCCCTTCGACGCCCTGGTCGAATTCTGCCAGGTCTGCCGGGAGAGCAATGGCCCGGAAGACGGCCTGAAGAAACTGGGCGCCTTTGCCGACGCGCACGCCGGGCAGGCTGTCTCCATCCTGGCCCGCGACAACATGCTCACCAACCGGCACACCCTGCTCCGCCGCGACCAGAAATCCGAGGCCGAGGCTTACCGCCAGCTCGCCCTCGACTGCCAGACGCTCATCGCCGATCGCAAGAAGTTCAGCGGCGACGAGAAAGCCCTCGCGGACTGCGCCCGCAGAGCCGACGACCTCCTCGAGACGCTGACCGCCCAGGAGATCTCCCTGGAAGTCTCCAAGGGAGTCGCCACCATGGAGGTGCGCAACCTCCAGGAAGTCAAAGTCCGCATCCTCGAGGGTAAGCGCGAAATCTGGAGCACCACGGTGAACAACCCCAAAAAGACTTTCTATCTCCGCGATACCCTCACGCTCCAGCTGCCGGCGCTCGATGACAAGACCTACACCCTGAAGTGCACGGGCGGCAAGGCAGAGACCGAGAGCGAATACCGCAAATACACGCTCTCCATCGCGCACAAGCGCGACCTGGACGGCTACGCCATCTACGTGGCCGACTACCTGACGGGCGAGCCGGTCAAGACCTGCGACGTCTTCCTGTACAACGACGAAGGCAAGCAGGTGGGACAGGTCCCGGGCCTGCAGCTGGACGGCTTCACCTACCTCCCGGAATCCTTCGTCAAGCCGCTGGAGCATGAACACTGGGGCTGGACCGTCCAGGCCGTGGCCCGGATTGACGGACGCCTCCGCGCCACGCCGCACCACGGTTTCAACTACCAGCCGCGCGAGACCGTCGGCACAGACAACCCGGCCCGCCACCGCGCCATGATCCTGACGGACCGCAGCGCCTTCAACCCTGACGAGACGGTTCACTACAAGGTCCTCCTCTATGAGGGCACCTACGAGTTCGCCACCCGCCCGGCGGGCATCCGGCTGCACGCCACGCTCACCGACCCGAGCGGCAAGATGATTGGCGAAGAGGACCTGACCACCAATGAGTTCGGCAGCGCCGCGGGCGCCTTCGTCCTGAAGAAGGGCGAGCGCGGCGGCCTGTACAAGATTGCCGTCAGCGAGGGCGGCAGCACCGTCGCCAGCACGCAGGTGCGGGCGGACGAATTCGTACTGCCCAGCTTCGAGCTGACATGGAAGCCCGACGAGCGCTTCTACCTGCCGAAGGACAACGTGACCGTCGCGGGCAGCATCCGCTCCTACTCTGGCCACAACCTCGGCACCGCCAAGGCCCGCTACGAGGTCCGCGAGCGCAACAATACGCTCGCCGAAGGCGATCTCAAGCTCAGCCCTACGGGCGATTTCAAGATTGAATTCCAGGCGCCCGAGGCCGAGTTCTACTCCACCAATGTGGCGGTGACCGTGACGGTCACGGACGCCACGGGCGAGACCCTCGACTTCAGCAAGAGCGTGGATGTCGCGCGCCACCTGCCCATCCGCATCACGGTGGAGAACCGCGTCCCCGGCCGCTTTGAAAGCGTGAACCGCTACGGCGGCGGCTCCATCATCGGCGAGGGCGTCGCGCAGGTCCGCTTCCAGCTGGGCTACGGCAATGGCCAGACCCATCCGACGCTCAAGATAGCCTATAAGGTGCTCCACGAGGGCAAGACCGTGCTCACCGGCACCGCCCCCAACCGCGAGACTCTCCCGATCGACCTGTCCCGCTTCCCGTCCGGCCTGTATGAGATCAAGGCCACGGCCACGGCCGTCAGCGACGCCGGTACGCAATATGACGACGAGACCAGCTTCGAGATCGTCAAGGCCGCCGACAGCGACACGGCCCTCGACATGGACGTGCGCGCCTTCTACAAGGAGATCGACGATCCCGACGGCATCGCCCTGCAGGTCGGCGCCACCACCGGCCCGGTCTGGATCGTCGCCGAACTCTACGGCGACGGCAACCGCCTGCTCGAGAAGCGCATCGTCCAGCTGCGCGGCGAGCGCGGCAAGGACGGCTCCCTGCAGGTCATCCGCTTCGCGCGCAAGGCCGACTATCCGGAGGACCTCTCCCTGAAGGTGTTCTGGTTCCGTGACGAGCAGTCCTTCAGCTACTCCGTCTATTCGTACAAACCCAAGACCGTGGCCGCCCTGCCGCTGCGCTTCACGCGCTTCCTGGACACCACGGCGCCGCACCGCGACTATAGCTTCACCCTGCTCACCGCCGCCGGCACGGAAGTCGCCGCGACCGTCTTCGACAAGAGCACGGAGACCATCCAGCGCAACGTCTGGTCCACCGTCCAGCCGTCCCGGCGCTCGCTACCGAGTGTTAATTATTCCAGCACCCTCGGCACGGACGAGTCCTACGGTTTCGACAACGCCGTCACCGCCGGCGGCCGCCAGCGGAACATCCTGGCCAAGAGCGCCGCGCCGATGGGCGCCGTGATGGAATCGGCCATGGTCATGGACGAAGACGCCGGCGTCCTGGCAGACGTTGCCGAAGAGGCCGTGGACTATGTCGCGACGGAGGAGGAGCAGGAGCAGGAACTCTCCGTGCGCGAGAATTTCGCCAACACGATCGCCTGGGAGCCTTTCCTGCGCGCCGACAAGGACGGCGTGGTGACGTTCAACTTCAGCACCGCCGACAAGCTTTCCACTTATTACGTGCAGCTCTTCGCGCACGATAAATCCTTCCGCAACACCACGCTCCGCCAGGAGATGGTCGTGACCCTGCCGGTCAAGGTGGCCGTCGTGCAGCCGCAGTTCCTCTATGAGGGCGACCGCTACGTGGCGCGCGTGACCGTGTCCAGCAGCAAGGGCGTGGCCATCCCCGGCAGCGTCAGCGTCCGCTTCCTGAACGGCAAGGACTACAAGACCGCCCCGGTGCTGGGCGAGCGCAGCAAGCGCCTCAGCGTCTCCGCCGGCGGCACCGCCGACTTCAGCTGCGAACTCACCGCTCCGAAGGTGCGTGAGCTCGGCCTGCTGGTCAGCTTCACGCCCGACGACCCGAACTACGGCTCCGACGCCGTGTTCGTCACCATGCCGGTCAACCCGGCCGTGCAGACCATCACCGAAGCCCACTCCGCCCTGCTGCGCGCCGGCATGGACCGCGACGCGGTCCTCGCCTCACTGCGCAGCCAGTTCGTCAACGTGGCGGGCGCCGAAGCGGCCCTGCGCGAGATTTCCATCCTCGGCATGATCCGGGAAGCCGTCCCGGAGAAGGTCCTGCCGGCCAGCGAAAACCTGCTCGACCAGTCCGAGGCGCTCTACGCCAACTTCCTGATTGACGGACTCCCCGGCTGCGCGGGTTCCGCCGCCACGCCGGAGCAGCGCGCCGACATGGTGACCAAGATCCTTGCCTGCCGCACCTCAGGCGGCGGTTTCGGCTGGTTCGCGGGCATGACCGCCTCGCCCATCCTCACCGCCACCCTGCTGGAGCGGCTCGCCGACATGGGCGACGCCTGCCCGAAGCAGCTTGCGGACGCCATCCCGGCCGCGGTCCAGTTCCTCGACCGGAGTTTCCTGGGCGACCGCGCGCGGCCCTTCTGGTGCGGCGGCCTCAGCCTCGAGCAATACCTGCACGTCCGCGCCTTGTATCCGGAGGTGGACTTCGCCCCCAAGGCCACGGGCAAGCGCCTGCGCGAATTCCGCAAGGAAGCCAAGGCCTACCTCGTGCCCGGCAAGGTCCGCGGCCTCAACGGCCGGGTCTTCGCCAAGGCCCGCCGGATGAAGACCCTGCGCGCCCTCGTGACCAGCGAGCGCGGCTCGGCCCTCGCCCGCGCCTGGGGGATTTCGTTCTTCGCCAAGAGCCGGCTCTCCCGCTCGCTCGACAAGGACATCGAATCGCTCCTCCAGTACGCCGAGCCGCACCGCAGCGGCGGCATCTACTATCCCAACGCCGTCATGCCCTGGCGCGGCCTGCTCGAGAGCGAGCTCTACGCCCACGCGCTCATCTGCGACCTGCTGACCGACTGCGGCCACAACGAAGTCGCCGAGGGCATCCGCCTCTGGATCATGGTCCAGAAGGAGACCCAGCACTGGGAGGATGACCCCGCCTACCTCCAGGCCATCGGCAGCGTGCTGCACGGCACGGAGGAGACCCTCCAGACGAAGGTCCTCGCCCTGTCCGCCACGACCACCCTGCCCTTCCCGCAGGTCAAGGCGGCCGGCAACGGCTTCACCCTTGCCTGCAGCTACAGCCGCGACGGGCAGACGCTGCTGGAAGGAGACGTCCTGCACATCGGCGACAAGGTCAAGGCCACCTACCACATCTGGAACGAGGAGAACCGCAGCTTCGTGCGGCTCACGGCCCCGCGCCCGGCGGCCTTCCGCCCGGTCGAGCAGCTCTCCGGCCCTTACGGCTGGCGGCTCCGCCCGATCTCCATCACGGGCTGGATGGACCTCAACCCGCAGGGCTACCGCAACGTGCTCGCCGACCGCACCGAGTTCTGGTTCGACAGCTATCCGGAGGAGAACACCACCCTCACGGAAGAGTATTTCGTGACCCAGGAAGGCACTTTCCAGTGCCCCGCCCCCGTGATCGAATCCCTTTACGCGCCCCACTACCGCGCCAACGATGACGGGCATCCGGCTATCACCGTCGCCCCTTAATCCATGGACCGCATGAAAAAACTCTTCCTCCTCCTTGCGGCGGTTTCGCTGCTGTCCTGCGCCCGGGAAATCAGCCCCGAGGCCGTGCTGTCCTGCGTGCAGCCGCCCGTCCTGCAGCCGGGGGACAGGATCGCCCTCATCTCACCCTCCTACTTCACCTCGAAGGAGAATGTGGATGCCGCGTCAGAGATTCTCCGTGCGTGGGGTTTCGAGCCCGTCGTGGGCCCCAACGTGGGCAAAGAGTACCTGGGCTACTACGCCGGCACGGACCAGGAGCGCCTTGCGGACCTGAAATGGGCGCTGAAGGACAAGTCGATCAAGGCCATCCTCTGCAACCGCGGCGGATACGGCACCATCCACCTGACCCGCATGCTGCCGCTGCGGACCTTCGCCGCCCATCCCAAATGGCTCATCGGCTTCAGCGACATCACCACCCTGCACGGGATGGCGAACCGCGCCGGGGTGATGAGCATCCACGGCACGATGTGCTCGCTGATGGCCAAGTCACAAGGCGTCGGCATGACGAACACCCTGCTGCGCGACCTCCTCTCCGGGACGGTCCCGCAGTACGAAGTGCCCGCCCACCCGCTCAGCATCCCCGGCCATGCCCAGGGGACGCTGGTCGGCGGCAACCTGAGCACCTTCTCGCCCGTGCTCGGCACGGAGGCGGACGCCACCCTGGCGGGCGGCATCATCCTCTACATCGAAGAAGTGGAGGAGGACATGAGCCACATCGACCGAATGATCAACACGCTGGTCCTGAATGGCGTTTTCGACCGTTGCCAGGGAGTCATCCTCGGCGAGTTCACGGACTGCGAGGCCAACCTGCAGATTGACAGCGTCGAGGAGCTCATCTGCGGCTACCTCAGGGACCGCCACATCCCGGTCCTGTGCGGCTTCCCCGCCGGCCACGGTGACGTGAACCTGCCCCTGCTGATGGGCGCGCCCGTCACGATGGACGTCCGCGCGGACGGGGCGACGCTGACTTTCGACGTGGCCGGACAGGCGAAGACCGTTTCGACGGAAGCCGCCCTCGCGGAAACAGAAGACCTCCTTCAGAATCGGTAATTCAGCTGGAGACGGACGGACCAGGAAGAAAACACACCGTTCTGAGACAAAATGTAGCGGTTCCCGGTCTCATAGGCATGTTCCACCGGGTTGCTGCGGAAGGCGAAGCTGGTGAATTCTCCCCAGGCATTCACAAAGAAATGTCCGAAGGAGTAACAGATGCCGGCCCGCGCGATGAAATTCGGATAGACACGACCGAGATTCACGAAGCGGTGGTCAATCTCATCCTTGAATGTGAAGAGAGACGCGTGGGCATAGTCTTCCTCGATGACCTTGCTGTAGAAAGTGAGCATCGGAGCGGCCGTGAGGTTGACGGTCAGGTTGCGGAGCCCGCGCAGGTCCTTCGGACCGACGGCATCGCGGTGGTAAGGGACCCAGTTGAAGGAATAGCCTGCCCCCACCGAAGCCTGGTGGGTCGTGAAGCGGCCCAGACCGTTGGTCAGGAGCAATAAGGTGGCATCCGTCGGATCCATCACCGTCATGCCGTAGGTGTATCTGGCCGCCACGATCCAGGAACCGGCCGTGTGACGCTGCATCGACCGGCTGTTGTAGGCGGCGCGATACGAGAAGCGGTGCCTGTTGAAGGCATAGATACCGCTCACGATCCAGGACTTAGTCTCGGCGACATGGTCGGTGTCGACCGGGATGCCTTCTCCCTTTTTCGCCTGCTCTTCCGGTGCCAGGATATCGATGAACATGGTGCCGCCGGGCACGGCGAAATATTTGGCGTATTGCACGTTCAGGCCAAAGAAATTGGCATCCCAACGGAAGGAGAAGGCCCTGTTTTTCCCCGCACCGGGACCGACCTCCCGCAAGAAACACAACAGGACCGGTCCGAAAGCTACACTGGCGCCCAGGCTGCTCGCCAGACGGGTATTCATTCTCAGCTGGTAGTCAAACACTGCATGGAGGGGATCGGAATAGACCTCCTCCCGGCTATCGATTCCAACCCCGTTCTCGGCCATCTCATAGATCAGGCCCCCGCCCCAGCCCTTGTACGGCTGGAAAATATAGACGGAGTCCAGCTTGGGATTCGGCCCGCACAGGCGCTGCCACAGCCCGGCCACGCCGCGCGTCTGCGCCGAAGCCGTCCAGGACGACAGGGCGAGGCCTGTGGAGAGGAGTAAAAACTTGAATTTCAAAATGCGGTTAGCTTTTTACCCTCCAAAGATAAGGCTTTTTGCTGATTATCGGTTCCCTTTCGCGCGGTTATGCGTCTTGCACAGCATCTGGCAGTTGGAAATGTCGGTGGCGCCGCCTTTGCTCCAGGCCGTCACGTGGTCGGCATCCATATCCTTGAGCTCCCAGATCTTGGTATGGTTCGCATCGTGGCCGATGGCGCAGAGCGGACAGTTGGATTCGCCTTTCTCCCTGGCGGCAGCGGTCTGCTGCGCATAAACGGCCTTCTTGGTCGGTTCATCGAAGACGCGTACGTTCAGCAGTTTCGTGTTCTGGCAGCCGTCCAGAATGTATTCGTAGATGCCTTTCTTCTCCTTAACGTAGAAACTCTCGTAGAGCTCCCGCACCTTGGCAGCCACCTCGGCGGGGTTGTAGGCCGTGCGGTGGTAGCGCTCGTAGAGTTCGCCCCACTTCAGGCCGCACATCTCCTTCTCCGGTGTGATGTCGAACACGGAGGTAATCCAGTCGATCACGGAGGTGAAATAGGCCTTCAATTCAGCAATGCGGTCATCATACCGATGCGCGGCCATGTACTCTTCCACATGGCCCCGGCTCACCCAGTCCAGTGCCGCTTCCAGGTAGTCCTGCCGCTTGGCGGAACCCGGGATGAAGCAGCTCCACTTGTTGATGTTGGTATTGTTGGAGTTGGAGAATTCTTCCTTGGCCTTGGTGACGAATGGGCCGCTGTACACGGCGTTCAGCGTCTCCTGGTTGTTCAGCGGGATGCCCACGATGTTGATGGTCCGGAACCAGTCCTTGATTTCTTTCTCCGTGCCTTCGCAAACGTAGATCAGCAACTTGGTATTTAGGAACTTCTCCTGCTCATCCGGATTCAATGCGCTGAAGTACCACGGCCGCCCGTCGGCGTCGATCCAGGCGAATTTCTCAGTAAGGAATCGGCCCAGCGAGGTGATGCGCTGCTGGCCGTCGAGCACCTCGTAGCGGTCTTCACCGACTTTGGAGAAGTAGATGAGGCCCAGCGGATAGCCGTTGCGGACGGACTGGATTACGTCCACCTCCTTCTTGCCGCCGTTCTCGGCGTACAGGTAATGCCGCTGGAATTCCGGCTGTATGGTCAGCCGGCCCGAGAGGCCGTACAGCCCCTTGCCTTCGTATTCGTTATACTGGAACCCTTTGCAGATATCGCCAATGGTCCAATCGGTTACAAGTCGTGCTATCATAGTGATTTTTGTATTTTCTTGATTACAATTCTTTCATACAGACGGAGCAATTGGCCATTCTCTTCTACGTAAAATCGTGGACCGCCTCCAGCTTTGCCTAGCCTCTTCTTAATAATGTTCATATCAGCAAGCTGCAAACTATGGCCAACAATCTCAAATTGCTCCGGGCAATATCTATCGAGAAATGAAATGGGAACACCCATAGCGCCATTATAATCATTAGGGATAGCATCTGAGTAAGGCACCTCCAAAGCATCGTAATTAATGTAATGCCGGTACCCCGTCTCTTGGATTTCCCGGTGCTTACCAAAACGCTCATTGTCCTTCATGGACATGAGTTTCATTGATTCGTGCCGTCGTCCATGCTCAAGATTTGTAAACCATCTTACGCCTTTGACGCGGATGTACTTCTTTCCTTTTTCATCAACACGCCATCCAGCAGCTTCGATCGGATAGGATTCTGGGACCATAAATTCTCGATCGCCACTGGATATAGAAGGGCCATACCACAATTTATTATCGCGGATAAGTGGGAAAACTTCCTTATAAGAAATAGCATTCATGCTACCGATAATAAGGATTTGTTTTTGGGCGGAAACACACCATGCCAAGAACTCCCGGAAAAGACTAAAGGGCGGATTCGTCACGATGATATCGGCCTGGTCGCGGAGGGCGCAGACTTCCGGGCTGCGGAAGTCACCGTCACCCTCAAGATAATGCCATTCCAGGTCATCGATGTCGATGCGGCCGCTGCCGTTGGTGTCACGGGTGAGTTCGAAGATCTTCCCCTTGATGCGGGTTTTGTCGATGTCGAACAGGGGGCTCTCCGTCTCGAAGAGGGTGGGCTCGTAGTCCTTGTACTTCTTGCTCTCGACGGCATAGGACGTGCTGATGAGGCGTTTCAGGCCCAGACGTTCGAAGTTCTGGGCGAAGAAACGGGTGAAGTTGGACCACTCGGGGTCATCGCACGGCAAGAGGACAGTCTTGTCGCGAAAGGTGTCCGGGTTGTACTCCAGATAGGCGTTGACCTCTTTTTGGATGTCGGCGTACTGGGTGTAAAACTCGTCGTTCTTGGCAGCCTTAGCGGCGCCAAGATTCGTGTTGTTGGCCATAAGCTGCGCTTCTCATGGCACTTGCGACTTAACTCGGTGGGGCTGGCAGGGCACAACAAAAAAGGCATGGACTTTTCCAATCCATGCCCTGAGGCCCTGAGAAGCCCGCAACACTAGATAAGTCGAGTCCACGCCTACGCGCAGACATTCACTGACCTATCCGGTGTATTGCTTTGTGAAATTTCTCAGGTTTCAGGGCAACCGAATAAATAGCAAATGCTAAATTACTATATGTCTCCTCCTCTTCCGGGAGGCATCACAAATGTAAGAATTATCAGCGGAATAACAAGCAGTCCGGGCTTGACCCGGAATCTCGGTACCGGAAATAGCCCAAATTGGTGCCGACCCAACTTTTATAACCAGGGTCGGCGCCATCAAGCGTCAAAAACGGCACCGAGATTTCCCATACTGACAGGTGTCCGGGAAAACGCCATTCTACGCAATATTTCTGGACACCTCCCCATGGTATTTATCGTTTTCCACTGTTTTCGCCGACAGGTATCCACTTTTTTTGCACCAGTGACCGATTTCCTGGACACCTGTCGGGTTGGGCTTGGGGTAAAGGCGATATTTGGGGAAGGTATATTTCCCCAAAACCCCTCCAACTGTGGGAAAAAACACCCACAGTTAGCGGGATTCGCCGGCTGTGCGTTGAGCAACTGCACGAGTCGACAACAGTCGACCGGCCACAGGCCGCAGGGGTTCGGGGATATGCCCCGTAAAAACCGCGGCCGCCCGCGGGGGAAGGCCGGCGAATGTAAATAGAGGGTGGGGCTGACGATGGCTAGTAATCCACTTCGCTGAGGAAAAGCGCGTTGCCCGGCGCCGATTCGCCGGCAAGGGAGCGCATCGTCATGCCGGACTGCGATCCGGCATCTGGAGATTCCGGGTCAAGCCCGGAATGACTATCCAGAGGGAGGATAAGCGACTGGAAGTCGGCGACGGAGCGCTTGCCGCGACCGACCTCGAGGAGCGTGCCGACGACGGCGCGGACCATGTTGCGCAGGAAGCGGTCGGCGGCGATGCGGAAGTACCAGTAGTCGTCGCCGCCGTCGCGCCCGGTGAGTTGCAGATGCGTGGGCGTGTAGCGGTGCCAGGCGGCCTCCGTGACCGTGCAGATCGAGGTCTTGGAGTCGGCGCCCGTCTTCTCGAAGCAGCGGAAATCATGCTGGCCGGGCAGCGCCGCGGCGGCTTCGTTCATCGCGTCGAAATTCACTTCCGGGAAGGTGTAGAGGTAGGAAAACGCGTCCGCGAACGGGTCCTTCACACGATGCAGGAAATAGGTGTATTCGCGCCGCGTGGCGTCAAAGCGGGCGTGGAAATCCGGAGCCGCCGCGGCCACCTCGTGAATCACGATCGAACGCGGCAGCATGGCATTCAATTTGTAGCATAATTGATGCGTGTCAAGTTCCCCGGCTGCGTCAAAATGCGCGACGTAGCCGATTGCATTGACGCCCGTGTCAGTCCGGCCCGCGCCGGTCACGGCCACGGGAGCGTGCAGGAGGGTGGACAGGGTGCTTTCGAGCGCCTGCTGGACGCTCGGGGCATCGGGCTGGATCTGCCAACCGCAGAAGTCCGAGCCGTTGTACGAAAGCTTGACGAGATATCGCATAGACTGACTGCAAAATTAATGAAATATATGGAAAGTGTAAACATCAAGGAGCTCAACGAGCGCATCCAGCAGGAGAGCGCTTTCGTGGATCTCCTCTCCCTGGAGATGGGCAAGGTCATCGTGGGGCAGAAGCACCTGGTGGAGAACCTGATGATCGCGATGCTGGCCGACGGCCACATCCTCCTCGAGGGTGTGCCGGGCCTGGCGAAAACCCTCGCAATCAGCACCCTGTCCCAGGCGGTCAACGCCAAGTTCAGCCGTATCCAGTTCACCCCCGACCTGCTGCCGGCCGACGTCACGGGTACGCTCATCTACTCCCAGAAAAAAGAAGCCTTCGAGGTGCACAAGGGTCCCGTCTTCGCCAACTTCGTGCTGGCGGACGAAATCAACCGCGCCCCGGCCAAGGTCCAGTCCGCCCTGCTGGAAGCCATGCAGGAGCGCCAGGTGACCCTGGGCGACCAGACCTACAAGCTGCCGGAGCCCTTCCTCGTGATGGCCACGCAGAACCCGATCGAGCAGGAAGGCACCTACCCCCTCCCGGAGGCCCAGGTGGACCGTTTCATGCTCAAGGTCGTCGTGAGCTACCCCAAGAAGGATGAGGAGAAGCTCATCATCCGGATGAACAACACCGGCGTGTTCCCCAAAGCGAACGCCGTGGTAAGCCCGGAGGACATCGTCCGCGCCCGCAACGTCGTGCGCGACGTCTACATGGACGAGAAGATCGAACGCTATATCGTGGATATCGTGTACGCCACCCGCACCCCGGAAGAGTACGGGCTGAAGAACCTGAAGGACCTCATCTCCTTCGGCGGTTCGCCGCGTGCGAGCATCAGCCTGTCGATGGCGGCCAAGGCCTACGCTTTCATCAAGCGCCGCGGCTACGTCATCCCCGAGGACGTGCGGGCCGTGTGCCCGGAGGTGCTGCGCCACCGTCTCGGCCTGACCTACGAGGCCGAAGCCGAGAACGTGACGCCGGAAGAGATCATCGAGCAGGTCATCAATGCCGTCATCGTCCCCTAATACCAGCGCGACCGCTCTCCTGAAGAAAGTCAGGAAGATCGAGATCAAGACCAAGGCGCTCTCCCACCAGATCTTCGCCGGCGAGTACCATTCGGCCTTCAAGGGCCGGGGTATGGCCTTCAGCGAGGTGCGGGAGTACCAGTGGGGGGACGACGTGCGCTCGATGGACTGGAACGTGACGGCGCGCCTGCGCGCCCCGTACGTGAAAGTGTATGAGGAAGAGCGCGAGCTGACGGTGGTGCTGCTCGTGGACGTGAGCCGCTCGGGCCTGTTCGGCACGGCGGCCCTGACCAAGCGCGAGCGCATCGCGGAAATCGCGGCCGTGCTCTCCTTCAGCGCCATCCTCAACAACGACAAGGTGGGCGCGCTCTTCTTTTCCGACCGCGTCGAGAAATTCATCCCGCCGGGAAAGGGCCGCTCGCACCTGCTGCACATCATCCGGGAGATGCTGGAGCTGCAGCCGGCCTCCGACGGCACGGACATCGGCGCCGCGCTGAAGTTCCTCACGAACGCCATCAAGAAGAAATGCACGGCCTTCCTGCTGAGCGACATGCTCGACACCGACGCCGCCGGGAATCCCCGCTACGAGGAAGCGCTCAAGGTCGCGGTGAACCGCCACGACCTCAGCGTCATCCAGGTGCACGATCCCCGGGAGCGGGCCCTGCCCGCCGTGGGTCTGGTGCACATCAAGGACAGCGAGTCGGGCGAAGGTGCCTGGGTGAACACGGACAGCCGCAAGGTCCGCGCCGCCTATGAGCGCTGGTTCGCCGAGCTGTCCGCCCGGGAGGAGAGCCTGCTGAACAAATACCAGGTCGACCACGTGGACATCGCCACGGACGACGATTATGTCAAGGGCCTGATGGCCCTGTTCAACCGAAGATGAAAGTGTTGACACTCATACTGGCGGTTATGCTGGACATGGTCCCGGCGGGGCAGGCTTTCCTGAAGCAGCTCCAGCCGCGGGACTCCATCCTCATCGCCGACCAGCTCGAATACGGTTTCCAGCTCGACAGCCTGGCGGAAGGCACGCCGGTTATGCTGCCCGATTTCTCGGGCGCGTCGAACGACACCCTGACGCTCGTGCGCAGCTGGCAGATCGACACCACCGCCCGCCTGCGCGTCCGCCAGCCGGGCAGCAAGGAGCGCGCGAAACTCTACAACATCCGCGGCAGCATCGTGCTGGCACCCTTCGAAGAGGGGCTCTACCACCTGCCGCCCATCCCCGTGCTGCGCGGCACGGACACCCTGCTCTTCGAGGGCGTGGACATGGAAGTGAAAACCATGCCGGTCGACACGGCCACCTTCCAGATCCACGACATCAAGGGGCAGATGCGCTATCCGCTGACCTTCCGGGAAGTGCTTCCCTGGATCGCCGGATTGTGGCTGCTGGCCACGCTCGTGATCCTGGCGGTCTGCCTGACGCAGCTGCGCCGCCGCCGGGCCGCCGGCGAGGACAAGCCGAAGGATCCCGCCTACATCGTGGCGCTGCGCGAACTGGACAAGTGGCGCGGCGACAAGTTCTGGGCGCCGGACAAGCAGAAATCCTACTATTCGGGCATCACCGATGCCCTCAAGAACTATATCGAAGACCGCTTCGGCGTGGATGCGCCGGAGATGACGACGGCCGAGCTCTTCGACGCGCTGAAGCAGGCGGAAGACCTGCCGGCGGACCTGCGCGAGGAGCTGCGGGAACTCTTCGAGTGCGCCGACTTCGTGAAATTTGCGAAGCACACCGCCTCGCAGGAGGAGAACGCCCGCGCGCTGCCGACGGCCGTCCGCTTCGTGACATCCACCTACCAGACCGTGCTTGAGGAGGAGCAGAAGGAAGAGCATGAACTTTGAGTATCCTTCCCTGCTCTGGCTGCTGATCGTGCCGCTGCTGCTCGTCGCGCTCTACGTGTACCGGGAGCTGGCGGGTCGGCGTCCGCACCTGCGTGTCTCCACGGCGTCGCCCTGGCTGCAGGGCGGCCGTTCGCCGCTGGGTGTGATCCGGCATCTGCCGATGGTGCTCCGCACCGCGGCGCTCTGCCTGATCATCGTCGCCCTGGCGCGCCCGCGCTCGTCCAGTGAAGTGGAGAAGCGCGACACGGAGGGCATCGACATCGTGCTGGCCATGGACGTGTCGACGAGTATGCTGGCGCGTGACTTCACGCCCGACCGCCTCAGCGCGGCCAAGGACATCGCCATCGAATTCATCGCCCAGCGGCCCACCGACCGCATGGGCATCGTCGTCTTCGCGGGCGAGAGCTATACGCAGTGCCCGCTGACCACCGACCGCGCCACCCTCATCAACCTGATGAAGGAGGTGCAGACCGACCTCATCGAGGACGGCACCGCCATCGGCAACGGCCTCGCCACGGCCGTGGCGCGCATGATGGATTCCGACGCGCCGAGCCGCGTGGTGATCCTGCTCACGGACGGCGTCAACAACAGCGGCGAGGTGGCCCCGCAAACGGCCGCCGAGATTGCCAAAACCTACGGCGTACGCGTCTACACCATCGGCGTGGGCGCGAACGGCATGGCCCCCTACCCGGTCATGACCCCCTGGGGCGTGGAGATGCAGAAGGTCCAGGTCGAGATCGACGAGGACCTGCTCAAGGGCATCGCCGACGCCACGGGCGGCCGCTACTTCCGCGCCACGGACAACACCAAGCTCGCGGAGATTTATTCAGAAATCAACAAGATGGAGAAGGCGCGCACCACGGTGGACAGCTTCCCCGTCTACAAAGAACTGTTCGGCCGTTTCGGCGTGGCGGCGCTCATCTGCCTGCTGCTCGAACTGCTGGTCGTACTTTTATTGAGGAGGATGCCGTAGTATGTTGATGTTTGCCCGTGCCCATTTCCTGTGGCTCCTGCTGCTCGTCCCGGTGATCCTGCTCGGATACGCCCTCCTGCGGCGCGCCCGCCGGCGCCGTGTGCGCCGCTTCGGCGAGGAGGCGCTCGTGGACGCCCTCATGCCCTCCTGGTCCGGCGCCAAAGGCTGGTGGCGGACCGTGCTCTTCTGCCTGGGCTTCGCCTGCTTCGCGGTCGGCCTGGCTCGCCCTATGCTGGGCGCCAAGCTCGTGGAGCGCGAGACCAAGGGCGCCGAAATCATGATCTGCCTGGACGTGTCCAACTCGATGCTGGCGCAGGACTACACCCCGGACCGCCTGTCCCGGGCCAAGCTGGCCATCTCCCGCATCGTGGACCGCCTGGACGGCGACCGCATCGGCCTGATCATCTTCGCCGGCAGTTCCTTCGTGCAGCTGCCGATCACGACGGACTACGTGTCCGCCAAGATGTTCCTGAATTCCATCGACACCGAGTCGGTGCCCGTGCAGGGCACGGCCATCGGCGACGCCATCCTGACGGCGGCCAAGAGTTTCAGCACGCAGAGCGAGAAAAGCCGCGCCATCATCGTCATCACCGACGGTGAGAACCACGAGGACGATCCCGTCGACGCCGCCCGGGAGGTGGCTGCGACCGGCATCCGCGTCTACACGATCGGCGTCGGCTCCCTGCGGGGCCAGCCCATCCCCAAGGACGGTGACCTGATGAAGGACAAGGACGGCAACATCGTCGTGAGCCGCCTCGACGAGGAGACGCTCAAGAAGATCGCCTCCGTCGGCAACGGCGCCTACGTCCACGCCGGCGGCGAGGAATTCGGCCTCAACCCCATCCTCGACGAGATCCGCAAGCTCGAGGACGAGCGCTTCAACAACGTCGTCTTCGAGGAGTATGACGAACAGTATATGTATTTCTTCGCCGCCGCGCTGCTCTTCTTCGTGCTGGAGATGCTGATCGGCGAGCGGCGGGCCAAAAAGCGCTTGTTCGAATGAGAAAGATATTAGTCATCCTCCTGATACTCTGCAGCCTGCCTGCCTTCGCACAGGCGGACAGACACGACGTGCGCGCCGGCAACCGCAAGTTCCGCCGCGGGCACTTCAAGGAGTCCGAGATCGACTACCGCAAGGCGGTGCTCCGGGACTCCACCTCCGTGACCGCCAACTACGACCTCGCATCCGCGCTCTACCGCCAGGAAGACTGGGCCGGCGCGGCCAAGGCGCTGGAGAGCGTCAAGGAGCAGCCGGGCCTCCCGGCGCAGTACTACTACAACGCCGGCGACGCCGCGCTGCAGCAGCAGAACTACCAGGCGGCCGTGGAAGCCTTCCGGCAGGCGCTCCTGCAGGATCCGGGCGACCTGGACGCCAAGGAGAACTACATCTACGCCAAGAAGATGCTCCAGAACCAGCAGGGTGGCGGCGGTGGCGACAACCAACAGAACCAGGATCAGAATCAAGACCAGAATCAGGATCAAAACCAGAACAACCAGGACCAGCAGCAGAACCAGGACCAGAACCAGAATCAGGATCAGAACCAGAATCAGGACCAGGACCAGGACCAGCAGCAGGACCAGAATAATCAGGACAAGCAGCAGCAACAGCAACAACAGCAGGAGCCCCAGATTTCTCCCCAGCAGGCCCAGCAGATGCTCCGGGCCATCCAGGCCAAGGAGAAGGAGACCCAGGACAAGGTGAACAAGGAAAAAGCCGCGCTGCTGAAGTCTCGTCAGAAAGAAAAGAATTGGTGATGAAAAGACTTATAGTTTGGATGGCGGCCGCCCTGTGCGCGCTGGCCGCGTCCGCCCAGACGACCATCAAAGTGCAGGCGCCCAACCTCGTGGGCGTGAACGAGCAGTTCAACCTGACCTTCATCATCAGCGGGGAGGACCGGCCGAGCGACTTCCACTGGGAGCCCGGTTCGGATTTCCAGCTGGTCTGGGGCCCGCAGCAGGGCCACTCCTCCTCCACTTCCTACATCAACGGCAAGCGCACCCATTCTTCGCAGACGACCTACACCTACATCCTGCTGCCGAAGAGCACCGGCCGCTTCCAGCTGGCCGCCGCCGAGGCGACGGTCAAAGGCGAAAAATACGTTTCCTCCCGGCCGACCATCGAGGTCGTGACCGACGGCGCCGCGGCCCAGGGACAGGGACAGCAGGGTTCATCCGGGCAGTCCAGCCAGGGCCGCTCCCAGCAGGGAAGCGCGCAGACCGGCACCGTGTCGGCGGACGACATGTTCCTGCGCCTGACGCTCAGCAAGCGCAACGTGATGGTGGGCGAGACGGTCACCGCCACGCTCAAACTCTACCAGCGCGTCAACATCGCCGGCTTCGAGGACGCCCGCTTCCCGACCTTCAACGGCTTCTGGAGCCAGGAGGTGCAGGCCCCCAGCCAGATCGAATTCCGCCGCGAGAGCGTGGGCGACAAGATTTACAACACCGCCGTACTCCGCAGCTGGAACCTCGTCCCGCAGAAGGCGGGCGAGGTCACCATCGACCCGGCCGAACTCGTCTGCCTGGTCAACATCCGCACGCAGCGCCCCTCGACCGGCAGCATCTTCGACGATTTCTTCCAGGACGACTACCAGACCATCCGCAAGCGCGTGACCACGCAGCCGATGACCATCCAGGTCAGCGCCCTGCCCGCCGGTGCGCCGGCCTCGTTCGGCGGGGGCGTGGGCTCCTTCAAGATGAGCGCCGCGCTGACGCGCGATTCCCTGCTCACCCACGATGCCGCCTCGCTGCGCGTCACCGTCACGGGTACGGGCAACACCTCCCTGCTGGAGGCTCCCAAGATCAATTTCCCGCCGGATTTCGAAGTCTATGACGTCAAGACCTCCGACGTGTCGGGCGGCAAAGTCTTCGAGTATCCCTTCATTCCCCGCAGCCACGGCGACTTCGTCCTCGGGCCCGTGGAATACAGCTACTTCGACCTCGCGTCGCGCAAATACGTGACCCTGCGCAGCCAGGAGCTGCCGGTGCGCGTCGGCAAGGGCGCCGACACCAGTGGCGGCACGGCCGGCGGCCAGCTCGTGCAGAGCTCCCGCGCCAAGGACGTGCGCGACCTCGGCAGCGACATCCGCTTCATCGCCACGAAGCCGGGCTCGCTCGCTTCCGTGGGGCATTTCTTCGTCGGCTCGCTGGCCTTCTGGATCACCACCATCATGCTGCTGGTGCTCGCCCTCAATGCCTGGCTTGCGCTCCGCAGCCTCGCCGCCCGGCGCGCCGACGTGGTCGGCAGCAAGAACCGCGCGGCCACCAAGATGGCGCGCAAGCGGCTCACGCAGGCAAGTTCCTTCCTGCAGGGCAACCTCTACACGGCCTTCTACGAAGAGCTGCACCGTGCCCTGCTGGGCTTCGTCTCCGACAAGCTCAACCTCGACGCCACCGACCTCAGCAAGGAGAACATCTCCGCCCGGCTGGTCGAGCACGGCGCCACGGAGGCCCTGGCGGCCGATTTCACCGGCCTGCTGGACGCCTGCGAGTTCGCCCGCTACGCGCCGGACGCCGGCCACGAAGCCATGAACACCCATTACGAGCAGGCGGTCTCGGTCATTTCCGCCATCGATGAAAGTATGAGAAGAGCTCCGCGCAAACCGGGCGCCGGCGCCGCCGCACTGCTGGCGCTGCTCCTGCTGCTGCCCGCGCACTTTGCCTCCGCACAGCAGGCCAACTACCCCGATTCGCTTTGGACGGCGGGCGTCGCGGCCTACTCCGACGGCGACTGGGCCGCAGCCGCCAAGGCCTGGAGCGACCTGCGCGCGCTTGGGCTGGAGAGCCCGCAGCTGTACTGCAACCTGGGCGACGCCCTGTTCAAGCAGGACGACCTCGCCCACGCCATCCTGAATTACGAGCGGGCGCTCAAACTGGATCCTTCCTACGCCGACGCACGCTACAACCTGGCCTTTGCGCAGACCCTTCTGCAGGACAAGATCGAGGCCGTGCCGGAATTCTTCCTGGAAGTCTGGGGCCGCAAGCTGTGCTGGCTGCTGCCGTCCGACACCTGGGCGGTGCTGTTCCTGATCCTGCTGGCCGTGACGCTCGGCTGCGTGCTGCTGTTCCTGCTGGGACGCAGCGTGGCGGCGCGCCGCGGCGGCTTCATCGCCGGCATCGTGGCGCTCGTCCTGACGGTGCTCTGCCTGAGTTTCGCCTGCTGGCAGCGCTCCGACTACCGCAAGGCCGACAGCGCCATCGTGACGCGCCCCGTGACCACGGTCCAGAGCTCGCCGGGACGCGATTCCGCCAAGGACCTGTTCGTGCTCCACGAGGGCACCAAGGTCGAGCTGCTCGACAGCGTCGGTTCCTGGCGCAACATCGAGCTGGCCGACGGCCGCCAGGGATGGTTGCCGGAAGCCGATCTCGAGGTCATTTAATGAGCAGCTCCCGGAAAGGAATTGTTTTTTCCGAAATATTCAGGTTTTTTTCGTACTTTTGTACGATTATGCCTTAATAGGCAGATTGTTTGCTATTGTTGGTTAACAAAAGAACCTGAAATATGTTGTTTAATTTCCTCCAGACCGGCATCGCCCAGGCTGCCCCCGTGCAGCAGGAGATGTCGTACTCCCTCCTTGAAATGGCTGCGAAAGGCGGCTGGCTCATGTGGGTGCTCCTCCTCCTGTCGATCATCGCCATCTACATCTTCGGCAAGAAGTGGTGGATCATCCGCCAGGCCGGCAAGATCGACAAGGATTTCATCAACGACATCCGCGACTACATCCACGAAGGGAAAATCAAATCCGCCCGGACGCTCTGCAGCAAGTACGACGCGCCCGTCGCCCGGATGGTCGAGGCCGGCATCGCCCGCATCGGCAAGCCCGCCACGGACGTGCAGGCCGCCATCGAGAATGTCGGCAACGTGGAGGTGGCCCGCCTGGAGAAGGGCCTTCCCTACCTCGCCACCATCGCCGGCGGCGCCCCGATGATCGGTTTCCTCGGCACGGTGATCGGCATGGTGCAGGCGTTCTTCAACATGTCCAACGCCGGCAACAACATCGACATCACACTCCTGTCGAGCGGCATCTACACCGCCATGATCACCACGGTCGGCGGTCTGATCGTCGGTATCCTCGCCTACTTCGGCTATAACTTCCTGACGGCCCGCATCTCCAGCCTGGTATACAGCATGGAGAGCGCGACCATCAAGTTCATGGACATGCTCGGCGAGCCCGTCGCCGATGCCGAAAAAGCGGAATAGCGATGGCCCTCAAGCGTATCACCAAGGCGGATCCCAACATCGCGATGTCCTCGATGACGGACATCGTGTTCCTGCTGCTGATCTTCTTCCTGGTGACCTCCACCCTGGTCAATCCCAACGCCCTGAAGCTCCTGCTCCCGAAGAGCACCGGCCAGGTGGGCGCCAAGGCCACGGTGAGCGTCTCCATCAAGGACTGGGGCGAGGACCGCTACACCTATCACATCAACGGCGCCCAGGAGCCCGTGACGTTCTCCGAGGTGGAGGACGAACTCGTGGGCCTGCTCCAGAGCGAGGAAGATCCGACCTTCTCGATCTTCTCCGACGAGAGCGTGCCGATCGGCGAGATCGTGCAGGTCATGAACATCGCCAAGCGCAACCACTACAAAGTTATCCTGGCCACGCAGCCAGAGTAAACCATGCAGAACGACCAGAGAATCGCACAGAAGCGCGAGCGCAACGCCAGGATCACCGGCATCGTCATGTCGGGGATCGTCCACGTCTGCGCCGTCGTGCTCGTGTCCTTCTCCGGCCTGAAGTACCTCTATCCCCCGCCGCAGGAGCAGCCCATGCTCATCGATTTCAGCGAGGCGCCCGAAATCGTGGAGCAGCAGTTGCAGGGCGAGCAGCCGATGGCGGAGGAGACTGACCTCACGCGTCCCGTCGAACTGGCGCAGCAGAGCGATTCCCCGTATGAGGCCGACCGGCCCAACGAGACCCCGCAGACGCAGCCCGACCCCGCCGGAGACGTAGAGGTGCCGACCGTGCAGCCGAAGGAGCCCGCGTTGGATCCGCGCGCCACCTTTCCGGGCATGGCCAAGAAAGATACGACCCTGACCGCACCGCACGGCGCGGACGAGGCGACGGATGCCTTCAAGGCCGGACAGGCCAAAGGCAACACGGAGTCCGGCCGTACCGACGGCAAGCCCAGCGCGCACGTCCCGGGCCGAAACACCGTGGGGAACATCCCCCGGCCGGCCTACAACGTGCAGGAGAGCGGCATCGTGGTCGTGAATATCTGGGTGGACAACTACGGCAACGTAGTTAAGGCCGTGCCGGGAGGCGACGGCACCACCGTTTTGGACAAGACCCTCTCTGCCGCGGCGCGCAAAGCCGCTCTGGAGACGCATTTCAACATGAGCGCGGACGCTCCCGCCATGCAGGAGGGCACAATTACTTATTATTTTAACCTCAAGTAAAGAGATGGACCAGTTTACCAAAGAAGGCCGAAAACTTAGACCGCGGAAAACAGCAGGGCCGCGCCCTGAATCCGAAAAAGTAGAGTACACGCCCGGCGCGCATCGCAGCGAGTCCGGCGAACACAGAACCAGCAGCTACGGCGACCGCAAGCCGCGTCCCTACGGTGAGAACCGCCAGGGCGGCTACGGACACCGCGACAACGGCGGCTACAACAGCCGCGGCGGCAATTACGGCAGCCACGGCAGTAGCTATGGCTCCCGCCGCTCCGACGACGGCGACCGCCGTCCGTACGGCGAAGGCCGCAGCAATTTCAGCAGCCGCGAAGGCGGCTATGGCCACCGCGAGGGCGGTTACGGCAACCGTGAGGGTGGCTATGGCAACCGCGAAGGCGGTTACGGCGACCGCAAGCCGCGCCAGTATGGCGACCGTCCCCAGCGCCCGTACAACAACGAGGGACGCGGCGGCTACGGCGAGCACCGCAGCGCCGGCCCGCGCAAGCCTATGGGCGGCCAGGGCCGTCCGAAGCCCGGCTTCAAGAAACCGGGCCGCAAGCCCAACTTCACCCGTGAGTCCACGGAAGGCATCAACCGCATGATCAGCCGCCGTCCCGTCGTGAACGGCAGCGAGAGCACCGAGGCACCGTATCCGATGCCGATCCAGGACACCGTCCGCCTCAACAAGTTCATCGCCAACTCGGGCGTCTGCTCCCGTCGCGAAGCCGACACCCTCATCCAGGCCGGCGTCGTGACCGTCAACGGTCAGGTGGTGACCGAGCTGGGCACGAAGGTCAACATCTTCACCGACGACATCCGCTTCAACGGCGAGCGCCTCAAGGGTGAGGAGAAGGTCTACATCGTGATGAACAAACCCAAGGGCTTCGTGACCACGGCCAGCGACCCCCATGCCGAGAAGACCGTCGTCGATCTCGTCAAGAACTGCCCCACGCGCGTGTATCCCGTGGGCCGGCTCGACAAGAACACGACCGGCGTGCTGATGCTGACCAACGACGGCGAAATCGCCGAGCGCCTCACGCATCCCTCCTACGACAAGAAGAAGATTTACCAGGTGGCCCTCGACAAGCCGCTGAGCCAGGAAGACTTCGACCGGATCCTCTCCGGCATCGAACTCAGCGACGGCGAGGTCCAGGCCGACGAACTCGAATACATCGACGAGAAGGACAAGCGCAAGCTCGGCATCGAGATCCACTCCGGCAAGAACCGCATCGTGCGCCGCATCTTCGAGACCCTCGGCTACAACGTCAAGGCGCTCGACCGCGTGTACTTCGCGGGCCTGACCAAGAAGGGCCTCAAGAAAGGCGAGTGGCGCTACCTCACCGAGGGCGAGACGAACATTCTGAAGATGGGGGCTTACGTATAGTATGGCACACCGCTCCGGATTCGTTTGCATCATCGGCAACCCGAACGTCGGGAAATCGACGCTGATGAACGCGCTGGTGGGCGAAAAGCTCTCCATCGTGACGGCGAAGGCGCAGACCACGCGCCACCGCATCATGGGCATCGTGAACGGCGAGGACTGGCAGATCGTCTATTCCGACACGCCGGGCATCCTCAAGCCCAGCTACCGTCTCCAGCAGAACATGATGAATTTCGTGGACGGCGCCATCGGCGACGCCGACGTCATTCTCTATGTCACGGACACGGTGGAGACCCCCGACAAGAACAGCGAGTACGTGGAGAAACTCTCCCACGTGGACTGTCCCGTGGTCGTGGTGGTCAACAAGATCGACATCAGCGACCAGCCGCGCGTGACGGAGCTCCTTGCCTACTGGCAGGAGAAGCTCCCCGCGGCTACGGTCATCCCGGCTTCCGCCCAGGAGAAGTTCAACCTCGAGAGCATTCTGGACGCCGTCCTCGCACGGCTTCCGGAATGCCCGCCGTGGTATGACAAGGATGCCTTCACGGACCGGAACCTCCGTTTCTTCGCCTCGGAAATCATCCGGGAGAAGATCCTGCTGAACTACAAGGAGGAGATTCCGTACTGCTGCGAGGTGGGCATCGAGAGCTTCAAGGAAGGCGCGGAGCGCTATGACATCGGCGCCGTCATCTACGTGATGCGCGAATCCCAGAAAGGCATCATCATCGGCCGCCAGGGCGCGGCCCTCAAGAAAGTGGGCACCCAGGCCCGCATCGACATGGAAGACTTCTTCCAGAAGAAGGTCTTCCTGCAGATTTACGTAAAGGTGGATCCCGACTGGCGGGAGAGCAGGCGCGAACTGCGCAAATTCGGATACGAAGACTAACTGTTCCTATGGAAGAAGAGAATATCATCACCGAAGAAGAGATCATCGAAGACGACGACAAGGTCATTGACGACGAAGGGGAATCCTCGGGCCGCTTTGACAAGATGCTGGAGGCGGACGCGCACAAGTTCAAGCTCTCCGGCATGTTCAAGGACTGGTACCTGGACTACGCCTCGTACGTGATCCTGCACCGGGCCGTGCCGCACATCGTGGACGGACTCAAGCCCGTGCAGCGGCGCGTGCTGCATGCCATGTACAAGATGGACGACGGCGCCTACACCAAGGTGGCCAACATCGTCGGCCAGGCCATGCAGTACCACCCGCACGGCGACCAGTCCATCCTCGGCGCCCTCGTCCAGCTGGGCCAGAAAGGCTTCACCGTGGACTGCCAGGGTAACTGGGGTAACATCCTCACCGGCGACTCCAACGCCGCGCCGCGATACATCGAGGCCCGGCTCAGCAAGTTCGCCAAGGAGGTGGTCTTCGACCCGAAGGTGACGCACTGGATGAATTCCTACGACGGCCGCAACCAGGAGCCGACCGAGCTCCCGGTGCGCTTCCCGCTCCTGCTCGCGCAGGGCACGGAAGGCATCGGCGTGGGTCTCGCATCCAAGATTCTTCCGCACAACTTCAACGAACTGCTCGACGCCTCCGTCGCCATCCTCGAAGGCAAGCCCTACGAGATCTATCCGGACTTCCCGACCGGCGGCTTCGCCGACTGCAGCAAGTACATGCAGGGCAAGCGCGGCGGCTCCGTCAAGGTGCGCGCCCGCATCGAGAAGATCGACAAGAACACCGTGGCCATCACGGAAATCCCCTACGGGAAATACACCAAGGACATCATCGATTCCGTCCTCCGGGCCAAGGACAAGGGCAAGATCAAGATCAAGAAGATCGAGGACATGACCACCGACAAGGTGGATATCCTCATCCACCTGCCCAACGACGTCTCCCCGGACAAGACCATCGACGCCCTCTACGCCTTCACGGACTGCGAGGTCAACATCGCGCCGAACGCCTGCGTGATCAAGGACAACAAGCCGCAGTTCCTGACGGTCAACGACATCCTCGAGTACGGCACCTACCACACCCGCGACCTGCTGCTCCAGGAGCTGCAGATCAAGCTGGACGAGCTGGAGGCCGACTGGCACTACAGTTCCCTGGAGCGCATCTTCTTCGAAAACCGCATCTACAAGGTCCTCGAACAGGACCAGAAGGACTGGGAGACGCAGATCCAGGACATCTTCAACCAGATGAAGAACTACCAGGATCTCTTCCGCCGGGAGATCATCCTGGACGACATCCTCAAGCTCGTGGAGAAGCCGGTCCGCAAGATCTCCAAGTTCGACACCAAGGCCATCGA
>JAGCDF010000008.1 GCA_017651225.1 Bacteroidales bacterium
GGTCATCGACACGGGGCTTTATGGAGTCGTCCGGCATCCGATGTACATGGCGACGACCGTCCTTTTCCTGGCCATGCCGCTGGTGCTTGCTTCACCCCTCTCGTTCCTGATCATGTTGCTGTACATTCCGCTGATCGCCAAACGTATAAAGAATGAGGAGATGGTCCTGGAGGAAGGGCTGGAGGGTTACAAGGACTACAAGCAGAAGGTGAAGTACAAAGTGATCCCTTTCATCTGGTAGATCCCACTTTATCGGTCAAGCCCGTCGTTGAATGATTGAAGTCGGCGTAGCCCTGCGATGAACGAGAGGTTCGAGATTCGGAGTGTTTGGTCTACTACAGAGGATTTCCGAAAGGATTTCCTCTTTTTTCATTACCTTTGTGAAAACGCACGCCATGCAGATTCTTCAGACAACCATAACACGAGCCGAGCTTGCTGCTCTGGCAGAGAATACGTTCGGGGATATGATCAAATGTGTCGCCGATGTGAAACAGGGACTATTGGCCATTGATGCCGAACTGCATGCAGATTTGGAACGTCTGCTATTGGAAAATGGTTCTGCCGGTGAGGACCTGTGGGGATTCAACCTGTATCCCGATGAGGAGGGAGAGGATTTCATTGAGTATGACTCGCTCATTAACATCCGCTCCTGGCAGGGCAATCCTTCCCGCGGGATATCAAACCCTGAGATTAGGGAAGCGATTGAAAAGATTGTATCACAATTCATTATCGGATAGAATGCAGCACACGACATTGGAAAACGGCCGTTGGGCCGAGTTGACTTTCCCGCAGCAGATGGCAAACATCGGCAGCGAAACGTCTCGTGTGCAGAAAGCGCTGGAGGCCGGTAAGGACCATCGCGCGGAGGGAGCTTTCGCCCGAGCGCAGGAACTCATTGACCTTACCATCAAATATGGCAGGGCCGATACCCCTTCACAAAGAAGCGCACTTTGGGAGGAACTCTGCCGCTTCCGGGAATTGTTCTGCGCGGCTTTCCTTTCCCGCGACCTTGCGGAACTTGCCTCATTGAATAAGTATTTGGATCAATTCGCGCTGATCCGGAAGTCCGCCTGATCTCCGGCCTGCTGCAGGCGGGCATCGTCATCTGTACCCTGCCACTGGCCCTGGCCCTTTCCCCCTGGAACCTGTGGGTGGCCCTGCCGCTGGGCATGCTGCTCCCCATGCTGGGAGGCCTGGCGGCTTCGCTTATTTTCTCCAGAAGGGAGGGGAAGCTGCACCCGGTCTGGCTGATTCCCGTGGGCGACACACGCCATTCATTCGCCGTGAGCGTGGCCTATTCCCGCGCGAGCGTCTCGCAGCAGTTCTCCCTGCTCTGTGAAAGACTGGAGGCGATGCGGCTCTCGCAGGCGGAGAACACGGCCGTCACCCATTGCGTGGAGGAAATGATGCTCCACCAGCTGGAGATGGGACAGTCCTGCGGGCTCAAAGGTAGCTTCGACGTGGGAATCGTGGACGGAGACGACCGCTTCACCATCCTGGTCAAGGCGGCCGGGAAGGCCTTCAATCCCCTGCACGCCTATGGAAAAAACGATCCGGAGGCATTGAGTCTCCGGATCGTGGAAGGTTTCTGTCGGGACGTCAACTACCGCTATGCCAGCGGGGTCAATTGCGTCTATCTGATTTTCGACAAAGAGCCTTAGCGCCTGCCGCCCTGCTGCTGCGGGACCTCGGGGGCGGTGAGGACCTGGGCGTTCATCCAGTCGAAGAGGTTGTGGAAACCCTGGGGAGCGACGGCGCCGCCGCCGTTGTTGGACGGCTGGAGTTCGCCCGTCGACTGCGCCTGGGCGCCCGTGACCTGGTCGTTGAAGACATAGACCCAGGAGAAGTGGCCCATCAGCCGCTGGCCGGGCGTGTCGGTGCCGGTCACGTTCTCGAACATGGACAGCCAGACGTTCTTGGCGCCGGCCTCGATGAGGCGCTTGTAGGTCGGGATGCAGTACTCGGTCGGGCGGACCGTGGTGTCGTCGAAGGACTGCACGAACCAGATGTTCTCGCCGGCGATCTGCTTGATCTGCAGGTCGGAGATGTTGGCGTCGGCGAAGGCCTCGCAGGTCGGGTAGGCGGCCGCGAAGAAGCCCGGATTGCGCAGGAGCATGTTCACGGTCATGTAGCCGCCGTTCGAGCAGCCGCCGATGTAGACGCGGTTGCGGTCCACGTCCGGGTTCTGCGCGAGGTAGTGGTCGATGCAGGACTTGAGGACATCGGAGTACAGGGACGGGTGGTCGCCGGCGCTGAAGCCCTTGGCCGTGTCCATCCACATGGTCGGGCACTGGACGGCCAGAACGTAGGCACCCTTGTCGCCGCCCTCGGTGGTGAAGTGGGATTGGATGTCGTTGCGGATGAGGGCGACGACCTCGTTGCCCATCAGCTCGATGGAGACGTCGGTGCCGCCTTCGCCCATGCCGTGCAGCCAGATGATGAGCGGATTGGCCTTGCCGTCGATGCGGAGGGCCTCCGGCTCATAGGCGCCGTAGGTGAGGGTCTCGTCGCCCGGACGGCCGGTCGAAGGGCCGGTGAAGGTGCCGCGGCGGAAGAAGTCGGACTCGGAGAGGAAATTGCGGAGCGCGTGCGGGGTCTCGCATTCCACGGCAGTGTATTTCTTGCCGGCGGCCTTGACGCTCTTGCCCTGCTTGAGGGCGACCTTGACGGGGTAGGCCGTGCTCCAGGTACCCATGCCGCGGGAGACGAGCGGGGCGGCGCCGCGCTCGCGGCTGACCTCCAGGCCAAAGGCGAGGTAGTCGCCGCCGTCGGTCCACTCGCCGCGGTCGTCGCAGGTGTAGACGATCTTGACGTTGCGCTCGACGCCGTTGGTCTGGACGGTGAAGACCGCCGGATCCAGGACATCGAGTTTTACTTCGGGTTTCACGACCACCAGGTTGACGGAGGTGGAGGCTTCGTAAGCGGTGATGCGCACGACCTGCGGGGTCATTTTCAGAGTCTGGGCGCCTGCAGCTGCCGCGACGGTCAGTGCCAGTGCGGCGAGGAAAGATTTGCTGAGATTCATAAATGTATAATTGGTTTTAAGTATCCGTGTCGGTCTCTGCAAACAAAATTAATGATTTCCCGCAGAGATGGAACACCCCGGGCCGGACTCTGAACAATCCGGCCAACATTTGGACAATTAGAAGAATATTCGTCCGCTGCCTAGAGCGGCAGGAAACTGACCCGGTCGCGGGCACCGGTGTCGGAAACAAGCTCGAAGGTGGTCTCGGCGGAGCCCATCTCCAGATCCTCGAACTTCCAGATAACGCCGGAGATCTCGCCGGACCCTTCCATCGTGCGGACGGGCTCCCCGTCGCGCAGCAGGGTCAGCGAGCGGGCGTTGGAGTAGGCCGTGATGGTGAAAGTCGAGCCGGCGGGGCGCTTGCGGAGCCGCCGCTCGGAGATGTAGACCGTCTCCTCAGCGTCATTCCACCAGGCTTTGTAGAGGTAGAAGACGTCCTTTTTCGTCTGCCGGTCGCGGGTCACGAGTCCCTTGTCGTTAGTGAAGAGCCGCGCGGGATTCTCCACGTAGTTCACGCCGTCGTCCGAGTCAAGGAAGCCTTCCTTCCGGTCAGCGACCGGAAAATCGAACAGGATCCAAAGCGAGGTGAAATTGAGCCAGGGCATGGCGCAGATCTGCTGGACCTGCGACTCGTGGGCGCGGTTGCCGTAGGCTTCCATGTGGCGACGGTCGTCGGCATAGCGGTGGATGTCTTCGACATTCCAGCTATGGCAGAACGGGTTAATGCCCACGCCGTACTCCGAAAGATTGGTCACGCCCATGTGGTCGTGAATCCACTGCATGGAACCTGTCAGGCCGCTGAAATCGTTGTATTCGTAATACCAGCCATGGTAGCGGTTTTCGGAGTAGTAGTCGGCCTTGAGCTCCGTGTAGAAGTCGCGGGCGAAGACACTGTCGTCGGTCAGGCCGACGGCGCGCGTCGGGTCGAGCGACTTGGCATAGGCGTACAGCCGGGCGGTCTCGTCCACGGCGCGCCGGGCGTCGAGCCGACCCTGGTAGACGGGGGTGTTGCCCCAACTGTCGAGTTCGTTCCACATGCCCCAGAAGCAGATGGAAGCGTGGTTGTAGAGGCTGGTGACCATCTCCCGCATCTGCTCGTGGATGTTGTCGAAATAGGCATCCGTAGCGCGCTCGCCGCAGATGTTGACCCAGGGGATCTCCGTTTGCACGATGATGCCCAGGCGGTCGCAGAGCCGGAAGGCGTACTCGTTGTGCGGGTAGTGCGCCAGGCGCAGGAAATTGCAGCCCAGTTCGCGTACGACCTCGTAGTCACGGTCGATGTCCTCGCGGGTGAGCGCAGACGCGCGTCCGTCCATGTCCTGGTGCATGCTCACGCCGCGCAGCGGGTAGGGTTTGCCGTTGAGCATGAACCCGTTGTCGCGGTCCAGGCTGAAGAAGCGGAAGCCCACCTGGGCGCGCGCGACGTCGCCGCGGATCCGGACCTCGACGGTGTAGAGATAGGGGTCCCGGACGCCGTCCCAAAGGTGCGGGTTATCGAGAGCGATGTCCGCACAGACGGGCGCACCCTCGCCGGCCGGCACCGTGAGTCGCTGGCGCTCGCGCCAGACCACGCGGCCGGCCGCGTCCCGTAGCAGGACCGTCGCGCGGACCGTCTTCGCGCGCGGCGCGGCATTGACGATCCGTGCCTCCAGTCGGGCCTCCGCTCGTTCGGCCGAGACCGCCGTCTGCGTCAGGTGCAGGCGGTCCGGGCCATAGGTGGTCGGGCATAGGTACTGCTGGCCGAAGGTCAGCAGCGACACCGGGTTGTGCAGGCCGTTGTTCTTGTTGAAGTCGGAGGAGATGGGAATCATTTCCAGGTCCACGCTATTGTCGCAGACTACTTCCACGACGTTTTTGCCGCGCTGCAGCAGGTCCCTGAGGGGGACGGTGAAGGGGGTGTATCCGCCCTTGTGCGTGCGCGCCAGCTGGCCGTTCACGTAGACGTCAGCCGCCTGCGCGGCGCCCTCGAACTGCAGGAAAGCGGGGCGCGCGGGGTTCGCGCGGAACGTGCGGCGGTAGTGCGTCTGACCGCGGTAGTAGGCGGCCGAGCGGCCGTCCACGGCGTTGGTGCTGTGCGGCACCGTCACCGTCTCCCAGGACGCTCCGTCGCGGGAAAACTGCCATTGGTCCAGAGAAGTCGTACGCGCCTGGGCGGAAGCGCTTAAGGCAAGGGCCGCGAGGGCCGTCAGAAGGTAGGGAAATGCTCTCATGCTTACAAAGTTATAAAAAGAAATGGAAAATATTTTTTTGCTATCTTTGAAGGTATGAAAAAAGCTGCGGTTACCATTTGCCTGCTGGCGGCGGGCTGCGCTGCTTATGCGCAGCACGACAGCCGCGCCGAGGTGATTGCCGCCCCCGGCAGCTTCTACCGCTGGGAGGATGTCAAAAACCTGTAATGCGTCAGTCAAACATACAAATTATAGCCTCATGAAAACAATCTTCCGCACACTCATCCTCGTCTCGGCCTTGCTCGTGGCCGGAATCTCCAACGCCCAGGAACCCGCCAAGCTCTACGGCATCAAGTCCGGACACCTCAAATTCGAGACCCAGACCAGTGGGGGCACGCAGTACAACGAAGTCTGGTTCGACGACTACGGCCGGCTCCGCAAGCAGCACGACCAGATCCAGATGGAGGGTCTGGGGAACTACCACACCGAGATTCTGTACCGTGATGGAAAAATGTATTCCAACGCCTGGTTCGACAACGAGAAGAAGGACGAGGCCAAGATGTCCGAGGGCCCTGCCGCCGACGCCCCGAACTTCCTGGAGATGACGGAGGAGTTCATGAAGAAGAACAAGATCGAAATACTCGGGACCGAGGACATCATGGGCCGGACCTGCACGATCTACACCTACAAGCAAAAGTCATTGCTCCGCACCGTCACCCGCAAGGACTGGATCTGGCAGGGCATCGTCCTGCGGATGGAAACCAAGGGCGCGCTCGGTGCCAACAATACCATGGTGCTCAAGGAGTTTACAGAGAATCCACAGCTGCCTGCTTCCACCTTCGACCTCCCCGCAACTATCAAATAGCCGGTTAGAGGTTCAGCTCGACGAGGATGCGGTCGAAGTGGGCGTACTCGCGGAGGATCCACACCACATAGCGGATGTCCACGTTCACGCTGCGGTTGTAGTCGGGCGTGAAGAGCATCTCGGAGGCCAGCGACTCCTTGTTGCCGTCGAAGAGCAGACCGATGATTTCCCCCTTGGCATTGAGGATGGGGGAGCCGGAGTTGCCGCCGGTGCTGTCGTTGTCGGTGATGAAGTTGAGGTGCATCGTGCCCGGGGCCTTCTTCAGGGCTTCCAGCATATCAGCCGGAATACAGAAGTCATAATTGTCCGGGTCGTGCTTGTCCAGCAAGCCGGCCGCGGTGCTGAAGTAGTCGCAGTGGACGGCGTCGCGCGGGTCGAGCGCCTTCACGCGGCCGTAGTTGACGCGCATCGTGGAGTTGGCGTCGGGGTAGGGGTTGCGCTTCAGGGCCGTCTGCATCGCGAAGAGCGCGTGGGTGTAGTCGCGCGTCAGCGCCGTGATGTCGGGCGTGCCCTCGGCGGCGTCGATGGCCTGGTTGTAGGTCACGATCTTCGTGTCCATGAAGAAGCGCACCAGCGGGTCGTCCTCGTGCGCGTCCAGGAAGGCTTTCATGTCGGCCTCCGGGTCCAGGTAGACGGCGATCTGCGCCGGATCGGAGAGCCAGCTGCCGTCCCAGAGGAAGGCGCACATGGCGTCGTACTGCTGGCCGAAGCGGGCCTTGACCTCCTGCTGGAAGGGCCCCAGCATGGCCTCGTCCACATTCTCATAGAAAGTCTCCAGCGTGTAGCGGAAGAGCTCCCGCTCGACGCGGAGGTCGATCTGCTCGAAGTTGCGCGCGGAGCTGCGGCGCACGCCGGGCACCTTGCTCTCGCCGTAGTTGTTCGCGAGCACGTCCGTGCGGGAGGCGACGGGCTCGATCTGGGTGCCGCGGATCAGGCATTCGCGGAAATACTGCACGTTCTTCTCCGGGCCGGCGACGCGCGCGTAGCGGTCGCGCAGGCCGCCCACCGGGTCGCCGAACTGCGCGCGCCGCGCCGGGTCGGCGTCGAGCCAGGCGTCCAGCTCCGCCTCCAGCGCGCGCTTCTCGTCGGCCACGTGGAAGCGCTTGTAGCACTGCAGTTCGCCGAGGTAGAGCTCCTGTGCGTTGGAGAGGTTGAAGAAGTAGTTCGAGTACTTGCGGCGCACCTCCGGGTCGCGGTCCATCCATTTCTTGATGATGTCCATGCGCGCCCCGCGGATCTCGGTCTGGATGGGCAGCTGGACGCTCGTCATGAAGTCCGCCTTGGCGGAGGAGGCGTAGCGGTCGGTGCTGCCGGGGAAGCCGATGAGCGTGGTCTTGCTGCCCTCGCGGTAGCCTTTCAAAGAAATCTTCAGGTATTTGTCGGCCTTGAGCGGAACGTTCTCGGGCGCGTATTTGGCCGCGCTGCCGTCGGGGGCGGTGTAGATGCGCAGCAGCGCGAAATCGCCCTTGTGCTGCGGCCACTCCCAGTTGTCCACGTCGCCGCCGAAGGCGCCCACCTGGGCCGGCGGGGCGCCGACGAGACGGATGTCGTTGTATTCCTCGTAGAGGGAAATATAGTAGCGGTCGCCGCGCCAGGCGCTGCTGAGCGAGGCCACGTAGCCGGTTTTCTCCTGGTAGCGCTTCTCCATGATCCCGCTCAGGCGGCGCATCATCATCGCGTTGTCGCGCTTGACCGTGCCGTCCGCGAAGAGCTGCTCCACCTCCTCGGTCACGTCCACGGTGCCGCGCAGGAACTGCACGCTGCGCCCGGGGATGGGGATTTCCTCCTCCAGGCTGCGGGCCCAGAAACCCTCCTCGAGGTAGTTGTGCTCCCCGTCGCCCAACTCGAACACGTCGGAATAGGCGACGTGGTGGTTGGTGATGACCAGCCCCTGGCTGGAAATGAGGCTGCCCGTGCCCATGAAATCGATGGAAACCACGCAGTTGCTGAGCTCTGCCGTCTTCTTGTCCGCGGAGGGGACCATCCACATGCCTTCGTCCGCGAGAGCCGTTGCGCAGAGGGCGAAAATCACAAGAAATGATGAAAATAAGCGCTTCATACCCTCAAAGGTAGTACACTTTTTCCATTTTTTTACTTAATTTGTAAATCCTTATAGAAGTGTTTACCTCAGGATGTCTGATTTGAAGCACATATTGTTGGTGCTTGCATGCCTCTTTTTCTCTTTGGGCATGCGCGCGCAAAGCGTTACCCTCAGCGGCACCGTGACCGACAAGAGCACGGGCGCGCCCGTGGGCTTCGCCACCGTCGTGGTCGAGGCCACGGAGCAGTGGTCCGTGGCCGACGCCAAGGGCAAGTTCGTGCTGCGCAACGTGTCCGTGGCCGAATCCGTCGTCCGGGTGGACTGCCTGGGCTACGTGACCTGGACGCGTGACATGAAGCTCGGCAAGGACGTCAACTTCCGCGTGGAGCTCAGCCCGGACAACCTCTCGCTCGAGAGCGCTGTCGTGACCGCGCAGGAAAACGGCAATTCCGCCACCACCACCCGCACCATCGACCGCATGGCCCTGGACCACGTCCAGCTGATGAACGTCTCCGACATCTCCAGCCTCCTGCCGGGCGGCGCGACCGTGGAGCCGAACCTGACCGGCAACAGCCAGCTGAGCATCCGCTCCGGCAAGGCCGAGAGCGACAACAGCGCTTTCGGTACGGCTGTCGAGGTGGATGGCGTACGCCTGTCCAACAACGCTTCGTTCAATAATTTCAAGGACGGCATTTTCCAGGGCGTGTCCACCAGCAGTATCGCCTCGTCCAACGTGGAATCGGTCGAAGTGATCACCGGTGTCCCCTCCGTGGAGTACGGCGACATGGCTTCGGGCGTCATCAAGATCAATACGCGCAAGGGCAAGACCCCCTGGGCCATCACCCTGTCCACGAGCCCGCGCACCAAGCAGCTGTCCGTGAGCAAGGGCTTCGATTTGGGAGAAACCCGCCGCGGCCGCAGCCGGGGCGTGCTGAATACGAGCCTGGAGCGCACCCGCTCCATCTCCGACCCGATGTCTCCGTACACTTCCTACGACCGCAACCAGCTCTCGATGACCTGGAGCGGGCAGTTTACGGGCGAGATGCCGCTGCGCCTCTCGCTGGGCGTGACCGGGAACCTGGGCGGCCTGGACGACCGGGCGGATCCGGACAAACTCATCGACACCTGGCTGACCAAGCGGGACAACAGCCTCCGCGCCAACCTGACCGCCAACTGGCTGCTGTCGAAGTCCTGGATCACCAACATTGAGCTGAACGCTTCCGCGACCTATTCCGACAACCGGCAGCGCGAGAAGCGGCAATACCATTCCGCGGTCAGCGGCACGTCGATGCACGCGCACGAGCGCGGCTACTACATGGCGGAGGACTTCGTCCCCGGCGCTGACAATCCGGCCGTGCGCATTGTTCCCGGCACGCGCTACAACGTCATGGGCGTGGACGACCGTCCGCTGAGCGCCAAGGTGACGCTGAAGGCGAACTGGTCCAAGAACGTGGGCCGCTTCAACAGCAAGCTGAAGATCGGCGCCGACTGGACGCTGGACAAGAACTTCGGTACCGGCGCCTATTCGGAGGACGAGGCCACGGCCGATACCTACCGCACGTGGCGCTACTGCGACGTGCCCGCGATGACGAACATCGCCGCCTATGCGGAGGAGAACCTGATGATACGCACGGGCGACGACGCCCGGCTGAACTTCATCGCCGGCGTGCGCTGGGACAACACAATCATCCCTTCGTCCGCCTATGGCGTCACGTCTAGCCTCTCGCCGCGCTTCAACGCGAAATACACCTTCTTCTCGGAGAAGAACCGGAAGAACGCCTTCCTGCGCGAGCTCTCGCTCCGCGGCAGCTGGGGCGTGGCGGTGAAGCAGCCGTCCTTCTCCGTCCTGTATCCGACGCCTTCCTACCTGGATATCAACGTGTTCACTTCGACGGCCGACGCGAACAACGTGGTCAACCGGGCCTACTTCGTGATGCCGCGCAGCATCGCGTACAACGCGGCCCTGGTCTGGCAGCGCAACCAGCAGAGCGAGCTCGGCCTGGAGGCCAACCTGGGCGGCACGAAGGTGTCGCTGGCGGCCTTCTACAACCGCACGCTCTACGCTTACAGCCGGATCTCGGACTACGAGCGCTTCCAGTACACCTACACGCCCGTGGAGGCGGTGCAGGGCCTGGACATCCCGGCGGAGAGCCGCATCTACTCGCTGGATCCGGCGAGCGGCGCCGTGACGGTCTCCGACAGCCGGGGCATCCTGCCCGCGGTCCAGGTGCCGGGCCGGCAGCGCAAGCAGCTCATCTACAGCTACACCGAGGACAACGACGACAATCCCGTGTCCCGCTACGGCCTGGAGTGGGTGATCGATTTCAAGCGCATCCAGGCGCTCAACACGACCATCCGCGTGGACGGCACCTATTACTACTACCGCTCCCTCTACACCGACGTGCTGCCATACTCGCCGACGAGCCTGAACTCCTACGACGGCAGTCCGTACAAGTACATCGGCTACTACTACGGCGACAATTCGAACACGAACGGCCGCGAGACGCGCACCCTGCGCACGAACGTGACCATCACCACGAACATCCCGCAGGCGCGCATGGTCATCTCCCTGAAAGTGGAGAGCTGCCTGCTCAACTACTCCCGCAGCCTGAGCGAGCGCCTGGACGGCAGCGCGCGCAGCTACGCGCTTTCCGACCGGACCGACCTCCTGTCGCTGACCGACGGCTCCGTCTATGATGAGAACGGCTGTTATTCCGTCTTCTTCCCGGACAGCTACTGCTCCTACGACGACCCCACGCCGCGGCCTTTCCTGGAGGATTTCCAGCGGGCGCGCACGACGAATCCGGAGTTGTACGCCGACCTGAGCAAACTGGTCCAGGCGAGCACGTCCTACAGCTATACCTTCCTGAAGGACTGGGTGTCGCCCTATTTCAGCGTCAACTTCAGCGTGACCAAGGAGATCGGGGACATCGCTTCCATCTCCTTCTACGCCAACAACTGCTTCAACAACATGGGCCAGGTCTATTCCTCCCGGACAAAAACCTGGAGCTCCGTGTCTTCGTACATCCCCCGCTTCCACTACGGGCTCACTGTCAGACTGAATTTTTAACACATAGTACGTTATGAAAAAGTTTATCATCCTCCTCTCCGCAGCGGTGCTGGCCCTGGGCTTCTCCGCCTGCGAGCAGCTTCCCAAGCTGGCCAACATCACCATCCAGCTGAAAGCTGACGGCGCCGCCTTCTCCCAGGCCGGCGTCACTGTGACGGTCCTTTCCAACACCGGCACCAAGTTCGAGTCGCTGACCAACGAGAGCGGCGTCGCGTCCTTCACCTTGCCAATGGGCTCGTACTCCGCTTCCGCCAATTACAAGACGGCCGCCGCCGGCGTCCGCGTGGTCTATAGCGGTTCCATCCCCAGCGTGGTGGCGGCCGTGGACGGCACCACCTCCTACACGATCGATCTGAACCGTGTGGAGAACCAGCAGATTATCATCAAGGAACTTTACAACACGGGTTGCCCGAAGGACGGCGGCAACGCCTACTTTGACGACGCCTACGTGATCCTGTACAACAACTCCGACCTGGAGGCCGACGCCAGCGACATCGTGTTCAGCTTCGTGGCGCCTTACAACGCCAACGGTGCCAACAAGTATTACGTGGACGGCAATCTCCTCTACGAGAACGAGAACTGGATCCCGGCTTACGGCGCCATCTGGTGGTTCACCTCGCCGGTGAAGATTCCTGCCTATTCCCAGATCGTCGTCGCCATCTTCGGCGCCATCGACCACACCGCCACGGTTCCGGCCTCCGTGAACCTGGCCAATTCCGGCTACTATTGGATGTCCAACAGCGATGTCGCCGCCTACACCAACAAGAAATATGCGGTGGCTGACATGATTCCTGCCGCCAACTACCTGACCACCGTTCCGATTTCCCAGGGCAACGCCTGGGCCTTGAGCAATTCTGCGCCCGGCTTCTATATCGGCAGAATGTCCAACGCCGACGCCAAGGCGCTCAGCGAGAACACGGACGCTTACGACCACACGCTGGGTACCTCCGCCGCGTTCAACGTGGCCAAGTTCCCGAAGGCCAATGTGGTGGACGCCATCGAGGTCTGGTCCGCAGCCAACCAGGACAAGAGTGAGCTCCGTTTCACCTCCGACATCAATACCGGCATGATTCCCATCACCAACAAGATGGGTTACAGCGTGTACCGTAACGTGGACAAGGAAGCCACCGAGGCCCTCGAGGAGAATGCCGGCAAGCTCGTCTACAACTACGCAGGCGGTACGGCTGACGTGGAGGGTTCCACCGATCCGTCCGGCATCGACGCCGAGGCTTCGATGGCCAACGGCGCCCACATCATCTACTCCGACACCAACTCTTCCATGATGGACTACCATCAGCGGAAGGTCGCTTCCCTGAAGAAGTAATTCTGATTCCATGCGCCATCGCATCCTCTATGTGACATGCCTGATCCTGGCTTCCGCCTCCGTGGCGGAGGCCGGGGCCCAGGATGTCCGTGACTTCAGCTACGTCAAAGACATCACCCCCGCGCTGCAGCTTTCCAATCCGGCGGCGCTGACCACCTGGTCCGGCAAGTTGTCTACCGTGGCGCTGGAGGGCACGAAGGGGAATGGCGCCGTCGTGCCTCTCGAGGGCTCGGCCAATGATTTCAGCGTGTCCGCCGGCACGGAGTCCTTCTTCCGGCTGAACGGGAAGCTCGCGTTCCACGGGGCGCTCTCCTGGTCCCATTTCCAGGGCCGGGACATGGGCGGTCCCATCATGATGAACCCCGAGCAGCATCCCGTCAGTTTCCTGGAGCGGGACCCGGCCGCGGTGGGCACCAAGAAACGTGAACTGTACGGGTTGGAAGGGGCCATGGCCCTGAACCTCGGTTCCCGCTGGGCGCTGGGCTGCGGCGTCCGGTACAACTCCGGCGACCAGACGAAGGTCAAGGACCCCCGTTTCCTGAATGTCCTGATGGACCTGAACTTCACGCTGGGCGCCACGTTCCGGGCTTCGGATGCGCTGCTGCTCGGCCTATCCCTGCATTACCGCGACCAGATCGAGCAGGTGCGCGGCGGCATCTACGGTACCGGTGACATCCAGTATTTCGTCCAGACGGACAAAGGCGGCTTCCTCGGCTCCGTGGCGGAGCTGGCGGGAGATTTCAACTATGTCCCCACGACGGAATTCCGGCCCATGACCAACCAGTATTACGGCATCTCCTTCCAGGCCCTGATCCGGGAGCGTTTCAGCAACGAACTGAGCGTCCGCTACCGGACCGGCTATTATGGCAAGAAGGCGTCCGCCTCGCCGATCTTCTTCGAATACGCAGGCATCGAAGCCGGCTACAGCGGCCGGCTGCTGCTCCCTGCGGGCGCCGGCCTGCACCGCCTCGCGCTGGACCTGGGCTTCGCGTCCGTGGCCAATGACGAGAATGTCCTGCGCTATGTGACGCCCACCGGGCAGTCCACCGTCGTGGAGTACCTCGGCTCGAACCGCGTCCAGGACCGGATCGACATGAGCGCCACCCTGGATTACCGCTGGTATTCCGACACCGCCGGACCGCGCCCCGGCCTCACCCTGGGAGTGAAGCTCGGCTTTGCAGGCCGCATGCAGACGACCAGTCTCTACCCGCTCTGGCGCAAGCACGCCACGCACACGGTGAGCCTCGACCTGACCGGCCGGAAGGTCTGGACGGACGGGACCTGGTCCTGGATCCTGGACGCCGGCCTGTCCGGCCTGCTGGGATTCGGCACCGACAAGCTCGACGGCACCTACGGCGCCGGCGAGACCCCCGGCCTGAAGAGTTTCGACGACTACCTCGGCCGCTATTACGAATACAAGACGCTCCCGCGCGCAGGGGCGTCCCTGGGCTTCACCGCCGCCCGCCGTTTCGCGGGCAAGTGCGAAGCGTACCTGCGCGTTTCCGACAGCTATGTCCACCTGCTCGCCGCGCCGCAGTACCTGGCCGGGAGCAGCCGCAACCTGGCCTGCGTGACCCTGGGTTGCAATTTCTAATCCTCCCCGCTTATGCATAAGCTCCTCCTCTCCCTGGCGGCGCTGCTCTTCGCCATTGGCGTCGGCGCCCAGCCCATCGCGTCCGATCCCGCATTCCGTGTCGGCCGGCTTGACAACGGTCTGACCTATTATCTGGCCCACAACGAGCTGCCGGCCGGCTGCGCCGATTTCTACATCGCGCACAACGTGGGCGCCCTGCAGGAGGAGGACAACCAGAACGGCCTGGCGCATTTCCTCGAGCACATGGCCTTCAACGGCACCCGGCACTACCCGGGGAAGGGGATCCTGGAGTTCCTGGCGAAGGACGGCGTGCGCTTCGGCTACAACGTCAACGCCTACACCACGCGCAACGAGACGGTGTACAACCTCTCGTCCGTACCCCTGGTGCGCGAGTCGTTCGTAGACTCCGTGCTGACGGTGCTGCACGACTGGTCCTGCGACATCTCCTGCGAGCAGCAGGCGCTGGACGACGAGCGGGGCGTGATCAGTGAAGAATGGCGCCTGCGCGACGACTCGCGCACGCGCATCAACAATCTCCAGAACGGACTCATCTACAAGGGCTCCAAGCAGCCGGAGCGGACGGTGATCGGCTCCTACGAGGTCATCAACGGCTTCAAGCGCGAGGAGATTTTGGACTTCTATCATAAGTGGTACCGCCCCGACCTACAGGCGATCATCGTGGTGGGCGACTTCGACGTGGACGAGATGGAAGCCCGGGTGCGGGCGAAGTTCTCCGATATCCCGAAGGCCGTCCATCCCGCGCAGAAGGAGCGCTACCTGCCCGCGAAGCGGACGGAGCCGCTGATCGAGGACATGGCCGACGAACACCTCAAGATCGGGGTGGTGAAGTTCATCTTCAAGCAGCCGTATCCCGACCGCGCGGAGCGGATCACGGAAGAATACATCCGCGACGCCTTCAGCCGCCAGATCGTCTCTGCGGTGCTCACCGAGCGCCTGCGCCGGCTCGCGCAGCAGCGCGACTGTCCCGCCCGCTCCGCGGTGCTGGTGACCAACGAGTACGAGCCGGACTACTACATCAGCCTTTTCACCGTCACGCCCAAGAGCAAGGACCGCGTGGCGGAATGCATGGAAATGACCGCCCGCGAGATCCGGCGCCTGGTTCTGTTCGGCATCAGCCCGGACGAGTTCGAGGCGGCGAAGCTCAGCGTGGCGCAGCGCTTCCACCTGGACCGCGAGCTTAGCCGCGACGAAGTCAAGAGCGAGGAGCTCGTGAAGGCGGCGATCGAGCACTTCCTGCGCAACCATCCGCTGCTCGACCCGGTCGAGCTTCAGGACGTCCAGAACAAGGTGCTCTCCGGCATCAGCTGGGAGAGCGTCCGGGACTACCCGGCGAGCATGTTCCTGGACAGCGAGGCCATCTACTCCACCTGCTACAACCCCGTGGAGAATCCGGGCTTCGCCCCGTCCGCCGACGCGGTGCGCGCCATCCTGGCGGGCGTGGAGGCGGAGCCGCTGGAGGCGCAGTACCTGACCTACCCGAAGCTGGATTTCGACGTGGCCGTGACGCCGGGCCGCATCGTGAAGCGGACTGTGGACAAGCGCCTGGGCGGCTACGAGGAGTGGCTGCTCTCCAACGGCGCGAAGGTCTATTACCGCCAGGCGGCGCCCGTGAAGGCGAATGTCCACCTGGCCACCGTCTGGCGCTTCGACACCGGCTACCGCAGCTATCCGGCCGAGGGGCTCACTGCCGCGCGTTTCGCCGCGGCCTACAACAACCGCACGCTTGGCTTCCGCGGTTTCGAGCGGCAGGCGCTGCGGAGTTTCCCGGAGCTCTCCGGGGTGAGCATCCTGACCCGCACGCTCCAGCAGGCCGCCTCGGTCGAGCTGAGCGCCGCCCGGGGCCGGGAGGAGGCCGCCTTCAAGGCGGGCTGGCTGCTGCTCCAGGAGCCGTATTTCGGTGATGAGAACGGCCTGGAGAAGACCAAGGCGGACAATCTCAAGAACCTGGGCCGCAAGCCGAATCCCCGCACGGTCTTCGAGGAGAAATACACCCGGCAGGTCTTTGGCGACCACCCCTGGCTGCAGCCCTTCGACTCCGCCGCCATCGAGGCGGTGGACATGGCCTTGCTCCGCGAGGTGTACGAGCGGGAATTCACGGATTTCGCGCAGCTGTCGGTCTTCATCACCAGCGACCTGGACCGGGCCGATATCGAGGCGTATGTCTGCCGCTACGTGGCGTCGCTGCAGGGCGAATACCCTTATTCGAAGACCGCCACGGCCCTGCCGAAGCCCGTCCTGAAGGGCCGGCAGCTGATCACGGAGACCAACGCTCCCGAGTCCGAGCCGGTCTCGAACGTGGACTACATGTATGTGGCCGATGTCAAGACCTCGGCCCGCAGCATCCTCGTGTCCGACTTCCTGGACTACATCCTTTCCGCCCGTTACCTGAACCTGATCCGGGAGGAGCGTGGCGGGACCTACCATGTGGGCTTCTCCACGGAGGTGCCGGACAATCCGACCCTGCCCTGGCGGGGCGTGGTGGACTTCCAGACCCGTCCGGAGATGACGCAGCTGCTGGTCGGCGACGTGCGCGACGTGATGGAGGCGATGGCGAAGGACGGCCCGACGGCCGAGGAAATGGACCAGGCCGGGAAGTACATTCGCAAGCGCCACGGGGAGCTGGAGCGCCGCGCGTCCAGCTCGCTCCTGGAGCAGAACGACCGCCTGGTCAAGACCGTGCTCTGGGGCCGTGACTACGACGCCGACTACGACGCGCTGATCCGCGGCGTCAAGGCCCGCGACGTGCGCGACCTCGCCCGCAAGTTCCTGGCGGGCGACCACATTGTCGAAATCTATACGGAAGAGTAAGCCGCTACATCAGCAGCATCACCGCGAAGATATAGAGCAGGAAGGCCTGCAGCTTGATCCGGTCGCGGTTGTTCTCGGAGAGGAGCGATTCCGTCACGTCCTCGGCCGCGAAGTCTTCGAGCTTCTGGTGGTCCGGGAGGTCGAGGCGGTGCCACTTCGTGACGATGAGACCGTCCTGGATGAAGGCGGCGCCGCCGTTGGAGCGGTTCAGCGTCAGCAGTTTCTTGCGGTCGGCGAAGTACGTGGCGTCGAGCACCTCGTGCGAGGAGACGAGCTGGTGCATCTCCTCCGGGGTGGAGGCGGCCAGGACCATGGGCGTGAAGCCCGCGTCCTTGGCATCCTGCACCACGCGCTGCACGCGGGCCCAGTGGTTCGCTCGCATCTTCTCCGGGTCGTAGACCGACACCACCACCAGCTGGCCTTCGACCAGCTTCTCGTCCACGTATTCCCCGGAGGCGTCGCTGATGGAGAGCGTGGGCGTGCGGTTGTCGGTGGGGTCGTCAATGTCCCAGGGGAGCATCAGCTCGGCGCCCGGCTTGAAGGGCGTGAAGTCGACGAGGGGGATGTTGAACGAGGAGTAGAGCAGGAAGAAGCAGATGGACGCTGCGGCGATGGGGAAACTGACGTACTTGACCTTGCGCGTGATTTCGATCTTGCGGAAGGGCAGGAACGCGATCGCCCACATGGCCAGCAGGATGAGGTTCTTGATCAGGCTCTGGGCGTGCGTGAGATGGATGATCTCGCCGAAGCAGCCACAGTCGATGTTGGGATTCTTGATGTAGAGCAGCAGGGTCAGCAGCGTGAAGAGGACCAGCATGATGCCCGTCACGGCGGCCACGACGCGGCGCCACACGCCCGTGATGAGGGCGGCGCCGACGAGCGCCTCGAGCAGGGCCATGCCGGAGCCGATGAAGCCTGCTCCGCCCATCAGGAAATTCAGGTGCAGGAACTTGAGGTATTCCTCCACGACGAGGCGGGCGCCCACGGGATCCATGAGCTTGAGGATGCCCGCGAGGAAGAACACGAAGCCGATCAGGACGGCGCTAATCCTTCGGATAACTCTCATAGACAGCTTTGATCTTGTCGAAAATGTCCTCGGGCGGCAGCATGCGCCCTTCGGCGTCGCTGCAGTCCACGACGATGAAATGCGGATCCAGGGCGGCCTGGCGGCGGTACATGTCCCGCACGCGGCGCTGGAAGTTGATGTCGGCCTCGTGGATGTCCTGCTGGCCGTGGAGGTAGTTGCGGTCGCCGCCGGCGCGCTGCGCCGTGAGGCTCTGCTCCACGAAGTCGATGGGCACGTCGAGGAAGATGTTCAGGTCCGGGCGCGGCAGGTCGAAATGGCCGTACTCGGTGTTGTTGATCCATTCGCGGAGTTCCTCCGCCTCTTGGTCAGAAGGGAGCTTGGCGCACTGGTAGGCGATGTTGGAATAGACATAGCGGTCCAGCAGGACCGTGCCGCCGTCGCGCAGCGAGCGGCGGATGTTCGCGGCGGCGTCCGCGCGGTCGCCGGCGAAGAGCAGGGCCACCAGCTGCGGGTGGACGCTCTCGATGGTGCCGAAGCCGCCGCGCAGGAATTTGCCGATCAGGCCACCCCAGACGGGTGCGTCGTAGCGCGGGAAATGGATGTATTCCAGCCGGGGACAGACCGTGGCAAGGTATTCTCTGAACATGCGGACCTGGGTGGACTTGCCGGCGCCGTCCAGGCCTTCCAAAACGATAAGCATAACACACAAAGGTAAGCAATTTTTCGCTAATTTTGCGGTATGGTACAAATCATGGCTATCGTCAACCTGACGCCCGATTCCTTCTTCGCGCCGAGCCGCGTCAGCGCCGCCCAGGCGCAGGAGCGCATCCGCTCGCTGGTCGCGCAGGGGGCCGATATCATCGACCTGGGTGCCATCTCCACGCGCCCCGGGGCGGAGGATGTCTCCCTGGAGGAAGAGTGGGCCCGGCTCGCGCCCGTGGTGCGCGCCTGGGACCGCGACATCCCGCTGTCGGTCGACACGACGCGCGCGGAGATCGTCCGCCGCGTGTACGACTGCGCGGGGCGCTTCCTCGTCAACGACATCTCTGCGGGCGAGGACGATCCCGAGATGCTCGCGACCGTCGGGGAGCTGGGGCTCCCGTACGTCGCGATGCACAAGCGCGGCAACCCCCGCACGATGGACGCGCAGGTGGACTATCCGGACGGGGTCATCCCGGCCCTGGTGGCCTATTTTACCGATTTTACCCGCCGCGCCGAGTCGCACGGCATCGCCGACTGGATCCTCGATCCGGGCCTGGGCTTCGCCAAGACGGCGGAGCAGAACTGGGAGATCCTCGACCAGTTGGAGGCGCTGCAGGTCTTCGGCCGTCCGATCCTGATCGGCGCCGCCGACAAGCGCTTCACGGGCGGCGACACGGAAAAAGCACACCGCCTCGCGCTGGCGCACGGGGCGGAGATACTTCGTGTTCACGATGTCGCCGCGGCGCGGGCGACTATTCTTCAAACAGCGGCTTGACCGGGTCCATGTTGCCTTCGGGGCGTTCCATGGGAATGCGGCGGAAGGCCCGGACGACCAGCACGAGCAGCAGGGCGCTGGCGGCGACGAGAATCCAGTACGCCTGGGGCCCAGTCACATCAGAGAGCTTGTCGGCGTCCTTGAAGGCGTCGAGGTTGGCCATCACCAGCGCGAAGGTGTTGTTGGTGAAGTGCATCAGCATCGTCAGCTGCAGGGAGCCGGTCTTGTAGTACACGTAGCCGAACAGGCAGCCGAGCAGGAAAGCCGGCAGGGCCTGCCAGGGGTTGAGGTGGATGAAGGCGAAGAAGGCCGCGGAAATCACGATGGCCCAGACGGGCTTGATGTGGTTGCCGAGCAGGCCGCGCAGCACGATGCCGCGGCAGAGCCACTCCTCGAAGAACGGAGCGAACAGGCTCACCAGCAGGAAATTCAGCAGGAGGTTGTCGTTGGAAGTCAGGCCCTTGAGGGTGTCTTCCAGCCATTTCGGCATTTCCGGCAGCAGGTTGGCCAGCGGATCCGAAGCCATACCCAGTGCGAGGGTCCCCAGCATCACGAGCAGGGCGCAGAGCACGCCGCCCAGCGGGCTGAAATGCGAGCTGTCCAGCTTCAGGCCCTTGGCGACCATGCTGCTGTTGCGGCTCTTGACGCTCGCGTAGATCATCGGCGGGATGAACATCAGCGGGTAGGAGATGAACGTGGTGTACTGCGAACTGGCCTCGTGGCCCAGGAGGGCGACGAAGGGGATGACCAGCAGTCCGCTCAGCAGCGTGCCGAGCAGCAGCCAGGCCAGCAGGATGAACATGTCCGCCACGCCGGGGACGTAGTAGCTGAACTTCTCGTAGAAGCCGTAATTGCGGGGGCCTTTTCTCTTTTCCATGCGGCTATTGATAAAGCGGGGTGGGGTAGATGCCCTCGCGGGCGAGCTGCGCGAATTTCTCGACCACGCCGGGGCGGTCCTCCTTGTAGGTGACGCCGAACCAGTGGGCCGGCGTGGAGAGGACGTCGCAGCGGGCGTCGCCGCCGCGGATCATGCAGTCCACGGCGTAGGGGATGTAGAACTCCTTCTTGAGCTCCCGGCTGTTCTGCTCCAGGAAGTCCTCGAAGAGCACGGCGCTCTTCTCGAAGTAGTCGGGGGTGAAACACCACATGTTCATCGAGCAGAGGTCGCTGCCGCGCAGCACCACGTGCTCGCCGGTGGCGGAATTGTCGCCGGTGACCACGCCGTCGGCGCCCTTCACGATGTTCAGGTGCTCGATCACGTCGGTCAGGCGCTGCATCGCGTCGTAGTGGCAGATGCCGCGGGACACGCCGCCGGACTCGCTCAGCGTGTGGTCCAGCTCGAAGCCCACGATGCCGTAGACGCCCTTGCTGCCCACGTGCGCGCGGCACCAGTCGCCGGCGATGCGGAAGGATTCACGGCCGTAGAAGTCGTCGCCGTTGATGACGGTGAAGGGCTCCTTGATCACGCCGGCGGCCATCAGCATGGCGTGGGCGGTGCCCCAGGGCTTCTGACGCTCGGGGTTGATGGGCAGGAAACGGGTGGGGATCTTGTCCAGCTCCTGGGTCACGAAGACGAACTCCAGCGGGCTGCCGTCGGTGCACTTGACGTTGCTGTATTTGCGCGCGACCGCCTCCTTGAACTGGTCGAGGAAGTATTCGCGGACGATGTATACCACCTTGCCGAAACCAGCCTGTACGGCGTCAAAAATGGAATAATCGATAATGGTTTCGCCGTTGGGGCCGAGACCGTCCATCTGCTTGAGTCCGCCGTAACGGCTGCCCATTCCGGCGGCGAGGACGAGGAGAGTAGGTTTCATATTGAATTTGGATTTAGATTCTTTTCGCAAAAATAGTTATTTTTGTGCAAATAATCATGGCCAAATATACCAAAGACATCTGGAACCGCGACAAGGACGGCAACAAGAAGGAGCAGCGTTCTTTCATCCGCTACGCCATCGTGGCGACGGCGCTCTTCCTGTTGTTCCTTTTCCTGAAGAAGGACAGCATCGTGAGCTGGGTCCAGGCGGGCGTCACCCTGCGCCGCCAGGAGCGGCAGATCGAGCAGTTCCGCCAGGAGAACGAGGACCTCGACCGGCAGATCCGGATGATGACGGGCGACCGCGACACGCTCGAGCGCTATGCGCGCGAGCAGTTCTATTTCGCCGAGCCCGGCGATGATGTCTATATTATTGAAAAATAATTAATTCCTTCTCGATTCGAAGCACCGTGCCCGTCCCCTCGAAGGTCTTGCCCCCGATGGTGACGGTGCCTCGCGGCTCGTCTTTGTAGCGGCGCAGCAGCGCGGTCAGCTTGCCGAAGGTCGGCGCGCTGAGCCCGGCGCTTTCCAGCAGGCGCCAGAGGGCGTACTCCCAGTGCTCGAGGGCGAGCACGGCGGGGATGCGCACGGCGCCGTCGGCCGTCGTCAGCCCCTCGCGCACGGAGCAGAACCAGCTCTCGGCGATGTCGTCCGTGCGGGCGATGCGCTCCATGTCCTCGCCCAGCGTGCGGAGGAAGGAAGGATTGATCTTCGCGAAAATGGGGAACACCTCGTTGCGGATGCGGTTGCGCTTGGGGGTGCTGTCGGCGTTGGTGCTGTCCTCGCGCCAGGCGCAGCCGTGCGCGAGCATCCAGTCGCGGATCTCGGCGCGGGGCGTGTCCAGCAGCGGTCGCACGATGCCCTCGCGGTCGCCCATGCCCCGCAGGCCGCGCGTGCCCGTGCCCCGCAGGAGGTTGAGGAGCATCGTCTCGGCGTTGTCATCGGCGTTGTGGGCCACGGCCACCGCCTCGAAACCGCCCTCGCGGCAGAGCTCCGCAAACCAGGCGTAGCGCAGCTCGCGCGCCGCCATCTCGATGCTGACGCCGTGCTCCGCCGCGTACGCGGCCGTGTCGAAGCGCCGCACGAAGCACTCCAGCCCGTGGGCGGCGCACCAGTCGCGCACGAAGCGCTCGTCGCCGTCGGATTCGTCGCCGCGCAGCGTGAAGTTGCAGTGGGCGACGGCAAACCGGGCGCCGGGGAAAAGCTCCGGGGCCCGGTTTGCCAGGTACATCGAGTCGACGCCCCCGCTGACGGCGAGCAGGATACGCATCTTATTTCTTGCCGAAGGTGTAGGTGAAGGCGAAGGAGAAGAACTCCTTGAACTGCACGCGCTGCCTGGGATCCTGACCGTCCTTGCCGGCGATCAGCACGACCGGGTCGTAGATGAGCCAGGTGTCGAGGGAAAGCTTGATGTACTTGCCCACGAGGAAGGCGAACTTGTTGTCCCAGTTGACGCGGTTCCACACGAAGGGGTGGTTGAGGTAGTCCGTGAAGAGGGTGAGCTGCGTCTCAAAGGTGACCACGTCGTTGATCGAAGTCTTGACGCCGGCCTTGATCTGCGCACCGAGCTGGAAGAGCGAGCCGTAGTAGTTGGCCCCGACGGCCGGGTCAAGGCTCGGGTCGCGGAGCTGCATACCGTATTTCTTGCGGAGCTCCGGGATGGAGCAGAAGATGAAGCCGCCCGTGACGGGGGAGATGTTGAGGTCGAACCAGGGGGACGGGTCCCACGAGATACCCAGACCGAAGGTCAGGTAGGCGGGGGAGAAGAGACCGGACTTGAGCGTGCCGCTCCACAGTTTGGAGGTCGCGTCCTGCTTGTAGGAGTCGTAGCTGTCGGAGAACTGCGACTTGAAGGTCAGGTCGACGGTGTATTTCCAGTCGCTCTCGGTGGAGGTCTTGTAGCCGAAACGGCTCTCGAACTGCATCAGGTCGGCGCTCTTCTGGAGGAGGTTCTCCTTGTCGGCGGACCACAGGAATCCGTACGTCAGCTGCAGGCGGTTGGTCCAGGTGACGAGGTCGCGGGTGTAGTTGAGGTTGCCGTCGAAGCCGAGGCGCAGGGAGGCGGTGTTGTAGCCGCCGGAGGCCCAGGCCCACAGGCCCGTGTGGCTGAAGCCGAGGTCGAAGGTGGCGTTCCGCTTCCAGTAGGAAGGTTTCTGCACCGCTTCTTCCGCCTTGGGCGCTTCGGCGTAGGCGGCCGCGGCTTCGGCGGCGGCCTTCAGGACGTCGTCCTGCGCGCGGACGCCGAGCGTGGCGGCCAGCAGGACGGCGGTCAGGGTCAGCAGTCTCTTCATGGCCTGTCCTTTTGGAGTTTAGTAGGAAATCGCGAAGACGACACGCCGCTTGGACGGCTTGCCGGAGAAGATGTCGCGGCCTTCCTCCTCGCAGACGAAGCTGTCGATGGGGATGCAGCGGATCGTGGCCTTGGTGGCGTCCTTGATGGCCTGCTCGGTCTCGACCGTACCGTCCCAGTGGCAGAGCAGGAACTTGCCGGTCTGGATCTTGGTCTTGAACTCCTCCCAGTCGTCGCACTTCTCGACGTTGGCCTCGCGGAAGGCGAGGGCCTTGTCGTAGATGTTCTGCTGGATCTCGTCGAGCAGCTTGGAGATATGCGCTTCGATGCCCTCCAGGGCCATCGTTTCCTTGGTGAGCGTGTCGCGGCGGGCCACCTCCACGGTGCCGGCGGCGAGGTCGCGGGCGCCCATCGCGAGCCGCACGGGCACGCCCTTGAGCTCCCACTCGGCGAACTTGAAGCCCGGACGGACCGTGTCGCGGTCGTCGATCTTCACGCTGTGGCCGAGGGCTTCGAGGCCGCGCTTCAGCTCGACCATCTTGTCGAGGACGGCGTTGCGCTCCTCGTCGGTCTTGTAGATCGGCACCATCACGATCTGGATCGGGGCGAGCTTCGGCGGCAGCACGAGGCCGTTGTCGTCGCCGTGGGCCATGATCAGGGCGCCCATCAGGCGGGTGCTGACGCCCCAGGACGTCGCCCAGACGTACTCCTGCTGGCCTTCCTTGTTGGTGAACTGCACGTCGAAGGACTTGGCGAAGTTCTGCCCGAGGAAGTGGGACGTGCCGGCCTGGAGGGCCTTGCCGTCCTGCATCATCGCCTCGATGGTGAGGGTGTCGAGGGCGCCGGCGAAGCGCTCGTTGGGGCTCTTGTGACCCACGATGACCGGCAGGGCCATCACGTTGCGGGCGAAGTCGGCGTAGACGTGCACCATCTCATAGGCCTTCGCCTCGGCCTCCTCGGCGGTGGCGTGGGCCGTGTGGCCCTCCTGCCAGAGGAACTCCGCGGTGCGGAGGAACAGGCGCGTGCGCATCTCCCAGCGGACGACGTTGCACCACTGGTTGCAGAGGATAGGCAGGTCGCGCCAGGAGGTGATCCAGTTCTTGTAGGTGCTCCAGATAATGGTTTCGGAGGTCGGACGGACAATCAGCTCCTCTTCGAGCTTCGCTTCCGGGTCCACCACCACGCCGGCCCCGTTGGGGTCGTTCATCAGGCGGTGGTGCGTGACCACGGCGCACTCCTTGGCGAATCCCGCCACGTGCTCAGCCTCGCGGCTGAAGAAGGACTTGGGGATGAAGAGCGGGAAATAGGCGTTCTGCACGCCGGTGCGCTTGAACATGCCGTCCAGCGTGGACTGCATCTTCTCCCAGATGGCGTATCCGTAGGGTTTGATGACCATGCAGCCGCGCACGGCGGACTGCTCTGCGAGATCGGCCTTCAGGGCCAGGTCGTTGTACCACTGCGAGTAATTGTCGGATCGTTTGGTTACCTCTTTTGCCATATGCTAGAAAAACTGCGTTTTTTTACGAAATTTGCATCTATTATTGTAAAGAAGCCTTACGGCATTATAATTGCAACCGCAAAGATAATAACTTTTATTAGATAGGAGACGAAAATATGAAACGGAGCACGACACTTTTCCTGCCTGTCCTTCTGCTGGTCATGGCATCCTGTGGAACCCCTGCTCAGTATTCACAGCAGCGGTTCCAGGACGGTCTCTACGCCAAAATCGGAGAGGAACCCGAAGTCGTCCGCCTGTATAGCGAAGAAGATTTCGAAAACATGGCGGCTGCCAAGCTTGCGCGCAAGCAGGGCCGCGATACCCTGGTCCTCATCATCGACGACCCGTGGGATTTTGCCTGGTACAGCCGGTATAACCGGTACCATTATTCTCCCTGGCTCTGGGGCGGCCTGGCCTTCGGTTGCCACTATTGGAACCGCTACTACGGCAGCTGGTACGATCCCTTCTGGGACAACTGGTACGGCTACTACGGCGGCTGGTATGATCCCTGGTACTACAGTTACTACGATCCCTGGTACTACGATCCGTGGTACGGCGGCTATGGCTGGTACAGCCACCGCTACGGCTGGTACGACCATCCGGTCTATCCCGGCGGTTACTGGGGCGGCGGCAGCTCTTACCGCGGCCGGGACGTGGTCTACACGCCGCGTTCCACCACGACCGCGGGCGGCAGCCGCGAGCGGCGCCCGGGCAGCGGAGCCAACTACCGCTACGGCACGCCCGGCTCGTCCGGCAGCACCATCCTGCGCAGCGGCACCAACACCCGGCCGTCGAGCGGCGCCCGTCCCAGCTCGAGCGCCACTGCCAGCACCGGCAGCTCCCGCTCGACTTCTTCCCCCTCCACGTATTCGGTGGAGCGCAGACGCTCGGAGGGCTACAACCCTTCCCGCACCTATCAGAACAAGAACAGCAACTCGTCGGGCAGCTACTCTTCGGGTTCCAATACCAGATCCTACAGCAACAACAGCTCGTCCGGCGTCAACCGGAGCAGTTCTTCGAGCAGCAGCTCCCGGAGCTCCGGCTCCTACGGCGGAGGCAGCGTCAGCCGCAGCAGCGGTGGCGGCGGTGGCGGTGGTTCGCACAGCAGCGGCAGCTCCTCGCACAGCGGCGGTGGCGGTGGCGGCCGCAGCGGCGGACGGAGGTAACAGATTCGCCGGTTGAACCGGCGCATGACGAACGAAACCTAAGCCCTCCCTGTGTTTAACCCCTAAAACGAAAGAAAATGAAAAAGATAGTTCTTGCAGCGGCTCTGATTGCCGCTACGGTTTCGGCCGGTGCGCAGACCATGTATGACGCCATCAATTTCGGTCAGAACCAGTACTACGGCACCGCCCGCACCATGGCGCTGGGCAACGCCGTTACCGCCCTGGGCGGCGACGTCGGTTCCATCGGCATCAACCCGGCCGGCTCGTCCGTGGTGCCCTACGGCCAGTTCGTGGTCACGCCCGGCGTGACGATCTCCGCCGTCAATTCCGCTTATTCGCCGGAAGGCGAGAAGTCCTTCGGGCTGAACAGCCGGCTGTCGCACGGGCGGATGAACCTGCCGAATATCGGCGCCACGATGAGCTTCAAGACCGGCAACCGCTATGGCCTCAAGACCGTCTCCTTCGGCTTCGTGTCGAACCAGACGAACAACTACCACTTCCTGAGCGAGGCCTTCGGTTCCAACAGCCGGACCTCGCAGATCGCGGAGCTCGCCGACGCCGCCTACGGCTATACCGAGCGCCTGCTCAAGGAGTATAATTCCTTCAACAACACCGACATCCCCTGGGATCTCCTGGCGGGCTATCAGGGCGGCATGTACGGCCCCTACGGCTGGGACGCTCAGTACGCCGGCGTCACGGAGACGATCTCTCCCGACGGTGACTACCACTACGTGTCCGGCCCGCTGTCGCAGTCTTCCTTCCGGACCAAGTACGGCAGCAAGAACGACATCATCCTGAATGCGAGCATGAACTTCTCCGACCGCTTCTACATCGGTTTCAATATCGGCATCCCGTCCGCCCGCTACCGCTACAACGAGAGCTTCTATGAGGCGGCGATCGATCCCCGCGATTTCCTGATCCAGTACGACGGCGGCCAGGAGACCTATTTCCTGAACGGTTCCTTCGGCTACCAGTACCTGGCCGAGATGGCCGGCGTCTACGCCAAGATCGGCTTCATCTTCCGTCCGATCGACGGCCTGCGCATCGGTGCTACCATCCAGTCGCCGACGGCCTACACGGTCTCCGAGAGCTGGTCGTATTCCGCCGCCACGAACTACGAGGACAGCTACTACAACGACAGCGCCGTGTCGCCTGAGGGCCGCTATTCCTACCTCATGCGCTCGCCGTACCGCGCCTCCTTCGGCGCCGCCTTCACCTTCGGCAAGATGGGCCTGATCAGCGTGGACTACGAGCTGGCCGACTACAGCGTGATGCGTTTCGACCAGGTTCGCGACGGCTACCGGGTGGCGGATCCCTTCATCGTGCAGAACTGGGAGAACCGTTATTTCGCGGGCGTGGAGCACAATATCCGCGTGGGCGCCGAAGTGCGCGCCACGCCGGAGTGGACCGTCCGCGCCGGTTATGCTATGCAGACCTCCCCGGAGCGCTGGTGGACCGGTTCCGACGGCCAGATGGTGACGGCCGCCGACTTCGAGGCGGACTACAACGCCTATATCAACCGCGTGAAGAACCTCGTGACGCCGCACTATTATACGGACCGTACGCGCACCTTCTCCGCCGGTATCGGTTATTCCTCGCCCGGCTCCTTCTTCATGGACGCCGCCGTCCGGATGACGCGCTACCCGACCGCGAGCTTTGCGCCGTACTACGATTATAACACCTACGACAGCGCCGGTAACTACGGCTTCGTGGAGTCGCCGCGCATCCTGACCTACAGGAATCTGTGGAATGTGGCCGTGACCTTCGGCTGGAGATTTTAAAAACATCAAATGGAACTGACTGCAAAGCAACTGGCGGAGGTCCTCCACGGGACGGTGGAGGGGAATCCGGATGCCAAAGTAACGTCCTTCGCGAAAATCGAACACGGCAAGCCGGGCCAACTCTGCTTCTACGCCAATCCGAAATACGAACATTATGTCTATACCAGCAGGGCTTCGGTCCTGCTGGTTAACGCTGATTTCACCCCCAAGGAGCCGGTGGCTCCGACGATGGTGCGCGTGGAGAACGCTTACAACGCCCTGGCTGAACTGCTCAAGTACATGTCCGACCAGAAGAAGAAGTATCGCCGCCGCCGTTCGCTGCGCTCCCGCATCGCTTGCAGCGCCAAGCTGGGCAAGCGGGTGAACGTGGGCGATTTCGTGACGATCGGCAAGAACTGCCAGATTGGCGACTGCACGATCATCCACGATAACGTGACCATCGGCGCCGGGACGAAAATCGGCTCCTACTGTATCATCTATCCGGGCGTGCACATCTTCCCGGGCATGGTGATCGGCGACCGCGTGATCCTGCACGCGGGCTGTATCATCGGCGACGACGGCTTCGGCAACGCGCCGCAGCCGGACGGCACCTGGCGCAAGATCGAGCACCTGGGCAACGTGGTCATCGGCAACGACGTGGAGATCGGCTCCAACACGACCGTCGACCGCGCCCCAATGGAGTCCACGATCATCGAGGACGGCGCGCGCATCGACAACCTCTGCCAGATCGCGCACAACGTCGTGGTGGGCAAGAACACGGTGATCGCCGCCCAGACGGGCATCGCCGGCTCCACGCAGGTCGGCGAAAGCTGCATCATCGCGGGGCAGGTGGGCATCGTGGGCCACATCAAGATTGCCGACCACACCACGCTGGGCGCCAAGACCGGCCTGATCAGCAATATCCGCAAACCGGGCGAGACCTTCTGGGGCATCCCCGCCATCCCGCACCGGACCTTCCTGAAGGCATACGCCAAGTTCAAGCGCGCGGGCGAAGAGGAATAATCCATTTTTTATTCGTATCTTTGCCGCCCGAATGAAGCAACAGACCTTAACTGCCGCTTACACTTTCGAAGGACGCGGCCTCCATACGGGCAAATACGCCCACTTGACCCTGAAGCCGGCCCCCGTGGGCTACGGCATCCGTTTCGTCCGTACGGACGTCGGGGTCGAGATCCCTGCCGTCGCTTCCGGCATCAGCCGTACCGACCGCAGCACCACGATCTCCGAAGGGGAGGTGTCCGTGGTGACCATCGAGCATGTGATGTCCGCCCTGACGGGCCTGGGCGTTGACAATGCGCGGGTCGAGATTGACAACGAGGAGGTGCCCATCCTGGACGGCAGCGCCGAGCGCTACGTGCGCGCCATCGCCCCCGATGGCCTGCAGGCCCAGGAGGCGGAGCGGGTCTGGCTGGAGTTCGACGAGGCGTTCGAGGTCCGCGACGAGCAGACCGGTTCCTGGGTGCGCGTCGAGCCTGCGGACAAGATGTCTTTCGAGGCGACGTCCGACTTTAACTCCCGGGTACTGGGCGTCCAGACCGTCCGCTGGGAAGAGAACAGCGACTATGTGGGCCAGATCGCGCCCTGCCGCACCTTCGTGTTCATGCACGAGCTGGAGTTCCTGGCCGCCCGCGGCCTGGTCAAGGGCGGCGACGTGGACAACGCCATCGTGATCGTGGAGCATCCCGCCTCGCCGGAACAGATCGAGGCCGTGTGCCGGCTCTTCGGCCAGCCGCATCTGTCCGTGACCCCGCAGGGATACCTCAGCAATATCAAACTTCATTTCCCGAACGAGTGCGGCCGCCACAAACTGCTCGACCTCATCGGGGACATGCGCCTGCTGGGCGGCTTCCCGAAAGCCAGAATCACAGCCTTCAAGCCGGGCCACACCATCAACAGCGTGGCGAGCCGGACGGGGCTCAAGCATATCAAGTAGCTTATGACGAACATTCATCCCCTTGCTACCGTGCATCCCGGTGCCCAGCTCGGCGAGAACGTCGAGGTGGGACCGTACGCGTATATCGACGACAACGTCATCATCGGCGACAACTGCAAGATCCTTCCCCATGCGACCATCTTCCCTTACGTCAAGATGGGCAACAGCTGCCAGATCTTCCCGGGCGCTGTGGTCGGCGCCGTGCCGCAGGATCTCAAGTTCGACGGCGAGGTGACCTGGGTGGAGATCGGCGACCGCGTCACTATCCGCGAGTGCGCGACCATCAACCGCGGCACGAATGCCAGCGGCAAGGGCGTCACGCGCGTCGGCAACGACACGCTGATCATGTCCTACGTGCACGTGGCGCACGACTGCCGCGTGGGCAACCACTGCATCCTGGTGAGCTACGTGGGCATCGCCGGCGAGACCGACGTGGACGACTGGGCCATCATCGGCGGCAGCACCGTCGTGCACCAGTTCTCCCACATCGGCACGCACGCCATGGTGGGCGGCGGCTCGGCCGTCAACAAGGACATCCCGCCGTACTCCATCTGCGGCCGCAACCCGATCTGCTACTCCGGCATCAACATCGTCGGCCTGCGCCGCCGCGGCTTCGACTCCGACGTGATCCGGAACATCAAGGACATCTACGACACGATCTACTATCAGGGCCTGAACAACGCCGACGCCTGCAGCAAGGTGGAGGCCGGCTTCCCGCAGTCCGTGGAGCGTGACACCATCCTCGAATTCATCCGCAACTCCAAGCGCGGCATCGTCCGCGGCATGGAGATCAGCGTCAAGGGCGACGTAGAATAACCGCGTGATGGTGCCGACCCTCACCGTCGCCTGGTTCCCACCGACAGAATACTTTGCGCTCCTCGCAAAGTATTCTTCCGTTTATATCGAGGCGTGTGAGCATTACCAGAAGCAGTCCTACCGCAACCGCTGCCGCATCTACGCGGCGGACGGGCCGCAGATGCTCAATTTCCCGGTGCGCCACCGGGAGGGGACGTTCAACCTGCCCATCCGCGAGATCGAGGTGGATTATTCCACCCCCTGGGTGGAGAAGGCGGAGCGCTGCATCGAGACGGCGTACCGCTCCTCCGCTTATTTCGAGTACTACCGGGACGAGCTCTTCGCCATCCTGGACGCGCATCCTGCGACGCTCTGGGAGCTGGACCTGCGGATCATCCGCTTCTTCCTGGACAAGATCGGGCTGCGTACGGAGCTCGTGCCGACGGCGTCCTTCGCGCCGGAGCACGTGGACATACATCCCAAAAGGCCGAACGCAATCCTACAGGAAAACGGATTGGATCGGCCTTATTATCAGGTATTTGCGGATCGGCACGGATTCGTGCCGAACCTCTCCGTGATGGACCTTCTCTTCAACGAGGGGCCCGCTTCGATCGATTATCTGCTGTAGGGAATTCTAGTTGTCGAGGTCCATCAGCGTGTAGGTGCGGTATCCGACCCATTCCTTGGTGTTGGGGCCGGACACGAAACCGATCAGCCGGACGCCGTCCGACGACTCCTTGAGGTGGGAGTAGATGAAATCGTGGTCCACCCGCTGCTCTTCCTCGACGAAATGCTTGGTGAACTCCGTAATCGCATCGTGGATCGTGCCGGTGAAGGTCGGGTTGTTCGTGATCTCGACGAAGTTGGTCTTCATATATTCTTCAACGGCGGCATAGTCCTCCTGGTTCTCGATCTGGAGGATGACTTCATTGCTATAGGAGTAAGTCCCCACGCGCTCGAGGTTGCAGGAGGTGAGGGCGCCCAGGCAGAGGGCGAGGGAAAGAAAAAGGAGGGTCAGTCGCTTCATAATCACAAAGTTTTGGCGAATATACAAAAAATTACTTATCTTTGCACCCGTGAACGAGATGGAAGGCCCCGAAGAGGTCTTCCTTTTTGATTGAATATGGACAGGAAAGAATTCGAAAAAGTGGTGGAGAAGGCCGTCGCAGAGCGCGGCTGCTCCCTCGTGGACATTATGTTCAACGACGACGACAACGTGTTTGAAGTCACGATCGACAAGGCGGACGCCGATGTGGATCTCGCTGACTGCGAGTACGTTCACCGGGCTGTACTGACCGCCTTCGACCGCAACATCGAGGACTACGCCCTCACCGTCGGCTCCGTCGGAATCGACGCAGCCGAAGCGGATGAAATGCTGAAAACAATTAAAGAATAAACGATAAAGATGGAAAAGGAAAAAGTAATTACGCTCATTGACGCCTTCAAGGACTTCAAAGAGGAGAAGAACATTGACCGCCCTGTGATGATGCAGGTCCTCAAAGACGTCTTTCTGACCCAGATCGCCAAGACCTACGGCTCTTCGGACAACTTTGACGTGATCGTCAACGTGGACAAGGGTACTTGCGAGATCTATCAGAACTTCGATGTGGTGGAGGAGGTCGAGAACCCGAACGCGGAGATCACCATCGAGGGGATCCGGGAGGACGGTGGCGACGCCGACGACTACGAGATCGGCGACCAGTACGCCAAGAAGCTGCCGCTGGCCGCTTTCGGCCGCCGCGGTATCCTCAATATCCGCCAGAACCTCCAGGGCCGCATCATGGACATCGAGAAGGCCAACGTCTTCAAGAAGTACTCCGAGAAGGTGGGCGAGCTTTTCTACGGCGAGGTCTACCAGACCTGGTCCAAGGAAGTGCTCATCCTCGACGAGGACGGCAACGAACTGCACATCCCGAAGAGCGAGCAGATCCCCGGCGAGCGTTTCAAGAAGAGCGACTCCGTCCGCGCCGTCATCAAGAGCGTCGAGATGAAGAACAATACGACTCCGTACATCACCCTCAGCCGCGTGTCCAACGACTTCCTGGAGCGCCTCTTCGAGCAGGAGGTGCCGGAGATCGCCGACGGCCTGATCACCGTCAAGAAGGTGGTCCGCGTGCCGGGCGAGCGCGCCAAGGTGGCCGTGGAGTCCTACGATGACCGCATCGACCCGATCGGCGCCTGTATCGGCGTCAAGGGCGGCCGCATCATGGGCATCGTCCGTGAGCTGCGCAACGAGAACATCGATGTGATCCAGTGGTCCCAGAACCCGAAGCTGATGATCCAGCGCGCCCTCAACCCCGCCGTCGTCTCCTACATCGAGATGGGCGAGGGTCCGGAGGACAAGGTGAAAGTGTTCATGCAGCCGGACCAGGTCAGCAAGGGTATCGGCCGCCACGGTGTCAACATCCAGCTGGCCGGCATGCTCGTCGACCGGGAGATCGAGGTCTACCGCGAGCTTCCGAAGGGCGAGAGCAGCGATGAGGAGGACGTGCTTCTGAGCGAGTTCTCCGACGTCATCGACCAGTGGATCATCGACCGCCTCGAGGCGATCGGCTGCGACACCGCCAAGAGCGTCCTGGCGCTCGCTCCCGAGGACATCGCCAAGCGCGCCGACCTCGAGGACGAGACCGTCGAGGAAGTCCGTAATATCCTGAAAGCAGAATTCGAAGACTAGACAGAATGGCAGAAATCAGAATCAGCAAATTACTCCGACAATTCAACATCGGTCTCGACGACCTGGTGGACTTCCTCCAGAACCAGGGCGTCGAGGTCGACGCCAACCCCAACGCCAAGGTCTCCGAAGAGTACATGCCGCTGCTGACCAAGCAGTTCGGCAAGGATCTGGAGCTGAAGCAGGCCGCGGACAAGGTCGAGGTGAAGATCACCGAGATCCTGGAGAAGAGCGGCCGCCATCCGGCCGGCGAGCAGCCCGAGGAGGAGGACGAGCCCGAGCAGGAGACCATCATCAAGAGCAACACGTTTATCAACGAAAAGAAACATGTTGCTCCCGAGCCCGAACCCGAGCCCGTCATCGAGCCGGAACCTGAACCGGAACCTGAACCGGAACCGGAGCCGGAACCTGTGGCGGAGCCCGAACCCGTCGCGGAGCCGGAGCCCGTCGTCGAGCCCGAGCCGGAACCCGAACCGGAGCCGGAACCTGTCGTTGAGGAAGAGCCGGAGCCTGTCGCCGAGGAGCCGAAGGAGGCCCCCGCCGCCGGCGGTCCCGAGCTGAAAGTGGTCGGCAAGATTGACCTCAGCCAGTTCGACCGCAAGCCCAAGAAGCGCGAGCGCATCAGCAAGGGCACGCAGAAGGTGGACGTGGCCAAGGCCGGCGCCAACATCGAGAAGAATCCCAAGAAGGAGAACCGCCAGCAGCCCCAGCAGGCCGCTGCGGGCAAGGGCCGCAAGCGCGACCGCGACCGCGACCGCTTCAAGCCGGCGCTTACCGAGGCGCAGCAGGAGGAGCTCCAGAAGGAGATCCAGAAGCAGGTCAAGGAGACGTACGCCAAGATGAACGAGGGCAAGAAGAACAACTTCGGCGCCAAGTACCGCAAGGAGAAGCGCGAAGCCGCCGCCCAGCGTACGCAGGAGGAGATGGAGCAGGCGATGGCCGAGAACAAGGTGCTGAAAGTCACCGAGTTCGTGACCGTCAACGACCTGGCCACGCTCATGAACAACACCCCGGTGGTCAAGGTCATCGGCGCCTGCATGAGCCTCGGTCTGATGGTGTCCATCAACCAGCGTCTCGACGCCGAGACCCTCGTGCTCGTGGCCGAGGAGTTCGGCTACCAGGTCGAGTTCGTCACGGCCGAGATCTCCGAGGAGATCAGCCAGGCCGAGGAGGTCGACCGTCCCGAGGATCTGCAGCCGCGTCCGCCGATCATCACCGTGATGGGTCACGTCGATCACGGTAAGACCTCGCTGCTCGACTACATCCGCAAATCGAACGTCATCGCCGGTGAGGCCGGCGGCATCACGCAGCATATTGGCGCCTACAACGTCAAGTTGCCCGACGGCCGCCACATCACCTTCCTCGATACCCCGGGCCACGAGGCCTTCACGGCCATGCGTGCCCGCGGCGCCCAGCTCACCGACCTCGCCATCATCATCGTGGCGGCCGACGACGCCGTGATGCCGCAGACCATCGAGGCCATCAACCACGCCCAGGCCGCAAACGTCCCGATGGTGTTCGCCATCAACAAGATCGATAAGCCCGGCGCCAATCCCGACACCATCCGCCGCCAGCTCTCCGAGATGAACATCCTCGTGGAGGACTGGGGTGGCAAGTACCAGTGCCAGGAGATTTCCGCCAAGCAGGGCATCAACGTGGACAAGCTGCTGGAGAAGGTCCTCCTCGAGACCGACCTGCTCGAGCTCAAGGCCAACCCGAACAAGAAGGCCGTGGGCGCCGTGATCGAGTCTTCGCTCGACAAGGGCCGCGGCTACCTTGCCACCGTGCTCGTGCAGGAGGGTACCCTCCGTCCGGGCGACGTGATGCTGTGCGGCAGCTTCTACGGCCGCGTGAAGTCCATGTTCAACGAGCGTGGCCAGAAGGTCACCGAGGCCGGCCCTTCCACGCCGGTGTCCGTGCTCGGCCTGAACGGCGCTCCCGCCGCCGGTGAGAAGTTCAACGTGATGGCCGACGAGCGCGAGGCCAAGAGCATCGCCGCCAAGCGCGAGCAGTTGCTCCGCATCCAGGGCATCAAGACCCAGAAGCACATGACCCTCGAGGAGATCGGCCGGCGCATCGCCATCGGCAACTTCAAGGAGCTCAACATCATCGTCAAGGGCGATGTGGACGGCTCCGTGGAGGCCCTGTCCGATTCCCTCATCAAGCTCTCCACCGAGGAGGTCAAGGTCAATGTCATCCACAAGGCTGTGGGCGGCATCTCCGAGTCCGACGTCCTGCTCGCGGAGGCTTCCGACGCCGTGATCGTCGGCTTCCAGGTGCGTCCTACGCCGGAAGCCCGCAAGGCCGCCGACCGCGAGGGCATCGAAATCCGCCTCTACTCCGTGATCTACGACTGTATCAACGAAGTCAAGGACGGTATCGAGGGTATGCTCGAGCCGGAGAAGAAGGAGGAGGTTATCGCCACCGCCGAGGTCAAGCAGATCTTCCGCATCAGCAAGGTCGGCACCATCGCCGGCTGTATCATGCGCGACGGCAAGATGGTCCAGAAGGCCAAGGTCCGCCTCATCCGCGACGGCATCGTGATCTACACCGGCGAGCTCGGCTCCCTGCAGGTCGGTAAGGACGCCGTCAAGGAAGTCGTCTCCGGCAAGGAGTGCGGTATGTCCATCGCGGGCTACAACGACATCAAGGAAGGCGACATGATCGAAGGCTTCCAGATCGTCGAGATCAAGCGCACGCTGTAGTAACGTCATCCCCGACCCGATCGGGGATCTCATATAAAAAGGGCCGGCAGTCAGCCGGCCTTTTTTATGTCCGGTGCTTCCGGCAGAGCCGGCAGGGCGGGTGCTTCCCTCGCGGGCGGCCGGAAATTATTTTTCGTGCAGTTGCTCGAAAAACCAATTTCCGCTCCGCCCTCCACAACGCCAACCCACAGCACCCGCCCGCCTTATTGCCTCCAGCACCCGCGGCAGCCGATTCCGCCGCACGGCCCCCGCACAGCCCCCGACAGCACGGGCAAACGGGCGCGGGCCCGCGCACATCCTCCCCACCGGCTGCCGCAATCCATCATCTTCGACAGGTGTCCACGAAATCGCTATTCTACGCATTTTTTCTGGACACCTGCCGGTGTATTTGGCCTTTTAGGGCTATTTTGCGGGGGAGGTGTCCACTTTTATCGCACCAGCGGCCGATTTTGTGGACACCTGTGCCGATGACGGTAAGAAGAGTTGTTATTTGTTGCGAATTATTCGCAAATTTGCGAATAATCAAAAAAGGCTTTATCTTTGAGGTATGAATAATGAAACACTTGTTCCCTTTCGGGCCACACATCCCGGGGAGCTGCTTAAAGACGAACTGAAAGAACGCGACATGTCGCAGAAACAACTCGCTGAAGCGACAGGCATTAAAGCGTCCGTCATCAGCGAGACTATCAAGGGGAAACGCTCTGTGTCCCTGAATATGGCCGTCGCACTGGAAAAAGCATTGGGTATCCCGGCCGATATGTGGATGAATCTTCAGACCCAGTATAATCTGGATTCAGCCCATATTGCCGAACGGGACAACCGCAGGGAAACCGTCTCCGTAACCATTCCTGTAAAGGACAAAAACCTGCTCAAAGAGATTGCCCGCAAATTTGGTTGGGCGTGTATGCTATAAACAACTCATGATTATGACGGCAATCTATACCATCACCTCGGGCCTGCACGATGAAGCATCGGTGGCCCGGCTCAGCGACGCCTTTCTCGGGGGTATCTTCCCCGACGGCGGATATGAGATGCGCGGGGCGGATTTCTCCGATTTCGGCACGCACGCGCTCGACCTGATCTATGTGCGAACGGGCGGCGCCGAGGGCATCTTCAAGCAGCTGCTCCCGGGCCTGCTGGAGCGCGGCGTGAAGCATTTCCTGCTGCTCACGTCCGGCCAGAGCAATTCGCTCGCGGCCTCGCTGGAGATTCTGTCCTACCTGCAGCAGCAAGGCCTGCAGGGGGAAGTTTTACACGGAAGTATAGACTACCTGCGCCGCCGCATCCAGGCCCTCGAGGCGGTTGCCGCCGCGCGTGAAAAGCTGCGCGGCACGCGCCTCGGCGTGGTCGGCGCGCCGTCGGACTGGCTCATCGCCAGCCAGGCGGATGCGGGCACGCTGTCGGAAAAGCTCGGCCTGGTGCGGTTGGATATCCCGATGGAGGAGCTGCTGGCGGAAATCGAAAAGGCGCCCGCCGATCCGCTGCCGGAGCCGGTCTCGATGGCGCGCGATGTTCGCAGCGCCTGGGCTGGAGCGAGCCGCATCAGCCACGCCCTTCGGACGCTGGTGCAGCGCCACGGACTGGGTGCCTTCACCCTGCGCTGCTTCGATCTGCTGACCGCTGTCGGCAACACCGGCTGCCTGGCCCTGGCGCAGTGCAACGCCGACGGCATCCCCGCCGCCTGCGAGGGCGACGTCCCGGCGTTGCTGTCCATGATGATTGCCCAGGCCTTGACCGGCCGGACGGGCTTCCAGGCCAACCCGGCCCGCATCGACCCCGAAAGCGGGGAAATGCTGTTCGCCCATTGCACCGTGCCGTTCAATATGGTCCGGGACTGGACCCTCGACACCCATTTCGAATCCGGCATCGGTGTCGGCATCCACGGTGAACTGCCGGAGGGTCCCGTGACCGTTTTCAAGGTCTCCGGCGACCTCCAGCGGCACTTCGTTGCAGAAGGAACGCTGGTGCGCAATCAGTATGAGCAGCACCTGTGCCGCACGCAGGTGGTCCTGCAGCTGCAGCCCGCCGACGCGCGCTATTTCCTGACGCAGCCCATCGGCAACCACCACATCATCCTCCCTGGACACCACGGCGCCCTGCTGAAGGAATTCTGCGGATATTAATTCGGAAGTATCCATTCATCAAGTGCGGTAGACGTCCCTAAATCTTGCAGGTCTACCGCAAAATCGGCCTTTTTTGCGGTAGACGTCCCACTTTCCGGGACGTCTACCGCACTTCCTCTCCCCTACATGCTGCAACTGTGGGGGAAACTACCCACAGTTAGACGATATTTGCGGCAGCCGATGGGGAGGATGTGCGAGGGCCCGCGCCCGTTTGCCCGTGCTGTCGGGGGGTGTGCGTGGGCCGTGCGGTGGGAGCGGCTGCCGCGGGTGCTGGAGGCAGAAAAGACTGTGGGGTGCAGGCAGACAAGCATTTTTTGCTTGGATGGCTGCAGCCCCACAGGCTCTGCCGGAAGCACCGAGTGCAAATAGCCTGCTAAATATATGCAGGCTACTCGCAGTAGGGAATGAGATCCCCGATCAGGTCGGGGATGACGGTACTAGTACATCTGTTTGACTTTCGCGAGGAAGTCGCGGACGCGGCGGGTGTACTCTTCGGGGTACTTGGCGTAGGAGTTGGCGTGGACGGCGCCGGGGGCGACCCACATCTCCTTGTAGCCGTTGACCTTGGCGTCGTAGTTAAGCTGCAGGTGTTTGAAGGGAACGAAGTCGTCGGCGTCGCCGTGGATGAAGAGCATCGGGCGGTCGCACTTGGCGAGCTGCTTGACGGAGGACGCCTCCCAGAAGCCCCAGCCGTACTTTCTCTTGGTCACGAGGCTGGCGCTCTGGAGCACATCGGGCGGGATGAACCAGAATTCCTGCCGGCGGTTGTGGTTGAACTGCTCGATGACGGAAGCGTAGCCGCAGTCTTCCACGAAGCAGCGGACATAGTCGGGGAGCGGATCGCCGCTGGTCATCATGACCGTGGCGGCGCCCATGGACACACCGTGGAGCACCATGAAATCATCCTGGAAGATGTCGTGCGCGACCGGGATCCATTTCTCGATGTCGAGCCGGTCGTACCAGCCCATCTGGATGTGGTCGCCCTCGGAATAGCCGTGGTACTGCAGGTCCGGGAATAGGACGTTGTAGTTGAACTCGTCGCGGTACATGCGCACCAGGTACAGGAAGACGATGTGGTTGTCCTTGTAGCCGTGCACGACGATGGCCGTGCCCTGGGCGCTGGCGGGATCCTTCGCGGGCACGTAGCAGGCGTGCACCTTGAAGTCGCGGTAGCCCACGATGGTGGTGTCCTTCAGGAGGCCGGCCACCTTGAGGGAGTCGTACCAGGCCGTGCTGCCGGGCTTGAGGGAGTCCGCCTTGTGGCGGGTGCGCTCGATGTCTTCGACGCCGTGCGGGGTGGGCGTGAGGGCGTAGCGGGACATATACTTTCCTGCGCTGCAGCCGCTGAGGGCCAGAATGGTTAAGAGGACGGCGAAAAGCTGGATGAAATTTTTTTTCATAATTCGGAAAAGGGTCTAATTTGTTGCAATATGTGGTTGCAGTGCCTGCAAAGATAACGAAGTTTTCGTAAATTTGCAGGAATAGTAATATAGAATGGATCCTAGAGAATTTGACGTCATCATCCTGGGCGGCGGCGTCGTGGGGGCGGGAACGATGCGCGACTGTGCCATGCGCGGCCTGCGCGCGTTGCTGATTGAGCGCGCCGACATCGCGACGGGCGCCAGCGGCCGTAACCACGGCCTGCTGCACTCCGGCGCCCGCTATGCCGTGAACGACCCCGAGTCGGCAGCCGAGTGCATCGTGGAGAACCAGATCCTCCGGCGCATCGCGGCGCACTGCATCGAGCCCACCAACGGCCTGTTCATCACCCTCCCGGAAGATGACCTTTCCTATCAGAATACCTTCGTCGAAGCCTGCCGCAAGGCGGGCATCGGCGCGGAAATCATCGACCCGAAACTGGCCCGCGAGATGGAGCCTTCCGTCAACCCGGACCTCATCGGCGCGGTGCGCGTGCCGGACGCCAGCGTGGACCCGTTCCGCCTGTGCGCCTCCAACATGCTCGACGCGAAGCTGCGCGGCGCCCAGGTGCGCCTGCGCACGGAAGTGACCGGCTTCATCCGCGAGGGCGACACCATCCGGGGTGTGCACACGCGCAGCGTCCAGACGGGCCGCGAGACGGATTATTACGCGCCGGTCGTGGTGAACGCCTGCGGCGTCTGGGGGCAGGAAGTCGCGCAGATGGCCGGGGTGCAGGTGGGGATGTATCCCTCCAAGGGCGCCCTGCTGATTTTCGCCCACCGCGTGAACAACATGGTCATCAACCGCTGCCGCAAGCCCTCGAACGCCGATATCCTCGTGCCGGGCGACACGGTCTGCATCATCGGCACGACCTCCACGCGCATCCCGCTGGAGAACTGCCACAAGGTGTCCGTGACGCCGGATGAGGTGACGCTCCTGGTCACCGAGGGCGCCAAGCTGACGCCGGCCCTGTCCGAGACCCGCATCCTGCGTGCGTTCGCGGGCGTTCGCCCGCTGGTGAGCGACGACAACGACCCCACGGGGCGCAACATCTCCCGCGGCATCGTCTGCCTGGACCATGAGACGCGCGACGGCCTGAAGGGCTTCGTGACCATCACGGGCGGCAAGCTGACGACCTACCGCCAGATGGCGGAGCAGGCCACGGATGTGGTCTGCCGCAAGCTGGGCGTGAACAAGGCCTGCGAGACGGCCGTCACGCCGCTGATCGGCTCCGCCGGGCGCAGCTACGAAGAAGTGGCCCGTGAAATCTGGGAGGCCCCTTCGACGGCGCAGAAGGCCGCCACGGCCCGCCTGGGCTCCGTGGTGTCCGAGATGCCGAAACGCAGCCGGCAGGACGAAGCGCTCGTCTGCGAGTGCGAGGAAGTGCCGGTCTGGGAAGTCAACAACGCCTTCGAGCGCATGGGCGTGTCGTCGCTGACGGACCTGCGCCGCCGCACCCGCGTCGGCATGGGCACCTGTCAGGGCGAATTCTGCGCCTGCCGGGCGGCGGGCCTGCTGGCGAAGGCGCAGGATTGCGCCGAGCGCGAGCGCGCCGACCTGCTCAAGTTCATGGGCGAGCGCTGGAAGGGCAATTTCCCCATTGGCTGGGGCGAATCGCTCCGCGAAGCGGAATACACGCAGTGGGTCTATAAACACGTTCTGGGCCTATGAGATTCGATACTGTCATCATCGGCGGCGGCCTGGCCGGCCTCGTAGCCGGCATCAGCCTGCAGCAGGCAGGCCGCAGCTCCGCCATCGTCAGCACCGGGCAGAACGCCCTGCATTTCTTCTCCGGCTGCTTCGAGTCGATGCAGGAGGCGCCGGAGCGGCTCACCGCGCTCTTCGCGGGGGCCGGCATCCATGTGCATTACAATCCCGGCGTGCGCCTGACGCCGCTGGGCACCTTCCGCGAGGCGACGCTCTCGCTGGAGGATATCAGCCTTTTCCCCGAGGCGAAATTCGCCGACAAGGCGCTGATCGCCTGCGTGCCGGGCTACCTGGACTACTTCTCCGCCTTCCTCGCGGAGGGCCTGGAGAAGCAGGGCATCCAGTGCCGCCTGTGCTCGCTGGACCTGCCGGAAGAGCTGCAGGACGGCTCCGTGGAGCGGCGCTCGGTCCAGCTGGCGCGCCTGGTGGATCGCGACTGGAAGAAGATCGTCCAGCAGATCCGCCTGCTGATCAAGGACGAGGACGCCGTGATCCTCCCGCAGCTGTGCGGCCTGCAGGATGCCTCCGTGCCGGAGCACCTCCGCCAGGAGATTCCCGCGCGCGTGGTCTTCGCCGGCACGATGCCCCCGTCCATCCCGGGCATCCGCACGCAGCGGCTCCTCAAGCGCCGCTACGAAGTGCTCGGCGGCACCTACCTGAGCGGCGACGAAGCGCTCGACGCGCAGGTGGAGGGCAACAAGGTCCTGAGCATCCGGACGCACAACCTGGACAATCACGCCCTGGAGGCGTCGCACTTCATCCTCGCTTCCGGCGGCTTCTTCTCCAAGGGCCTGCGGTCCAATCCGTTCCGCGTCTGGGAGCCGGTCTTCGGCGTGGACGTGGACTTTGACGAGGACCGCAACGCCTGGTACAACGAGGAGTTCGCCGGCGACCAGCCGTACATGCAGTACGGCGTCAAGACCGACGCGGCGCTGCATCCGCTCGTGGACGGAACGCCCCGGGAGAACCTGTACGCCATCGGCTCCGTGCTGGGCGGCACGCGCCCCGAACTGGGCAGCGGTGCCGGACTCGCGATCCGCAGCGCCTTCCTCGCCGTTGATGAAATCCTGGAAAGCCTATGAGACACCAAGAAAAGACCAGCAGCAAGCACAACTTCGAGGAGTGCATGAAGTGCACCGTGTGCACGGTCTACTGCCCCGTGCTCCAGGTGAATCCCCGCTATCCCGGCCCCAAGCAGGCCGGCCCGGACGGAGAGCGGCTCCGCCTCAAGGATCCGTACTTCTTCCACTATGCGCTGAAATACTGCATGAACTGCAAGCGCTGCGAAGTGGCCTGCCCGTCCGGCGTGGACGTGGCCGAGCTGATCCAATCCGCGCGCATCAAATATGACCGGTCGGCGCCGAAGCTGCGCGACCGCATCCTCGCCTCCACCGACCTGATGGGCACGCTGGCCCGGCCGCTCGCGCCGGTGGTCAACGGCGTGACCAGCCTGGGGCTGACGCGCAGCGTGCTGGACGCCACCCTGCAGGTGGACCACCGGCGCGTGTTCCCGAAATACAGCGGCCGGAGTTTCGAGTGCTGGCTGAAGCGCCGCGCGAAGGAGCAGGCCATGTACCTCGAGCAGGTGGCCTACTTCCACGGCTGCTACGTCAACTACAACTACCCCCAGCTCGGCAAAGACCTGGTCAAGGTGATGAACGCGCTGGGTGTGGGCGTCCAGCTGCTGGACGGGGAGAAGTGCTGCGGCATCGCGATGATCACCAACGGCATGTCCGCCCGGGCGAAGAAGAACGCGGAGCGGAACCTGGCCGCCCTGCGCAAGGCGGGCGCGGACAAGGGCATGAAGGTGCTGACCACCTCTTCGAGCTGCACGATGACCCTGCGCAACGAGTATCCCAACCTGTTGGGCGTGGACAACGCCGACGTGCGCGACGCCATCCAGATGGCCACGCGCTTCGTCTTCGAGCGACTGGAGGCCGGCGCCACGCTGCGCTTCAAGCCCAACTACCACAAGAAGGTGGCCTACCACGTGCCCTGCCACATGGAGCGCCTGGGCTGGGGCGTCTTCTCCGAGCGCCTGCTCCGGATGATTCCGGGCGTGGAGTTCACGCTGCTGGACTCCGCCTGCTGCGGCATCGCCGGCACCTACGGCTTCAAGAAAGAGAACTACGAGGCCTCGCAGGCCATCGGCGCGCCGCTCTTCGAGCAGATACGCGCCGTGGATCCCGAGGTCGTCGCCTGCGACTGCGAGACCTGCAAGTGGCAGATCGAGATGTCCACGGGCTATTCCGTGCAGAACCCGATATCCATCCTAGCTGACGCCATCTTATGAAACGTCTTTTCCTAGTCCCCCTGGTTATCCTGGCGGCCTGCCAGTCCAAACCCGCCATCGACGTGCAGGCGCACCGCGGCGGCGCGGGCCTGATGCCCGAGAATACCATCCCCGCGATGCAAAATGCCCTCGACCTGGGCGTGAACACCCTCGAGTTCGACCTGCATCTCTCGCAGGACGGGCAGGTGGTGGTCTCGCACGACAACCACTTCCATCCGCGCTATTCGACGCGCCCCGACGGCACGCTGATCCAGGAGGAAGATCCGAAGGAATACCTCTACACGATGCCCTACGACAGCATCGCGAAATACGACGTGGGGCAGCGCTTCGTGGAGCGCTGGCCCGGCCAGGTGAAGATGGCCGTCAGCAAGCCGCTGGCGTCCGAGCTGATCGATTTCGCCGAAGGCTACGCCAAGACGCCGGTGAACTACAACATCGAGATCAAGTCCTGGCCCGGTGAAGGGGAGGGGACGCTCTGGCCCGAGTACCATGTCTTCTGCGACACCTGCGTGCCGCTGCTGCTCTCCAAGAACCTGGGCAGCCGCCTGATCGTCCAGTGCTTCGACACGCGCGCGCTGAACTACATGCACGCGACGTGGCCGGAGCTCACGCTCTCCTACTTGACGGAGGACTACGACGGCGGCGACATCGAGGCGCTGCTGCAGAACCTGGATTTCATCCCGCGGTGGTGGAGCCCGGAGTCCAGCGTCGTGACGCCGGAGAACGTGGCCTGGTGCCACGCGCACGGCATCGGCGTCGTCCCCTGGACGGTGGACGACCCGGCCGAGATGCGGCGCCTGGTCGACTGCGGCGTCGAGGCCATCATCTCCAATTATCCCGATGTCCTGATTCAAACCGTCAGATAGTATGCTCCCGTTCCTCAAGCAGCCGGCCTACAAGCCGGCCGAAACCGGCCCCGAGGCCGATGCCAAGTACAAGCGGCTGCGCCTGCAGGTCTTCCTGGGCGCCTTCATCGGCTACGCCGGATTCTACCTGGTCCGCAAGAACCTCTCGATGGCCATCCCGGCCATGGCGCCGCTCGGCTTCGAGAAGACGGAGCTGGGCTTCGTGCTGGGCCTGAACGCCGCGGCCTACGCCCTGTCCAAGTTCCTGATGGGCAGCGTGTCCGACCGCTCCAACGCGCGGGTATTCCTGCCCCTGGGGCTCATCCTGACGGCCATTTCGATGTGCTTCATGATCGTCCCGATCCAGTGGATCGGCGCGGAGCACAAGGCCCTCGCCATCGTGGTGATGGGCGTGCTGAACTGCCTCGTGGGCTGGTTCAACGGCATGGGCTGGCCGCCCTGCGGCCGCGTGATGACGCACTGGTTCTCGCCGGGCGAGCGCGGCACGATGATGAGCATCTGGAATTGCGCGCACAACGTGGGCGGCGCCCTGGTGGGGCCGATGGCCACGTACGGCGCCGCCTGGTTCGGCAGCTGGTTCTACGGTTCGCATGAGGAGCTGTACTTCCTGATCGGTACCTTCGCCTTCCCGGCCGCGGTCGCGCTCTTCATCGCGCTGCTCGCCTACGTGCTCCTGCGCGACACGCCGCAGTCCTGCGGCCTGCCGTCCGTGGAGTCCTGGCGCAACGATTATCCGAAGAATTATTCCGAGAAGCACGAGGAGACGCTCTCCACGAAGGAGATTCTCTTCCAGCACGTGCTCAACAACCGTTTCCTGTGGTTCATCGCCCTGTCGAACGCCTTTGTGTACATGGTGCGCTACGGCTGCCTGGACTGGGCGCCGACCATCCTGACGGAGAAGGGGATCGACCTCAAGAGTGCCGGCTGGGCCTATTTCGCCTATGAGTTCGCGGCCATTCCGGGCACGCTCCTCTGCGGCTGGCTCTCCGACAAGCTTTTCCACGGCCGCCGGGCCATGCCCACGATGCTCTTCATGGCGCTGGTGCTGGTGTTCATCGTGCTGTACTGGCTCAATCTGGACAATCTCACCATCGTGATCATCAGCCTGATCGGCATCGGGTTCTTTATTTACGGGCCGGTGATGCTGATCGGCGTGCAGGCGCTCGACCTGGCGCCGAAGAACGCCGCCGGCACGGCCGCCGGCCTGACCGGCTTCTTCGGCTATTTCCTGGGGACCTTCATCCTCGCCAACACCGTCATCGGCTGGGTCGCGCAGACCGCAGGCTGGAGCGTGACCTTCATCCTGCTCATCGCCGCCTGCATCCTCGCCATCGTTTTCATGGGCCTGACGCTCAAACAGGAGAAGCGGTAACACCGCCCTCCACAACGCCAACGCACGGCAAGCCTTTTTTCTATGGGCTAGAAGATGTAGTTCAGGCCGATCCTCATGCCGATACCGGAACCGTCATTGTTCTTCCAGCCGAAACGATATCCGTCAAAGAAGGATTTGCCGAACTCGAAGGCAATGTTGAAATTCTGGTTCATGATGACGTGCAGGCCGAGACCGGCGCTCGTGTGGAGCCCGTCCGTGCGGCCGGTGTAGAAGTCGGAGGCGAAGTAATCCTTGCCGCCCGCGGAAGCGACCGGGAAGTCTTTCAGATCCTGGCCCAGCCCCTTCATCTGCTCCAGCCGGTAAGGCACCACGACCATGCCCATATCGAAGAACGGGTTCAGGGCGATGGCCCAGTTCTGGTTGATCCAACGGAACTTGGCCAGGGTGCAACGGAATTCGAAATTGGCCCAGAGGTAGCTGTTGCCCTGCAGACGGTTCGCTACCGTACCGCGGAACGTGCTGTAGGAGCCCAGGCCGTCGGTAATGACGTTCTTGCGGTTGACCGGCTGGATGGTCTGCAGCGAATAGAAGGGCGCATTGCCGGCGAGTAAGCCCTGGAAGACCAGGTGCGCACCGAACACGACGCGGTCGCCCAGCGGAAAGAACTGGCGGAAGTGGATGGCCAGCTTGAGGTAGTCGTTGCGGTAAGTACGCTTGCCGTTCAGGAAGTCCGGCGAGCCGAACAGGAAGGCCTCGATGTTGGTACCGCGCGTGGGGTTGTTCTCATGGTCGCGCGTGTCGAAGACAACGCCGAGCTTGATGTCAAGATGATTGCCGCCATAGGCTTCCTCCACCGGGATGATGCCGTAGTTGACATAGAGGTCGTAGAGGGAATAGTCGCTGTTGATATCCAGGCTCTTGTTGACGGCGTGCCCCGTCTTGTAGCTGTTGAAGGCGATGCCGGCGACCCAGCCCCAATGGCCGGAGCCGATCCGGCCCTGCGCCGTGAGCTCGAAGCGGAGGTCATCGCGCCGCATCAGGTAGAAACCGTGGCCGTCCACGATCTTGTTCAGGTCCGGGACGAACAGGGCGGCGGCGCCGTTGAAGCCGTAGAAGTTGGTCGTCTTGTTGCCCAGATACGTCAGGTCGGCGGAAACGCGCAGACCCCGGATCAGGGACTTGCTGTCGAAATAGGCGTGGAGCACCGAGTTGCCCTTGGTGTAGCGGGAGGCCTCCACGTTGATCTTCCAAAGATAATCGGGATAGACGGTACCGTCTCCGTATTGATAGATGTCCAACAGGGCGCCATACTGGAAGCCGAGGTCGGAAGAGTAGCTGACCGCGGGCAGCGGGCCGAAGTTGAGACCGGTTTTCCTGATTTCTTCCTGAGCGGAAGCGGAGCAGACAGCTGCGAGGAGCAGCGCGAGCGAGATCAGTCTTTTCATTGCAAATAATGATGGTTAACTCGGACAAAGATAGCAAATAATTCCTTTTCCTCCGTTTTTGTTGTTATCTTTGTATGACTGATAACCTTTACCTACGATATCATGAACCAATACATCCTGGCGCTCGACCAGGGGACCAGTTCCTCCCGCGCCATCGTTTTCGACCACCGTGGCAACATCTGCTCCACGGCCCAGCAGGAGTTTACGCAATACTTCCCCCAGCCCGGCTGGGTGGAGCACAACCCTATGGAGATCTGGTCGTCCGAGGCGGCCGTGATTGCCGAAGCCATCACCCGCATCGGCATCAACGGCAAGAACCTCGCCGCCATCGGCATCACCAACCAGCGGGAGACGACCATCGTCTGGGACGCCGAAACGGGTGCGCCGGTCTACAACGCCATCGTCTGGCAGGACCGTCGCACGTCTGAGTTCTGTGACGTGCTGAAGGCGCAGGGACTCGTGGACAAGATCCGCGAGAAGACCGGCCTCATCATCGACGCCTACTTCTCCGGCACCAAGATCAAGTGGATCCTGGACAACGTCCCGGGCGCCCGGCAGAAGGCGGCAGCCGGTCGGCTGCGTTTCGGCACGGTGGACAGCTGGCTCGTCTGGCAGCTGACCAAGGGCGAGGTGCATGTCACGGACGTGTCCAACGCTTCGCGCACGATGTTGTTCAATATCAACACGCTGGAGTGGGACCAGGAGCTGCTGGACCTGCTCGGCGTGCCGCTTTCGATGATGCCGCGCGTCTGCTCCTCTTCCGAGGTCTACGGCAAAACGAAGACGACGATCTTCGCGCATGCAGTTCCCATCGCCGGTATCGCCGGCGACCAGCAGGCCGCCCTGTTCGGGCAGATGTGCACCACGCCCGGCTCCGTGAAGAACACCTACGGCACAGGCTGCTTCCTGCTGATGAATACGGGCGAGAAGCCCATCCTTTCCCGCAACAACCTGCTGACCACCGTCGCATGGAAAATCGGCGATACGGTCAACTACGCGCTCGAAGGCTCCATTTTCGTGGGCGGCAGCGCCGTGCAGTGGCTCCGCGACGGGCTCGGCATCATCCGCTCGTCGGCGGAAATCGAAGCGCTGGCCGCCAGCGTTCCTGACAACGGCGGCGTCTATTTCGTGCCGGCCATGACGGGCCTGGGCGCCCCGTACTGGGACCAGCACGCACAGGGCGTCATCTGCGGCATCACGCGCGGCGTCACGGCCGCCCACATCGCCCGCGCCACGCTGGAAGGTATCGCCTTCCAGACGATGGACATCGTGGGCGCGATGGAGCGCGACGCGGGCGTGCGCCTCGCTGAGCTCAAGGTCGACGGCGGCGCCTCGCGCAACAACCTGATGATGCAGTTCCAGGCCGACATCCTGGGCACCGCCGTCATCCGCCCGCAGATCACGGAGACCACCGCCATGGGCGCCTGCTACCTCGCCGGCCTCGCCGTCGGCTACTGGGGCTCGCTCGGCGAAATCCGCGCCCAGTGGCAGGCAGAGCGCACCTTCGCTCCGTCCGACACCAACATGGACCCGCTCAAGCAGGGCTGGAAGGATGCCATCAGCCGTACCTTAACCCGCTAATCCTTTAGACTATGCAACAATACATCTTCGAATTCATCGGCACGCTCGTGCTCATACTGCTCGGCGACGGCGTCTGCGCCGCCTCCTCCCTCAACCATTCCAAGGCGAAAGGCGCCGGCTGGGTGGTCATCACCCTCGGCTGGGGCTTCGCCGTGATGATCGGCGTACTCATCGCCGGACCGGTGTCCGGCGCGCACCTCAATCCCGTCGTCACCCTGGGCCTCGCCCTCGCGGGCACCTTCCCCTGGGCTTCCGTCGCCGGCTACATCGTCGCCCAGATGCTGGGCGGCTTCGCGGGCGCCGTGCTCGTGTGGGTATTCTATAAAGATCATTACAAGGCCACGGCCGACCAGCCGGACACCATCCTCGGCACCTTCTGCACGATGCCGGCCATCGCCAACAACTGGCGCAACTTCCTCTGCGAGGTCATCGCCTCCTGCCTGCTGGTGTTCGTCATCCTGGCGCTTGGCACGAACGGCAACGCCTTCTCCGTCGCGGGCGTGAACGCCTCCACGGGTTCGATCGGCTCCCTCCCCGTCACCTGCCTGATTATGTCGATCGGCATGTCGCTGGGCGGCGCCACGGGCTACGCCATCAACCCGGCGCGCGACCTCGCCCCGCGCTGCGCCCACGCGGTGCTGCCCATCGCGGGCAAGCGCGACAGCGGCTGGAGCTACAGCTGGATTCCCGTCGCCGGCCCGGTTGTCGGCGCCGCCCTCGCCGCCGGCCTCTTCCTGCTGGTCTTTTAGGTCGGTATCCTGAGCCTGCCGAAGGATCTTCGTCATCCCGGGCGGATCCTGAGATTGTCGAAGGATGACCCGGGATCTCGGCGCCGAAAATGACGTTAATTGGCGCCGACCCTGCTTTCAAAACCAGGGTCGGCGCCGTTTTTGGCCCTTTTCGGGTCCGTGGTACAAGTTTTACTGTCCTGACGGGACGCATTTCGGGGAAATGTGTGTTTATAGGGCAGAAACGAATTATGGAATGAATCAGGAAGTGAGTGTATAGAGAACTGGACGAGCAGGCGCTGGCCAGGTGCTGCTCGCAGCGGGACAGAATGGCGGAGGATGAACTGTATAGAAGATGCCTGGTCGAAGCGTTTCTTTGAGCATTTCGAAAAAAGGGAGGAGTTCGAGGTGGTGGAAATGGTGGAGGGGAAGAAGGTTCGGCACGACCTGGTCGTATGCACCTACCACATTGATGATACATTGATCGACCTCTGGCGCGAAGGTCAGAATAAAATCTATTAACTGAAATACAGAACATTATGAGAAGAATTGTATTAATGTTGCTTGTCCTGTCATGTTGTGCAGGATGCGGCATGATCGGAGTGTCCCGCAACAAGGATTTCACACATACGGGCTGCTCCACCGGGACAAAGGCCGATGTGGAGGACACACCGTTTGACGAGGTCACATCCCTGCTGACCCTGCAATACGTTGACGGTGACTTGCTGGTGACCCGCACGAACGCATGGATGAATTGTTCCATCAAGGAATACGGACTTGCCTGCGATGTCACCATCGAGGGGAATGTCATCCATTACAACGTCTATGAAAAAGATGGTCCGAGTGCAGACTGCATCTGCAGGGTAGAGAAAATGTCCTCGACAGTGACCGGCCTTCAGACCGGGCAGGAATACACTTTCGACTATAGCTGCTCCCACGATTTTGCTCCGTTTACCTTCACCTTCGAAAACGGGCTCAACCTGGTCAGGGACTTAACGGACGAAGAGTATTACATGCCCTTTTGATTAGGCGGCTGGCACCGATAATGGCGTTTTTCGATGCGACCCCTGGCTGAGCAGCCGGGGGTCGCATCGCTTTTGGTCCTTTTCGAGTCTAGAGGAAATTCTGGGGGGAAAAGATAGAAAACTGGATTGGATTTGTCGCCTTTTTTGACTACTTTTGAAATAAAGGAGAGAGCCAAATGAAAAAGTATGATTGGTCAAGAGAAAGGGTTGAGAAAGCAGTTGCTGAAGCGAATTGCTGGTTTGACTGTCTGGATAAATTGGCAGTCCCTAAGATAGGGGGTAACTACCGGACCCTTAAAGGGAAAGTGGCTGAGTATAATTTGGATATCTCTCATTTTGATTATCGTTTGGCCAAGACCCGAAATGGGCGACACTATAAACGAAAACTAGTTAATAGATTGCCCGAGGAGATTTTTAAATATGGTGCTCAGATTAAGACGATGAATCTGAAGCGTGAATATATTCGACGCATATTACATGGTGATGCCCATTGTGAGATTTGTGGTATCCGGGACTGGAATGGGCGAGAGTTAATGTTTCAGATCCATCATCTTGACGGGAATCATCAGAACCATACTGTGGAGAATTTACAGCTCCTGTGTCCCAACTGTCATTCCCAAACGGACAACTATTCCAACCGCAAGCGGTAGCGATACCTCAACAAAAATGGCCGGCATGATATGTCGGCCATTGCGTTGAGGTATCCGGATTCGAACCAGAACAGGCAGGACCAAAACCTGCAGTGCTACCATTACACCATACCTCAATTCCGGGTGCAAAGATAGTATTTATCTTTTGCTTTTGAAATAATCGGAGACCAGCGTGCCGCATTCTTCCGCGAGCAGGCCGGAGGCGACTTCGGTGCGGGGATGGAGGAGGGAAGGCGAGAAGCGGGAGTAGCCGCGCCGCGGGTCGGGCGCGGCCCAGACGAGGCGCCCGAGCTGCGCCCAGCAGAGCGCCGCGGCGCACATGGGGCAGGGCTCCACGGTGACGTACAGCGTGCACTCGTCGAGGTATTTGCCCGCCAGGGCTTCCGTGGCGGCGGTCAGCGCGATCATCTCGGCGTGGGCCGTGGGATCGTGCAGGCGCTCGGTCATGTTGTGCCCGCGCGCGATGATGCGTCCGCGGCACACGACGACGGCGCCGATGGGCACTTCGTCTTCCGCCCCGGCCGCCTGCGCCTCGCGCAGGGCCTCTCGCATGTATCTTTCGTCGGAATCCATCATGCTGCAAAGATACGATCTTTCCGGGAAAGCCGAAAGAAAAAGAGCCGCCCCGGGAGGGAGCGGCTCTTCTTCAAAAGCGGGGGATTATTTACCCTCGTAAGGGAGGTCACCGTCGACGAAGAGATAGCTGTCTCCATCTTCGTAACCCTTGTTCTGCGTGAGCAGGCCTTCCTGCAGGCCGATCTGGGTCTCCGGGATCATCCAGAAGCCGCGGGTCTGCGCGTAACGGGAAGCGAAGTCTCGGCCAGTCAGTTCCTGATACACGGTCGGCTTGCCCTTGTACTCGATGTAACCACCGTCCTGGTTCTCCATGATGATCTTGCCGGCGTTCTCGGGATACCAGCGGCGAAGGTCGTTGAAACGCATACCCTCGGTCATGAACTCGTAGCGGCGCTCCTTCTGGAGTCTCTCGAACGAGTAGGAAGTGTAAGGCTTCAGGCCGGCGCGGGCGCGGAGGCGGTTCATGCCGGTGGTGGTCTCCTTCAGCTCATCGAGCATGAGCAGCACGTCGGCGAAGCGGATGTAGATCGCGTCGTTCTTGTTGCCGCTCTTCGGGTTGTTGGAGACAGCGCCGTTGACGGCATTGAAGAAGTTGTTGAGCAGGCTGCTCTTGGTTCCGTCGGCGTAGCAGGCCACAGCCTGGTATTTCTTGGGATAGAACCAGGTACGCTCAATCTCCTTGCTGTCGTGGCCCGTGAAGTTGGGGAGCTCGACATAAGCACCCTTATCCTCGGTGAACCAAGGGTAGGCCGTAGCGACTTTCTTCTTGTTGGTGACCAGGATGGTGCCGTAGAAGCGCTTGTCGGCTGCGCCGTAGTCGGGATCCTCGAACCACTCCTTGACCACGATGGGGTTGATCGGCGCGTTGCCGTTGGAGCCGGCGGCGTAAGGATAGCTGTCCTTGTTCGGGCGCTGGGCGGAGTTACGCATGCCGATCCACTCCGGAAGGCGGTTGTAGCCCGAGCCGGTGAGGGAGAAGTGAACGCCCCAGACCGTCTCCTTGCTGTGGTTGCCCACCCAGTGGAGATCCTCGGCGTTGGCATAGGTGCCGAAATCGACACCGTAAGCAACACCGCTGGAGTACTCGTTGGTGTACGGCCAGAGCTCGCGCGGATCATCTTCCAGGTCGAACTTGGAGACCGTGGTGTTGGCGCAGTCCTCGAGCCAGGCGATCACCTGGTTCTTGCTGATGCCGGCCATGTCGTTCTTCTTGTAGAAGCCCGTGTAGAAGAGCCACACACGGCCCATGAGGGCCTCGGCGGCGTACTTCGTGGCGCGGCCGGCCAGGTTGTTGTCGCGGGAGTAGCCATACTTCGCAGGGATGAGATTGATGGCGTTGGTGAGGTCGCTGGCAATCGCGGCGTAGATATCATCGACGGAAGCCTTGGGCATGTTCTCCACTTCCGTGGAGAGCGTCAGCGGGAAGGTCTCATAGCGCTCAGCGAGCTCCCAGAGGTAGAAAGCGCGCATGAAGTAGGCCTGACCCAGGTACCAGTTCTTGTTGTCGCCCGTGAAGAGCGCGTCGTCCATGGCGGAGATGGCCTCGAGCGCGAAGTTGCAACGGAACAGGCCGTTGTAGTAGCTTCTCCACGGGGAGTTGTCCTCGTCGCTGGAGGGAGCAAGCAGGCGGTCGGCAGCCGTGGTCTCCTTGGAGCTCGTGGAACCGCCACCGTAGTAGTCGTCACTGGCAATCATGCGCCGGAACAGGTTGATGCGGAAAATACTGCCGGTGTAGAGCGAATGCATCGTAGAGTAGGCCGAGTTGACGAGCTGCTCGGCATCTTTCTCCGTCTGGGGGAAAGAGGAGGTATCGGCTTTCTGGTAGTTCTTCGTATCGAGCAGGCTGTCGATCTTGTCGCAGCTGACGATCACCAGAAGGCAGGCAATGAGAGTAAGTAATATCTTTTTCATATTCTTGCGCGATTAGAATTTAATGCTGACGCCGGCCATGTAAACCTTCGGGGAAGGATAGTAACCAGTGTCGATGCCGGAGGACCAGCTGTAGCCCGGAGCGCCGGTACCGACTTCCGGATCCATGCCGTCGTAGCCCGTGATCGTGAAGAGGTTCTGGCCGGTCACGAAGATGCGGAGCTGCTGGAAGGGGATCTTCTTGAACACCTTCTTGAAGTCAAAACCGAGCGTGATGTTACGGAACTTGACGTAGTCGGCATTCTGGACGAAGATATCACTGTTGTAGCTGTTGCACTTGAAGTTGTTGTGCGAGCCGGAGGAGTAGCGCGGGAACTTGTTGGTGGAACCCTCGCCGGTCCAGTAGCGGTTCACCAGGTTGTTGGTGAAGCCCTGGAGATCCTGGAGAGCGAACTGGCGGTAGCTCTGCATCACCTGCTGGCCAAAGGCGCCGGAACCGTTGATGCTGAAGTCGATACCCTTCCACTGCAGGCTGATGCTGAAGCCCATGGTGAAGTCAGGGTGAGGATTACCGATCTCGACGCAGTCCTTCTCGTCGTACACGCCGTCCTTGTTCTGGTCAATCCAGATCACGTCGCCCGGCTGGGCCAGGTCGTAACCGTTCATGAAGGCGTAGCCCTTGGCGTTGTAGTCGTCGATCTGCTTCTGGTTCTGGAAGATACCTTCGCTGGCGATACCCAGGAAGTAACCGATCGGCTTGCCGGGCTCGGCACGGAAACCGTCTTCCTTGGCCACGTTCTCGGAGATGATCTTCTTCTCACCGTGGATGATACCGTCGGCGTTGTTGATGTAGAGAACGTTGTTCTTGTTGTAGGAACCGTTGATGCCGAGGCTGTAGCGGAGGTCACCGATGCTGTCGTTCCAGGTGAAGCTGAGCTCGACACCGGAGTTGCGGACAGCACCACCGTTGATGGAGGCGGCGTTGGCGCCGAGGATACCCATGGACGGCGGGGTCACCAGCCAGTCCTTGGTGTCCTTGCGGTACCAGTCGAAGATGACACCCAGTTTGCTGCGGAAGAAGCGGGCGTCGAAACCGATGGCCAGCTGCTCGGAGGTTTCCCAGGAGAGCTTGGGGTTCGGGATGTTGTCGGGATAGGCAGCCGTGACCGGGTTGGTCTGGTCGTAAGAGAAGTCATACTGACCGCTCATCGAGATCGTACCGGTGTACTGGAAGTTGCTGATACGGCAGTTACCGTTCTGACCCCAGCTACCGCGGATCTTCAGGAAGCTGAGCCACTGCTTGGTGGACTGCATCCAGGGCTCGGAGGAGATGACCCAACCGGCGGAGACGGACGGGAAGACACCCCAGCGGTGACCCTTGGCGAAGTTGCTGGAACCATCGGCACGGACAATGGCCGTGACCATATATTTATCCTTGTAGCTGTAGTTCACACGGCCGAAGAAGGAGAGCAGGCTGTTGTAAGGGATGGTGTTGCCGCCACCCATGCTGGCGTGCTCGTCGCTGGTCAGCGCACCCTCGACGGAGCCGAGGTTGGCGGACTCCCAGGTGCCGAACTTGGTGTTGGAACGGGTACCGTTGAGGTTCATACCCCAACCGGTGGCCTCGATGGACGTACCGAGGAGGGCCTCCACGGTGTGGTCGCTGGCGAAGGTCTTCTTGTAGTTCGCGGTCAGTTCCCAGGTCCAGTTGGTGGAGACGCTGGAGCTCTGGCTCACGCTGTCGTAATCCTTGAAGTCGGAAGCGGTGACCTGGTAGGCCGGCGTGTAGGAACGGGAGAAGCTGGCGTTCGCGCGGAAACCGAAGGCGGTGCGGAGCTTGAGTTCCTTGATCGGGTTGACCTCCAGGTAAACGTTACCCTGGACGCGGACACTCTTGCCCTCGCTTTCCTTGAGGCTCTGCTGCTCGAGCAGGTTGACTTCGTTGTCGCGGGCATCCCAGCCGTCGCGCAGCTGCTTTTCGTAAGTGTAGATCGAGCCGTCGAGGTCGTAAGCCGGGAGGAGCGGGGTCTTGGTCAGGAGGTTGGAAACATCGCTGCCACGGCCGCTGGTGCTCATGTCGCGGGAATCCGTGATGGAGATGGTCGCGTTCTCACCGAGCTTGATGATGTCGCGGTTGTTCTTGCGCAGGACCGTGAAGTCTGTATTGGCGCGGATGGTCGTTCTGTCATAGAAGGGGGGCTTGACGGCGCCCAGGGTACCTTCCTGATAGGACTTGGAGAAGCTGAAGGAGTAGCGGACGGACTCGCTGCCGCCGGTCACACCCACCACCAGGTTGTTGGTCGGGGCGTTCTTGTTGATGGACTCGGTGAACCAGTCGGTACCGTCCCACTTGCCGCTGCGGATCCAGCCCATCTGGACGGGCATCAGGTTCTCGATGTTGTCGAACTCATGCAGGCCGGCCTTGCTGATCAGGTCGAGGTACTCCGTGGCGGTGGTACCGCGCACACCGTTGGTGTTCGGCTGCTGGAAGCCCATGTAGGCGTCGAAGGTGACGGTCGCTTTCTTCTCGCCGATCTTGCCCTGGCGGGTGGTCACGAGCACGACGCCGTTGGCGGCGCGGGCACCGTAGATGGCGGCGGAGGCAGCATCCTTGAGGATGTCGATGGACTCGATATCGGCAGGGTTGAGGTCATCCAGGTTGCCGCCGGCCACACCGTCGATAACGATGAGCGGACCGGAACCGGAGCCGGTCGTACCGATACCGCGGACGGTGATGTTGTAGCTGGCGCCCGGAAGACCGCTGGACTGGACGATATTCACACCAGGAACAGAGCTGTAGAGAGCACCAACGGCGTTGGTGGTGTTCTGCTTCTGGATGTCTTCACCGGTAATATTAATAGTGGAACCCGTGAGGAGTTTCTTCTTCTGGGTACCATAACCGATGACGACGGTCTCTTCGAGCATCTCGTTGTCTTCCTGGAGCGTGATGACCATGCCCTCGGCAGCGGAGACGGTGATCGTCGAGTAGCCGATGCAGGAGACTTCGAGCTGGGTGCCCGGCGCGACTTGGATGCTGAATTTACCATCCAGGTCGGTCGTTGCACCCGTGTTTGTGCCGGGGATCATGACGGCGGCGCCGATGACCGGCTGCTTGCCGGCATCAATCACCTGACCGCTGATGGCACGATTCTGGGCGGAGGCCTCAAGACCCCCCCATAAAGCGCTGAATATCATTAAGATACTCGCAGCTTTCAGCAGTTTTTTGAACATAAGGAAATTGGTTTGATTAGAATATAAAGTTGTTTTTTGGTGCTACCTAACTAATTAGTGGTTTTTGAACCCGGACAAATATAGTCGGATTCAAAATCGGCACGTATCAGTAAAAGTGCAATTTGATTCATAACTGGTTCAGGCAGTTTCAAAAAACGGCTGACTTATTTTTGAATGCCCGACTTTTTTTTGAAAGTGTGAAATGAAATTAAAAGGGCCGCCCTGCTGGACGGCCCTCGAAAAGGGTTTTGATTTCGGGCGGTTTATTCCCAACCCGGGTTCTGCTTCAGACCTTCTTTCGTCTCTTCGTTCCAGGGGTTGATCTGGATCACGTCGAACGGGAACGGGTAAAGCTCATGCTTGCCGGCCTGGTAGCCGCCGCCGCTCTTGGCCCAGCCGTCATCGATGAAGGAGATGCGTGCCTTGTGCGGCTGACCGGAGGTCTTCTTGCCCATGGATCCCTTGATGTAGTACTCGTCGCCGAGGTAAGGGGTCTTGTCATGGCTCTTCCAGGCGAGCACCGTAGCGGCATCGCCCCAGCGGACGAGGTCCCAGAAGCGGGTGCCTTCCCAGCACAGCTCAAACCATTTCTCCTGCTTGACATTGTCCATGGTGAGTTTGTCGTAGAGCGGTGCGCCGGCGCGCTCGGCCACGTCGTTCAGGGCCTTGAGGCCGCTGCCGTCGCTGTCATTGCTCATGGCGCAGGCTTCGGCGTAGAGGAGGAGCACCTCGGCGTAACGCATGATGATGCGGTTCTCCTCGGTGACGGTGGCGTTGTTCGGGATCAGGTCGGAGTTCCAGGGAGCCAGTTTCATGAAGTAGTAGCCGTAGTTGGCGTAGGTCTCATCGTACTTCTCGCAGTTCAGGCCGCGACGGTAGTCCATGAGTTTCTCTTCCTTGGTCATGTCGGCGTCCGCCTTGTAGGAAACCTTGCTCTTCTTGCCGGTGGCGTCCGGGACTTCCACCGTGGAGGCTTTCAGCGGGTAAGGGTACTCGGTGAGCCATTCCTCGTAAGAGGCGAACCAGGCTTTGCGGCGGGCGGAGTTGGGCTCGTGGGCCATGATGGCGTCCATGAACTTCTGGGTCGGGCTGACGTTGTTGCCCCAGCCGTCGCCGGCCTGGATGAGCACCGACGGATATTCCTTGATGTTGCGGAAGAAGAGGGCCTGGTTGCGCTGGAAGTGATATTTCACGCCGCTGAGGCCGTCCTTGTACACGTAGTTCATCTCGAGCACCTTCTCGCAGTTGCCATCGCCGACCTTGTGGAACATGTTCAGCAGGTCGGAGGTGGGGACCAGGTCGTAGTTGCCGGAGTCGATGACGTGCTTGAGGGAAGTCTTGGCGCCGGCCCAGTCCTTGTTGAAGACCTGTGCCTTGCCGAGGAAGGCCTCGCAGGCGCCGGAAGTCATCCGGAAGGCGCCGCTCTTGTCGTTCTTGCCTTTACGGGGCTGCAGGTCGGGCAGGGCGGCCTGGAACTCGGAGATCACCCAATCCATCAGGACCTGGTGGTCGCAGTTGGTCGGACGGGCGTCGCTGGCCAGCACGTGCTCCACCATCGGCGGGGTGCCCCAGATGACGGCCGCGTTGAAGTGGGCCCAGGCGCGGATCGCGCGGGCCTCGGCCACGCACTGCCTCTTGATCTGGGTGTCGCACTTCTCGCCGGTCTCGCCGTAGAAGTTGTCCAGGACGAGGTTGGCCTTGTAGATCAGGGAATACAGACCCTTGTAAACCACGCGGATGTGCGGGATGGTGCTGTCGAAGGTGTTGCGGAATTCGTTGATTTCCTGGCCGCCGGAGCTGGAGCCGTTCTTCTTGCCGCCGCCCCAGTAGAGTTCGTCGCCCGGGGCGTTGACAACGACGTTCCAGGCCGGATTGTTGCTGCCCTGGGCGTTGATCAACGAGATGAATTCGTCATAGACGGCGGTAAGGGCAGACTGTGCGTCGTCATCCGTTTTGTAGAAATCTTCATCGTTGATGACGCCTTTTTGCGGAATGTTCAGCAGATTCTGGTTGCACGAGGTGGTGGCGAACAGCGCCAGGGCAACGGACACTCCTAAAATGATATACTTTTTCATATTCGAATCAGATTAGAAAGAAACATTGATACCGAACATCAGTTTCCTCGAGTTCGGATAGGAACCCTTGTCGAGGCCCATACCGCTGGAAGAGCTGGTGGAAGCGGTCTCCGGATCGAAGCCCGGGTACTTGGTGATGACGAACCAGTCGTCCATGGAGGCATAGACGCGCAGGTTGCTGATCATGATCTTCTTCGTCCACTTCTGGGGCAGGGTGTAGCCCAGCTGGATCTGCTTGATCTTGAAGTAGTCGCCACGGAAGACGACGGCAGAAGAGCTCCAGAATTCCTTGGTCAGGATGTTCTCGATCTTCGGGAGGGACTTGCCGCACTCTTCGTAGAAGTACACCAGGGAGTTGATCTGGCTGTGGTCCACACGGTACACGCAAGGCATGAGCTGGTGCCCGGCGGCGCCGGTGCCGAAGAGGGTGAAGTCGAGACCCTTCCAGTCGAGGTGCAGGGTGAGACCGAAGCTGACGGGCGGGAGGGCGCTGCCCATGTAGCCCATGTCGGCATCGACCGGAGCCTGGGTGATGCTGCCGTCGGCGGCGTAGTAGTCGGGCTTGCCGTTCTCGGCGTTGACGCCGGCGTACTGGTAGCCGCGGAAGAACCAGACCGGGTAGCCGGTCTCGAACCAGGTGGAGAACTTCATGTTGCCGAAGTCGGAACCCTTCTGGTGGCCCACGGTAGGCTCCAGGTAGGTCACCTTGTTCTTCAGGGTGGACAGGTTGCCGTTGATGCTGTAGTGGAAGTCGCCGATGCTGTCCTGCCAGCCGAGTTCGAATTCCCAACCGGTGTTGTTGACGGAACCGGCGTTCACGGTGTGGCGGCTGATACCCACCTCGGCCACCGGGGAGACGCTGACCAGCAGGTCACGGGTGTCCTTGTTGTACCAGTCCAGGCCGAAGGTCAGGCGGTTGTTGAACATGCGCAGGTCGAGGCCGAGGTCGGTCTGGACGGAGGTCTCCCAGGTCAGGTCGGGATTGGCCAGGCCGGAAGGCTTGGAGCCCAGGGAGGCCGTGTCGGCATCGGTGAACTGGTAGCTGGAGCTGTTGTAGGAAATGGCCGAGGACCATGGGTAGCCGGAGAGAACGGCGATGTTACCGTTGACACCCCAGGATCCGCGGATCTTCAGGAGGCTCAGGATGTCCTTGCCGACGTTGTCCTTGATGAAGCGCTCGTTGCTGATGGTCCAGCCGGCGGACACGGAGGGGAAGTAGCCCCAGCGGTTCTTGGTCGAGAGCTTGGAGGAGTCGAAGGCGTCAGCACGGAAGTTGCCCTGGATGCTGTAGCGGTTGTCGTAGCTGTAGATCAGACGGCCGAAGTAGGAAATCTGTGCGCTCTGGCTCGGAGATCCGCCGCTGATGCCCTTGGTGCCGGAACCGTTGTCCTGGGAGAGGTAGCGGAAGTTCTCGGCATAGCCCTTGAGGGGATCCTCGCCGGTGAGGCTGGCGCCGACGCCGCGGCTGTCGGAATAGGTGTAGGACATGCCGGCCATGACGCCGAGGCTGTGCTTCTGGGCGATCGTCACGTTGTAGTTGGCGAAGTTCTCCCACTGGTAGTAGTAGTCCTGCGAAGAGGTGGCGCTGATCGAGTAGGTCTTAGAGTAGGCCTTGGCGTTGGCGTGGTACGGCTCCTCGAAGTTGCTTTCGTATTTCTGCTTGATGCGATAGCCCAGGCGGGAGGTGATCACCAGGCCCTTGACCGGGGTGAGGTTCGCATAGACGGTACCGCGGACCTGCCAGCCTTCTTCTTTCTTCTGGTTGCGGTCGCGATAGATGAGCGGGTTGATACCGTCGCCTTCCAGGATCTTGGAGACGGCGTAGTACAGATTCGGGTTGTCGGCGGGGCCGTACACCTTGCGCTCGCCGTTGTCCACGTATTTCTTCATGTCCTTGGTGAGTTCGTCGTAGGTGTAATAGACCGGGGTGAGCGGGTCGATGACGAGGGTGCCCAGCAGACCGGCGCTGCTGCCGGCATACTCGGAGTGCTCGCCGATCTTCTGCTGCTTGCGGCGCTCGATGGAGGTGTTGGTGCCGACCTGGAACCAGGACTTGATCTTGTAGTCGGCATTGATCTGGGCCGTGAAGCGCTTGTAGGTGTCGGTGTTGCCGCGTGCCATACCGTCTTCGTCCACGTAGTTGAGGGAGACGAAGTAGGAGCCGCGGTCGTTGCCGCCCTGGGCGCCGAAGGTGTGGTTGTGGGTGATACCCGTCCCGTACAGGACATCGGCCCAGTTGGTGTCGGTCTTGCCGTCCCACACGCCGGTCGCGATGAGGTCCTCGACGGAGCCGAGGTTGCCGAGCTGCTGCTGCCAGTCGATGTACTGCGCGGCATTCATGACCTGGGCGTGGTGGCCGAGCTGGGAAAGGGTGATCTTATAATTATAAAAGATGTTGCCGTCCTTGCTCTTGTTGTTGCCACCGTTCTTGGTGGTGATGAGGATGACGCCGTTACCGGCCTGCGCACCGTAGATGGCGGCGGAGGCGGCGTCCTTCAGGACCTCCATGGACTCGATCATGGAAGGATCGAGGTAGTCGATCTTGTCCACCTTCAGGCCGTCAACGATGAGGAGCGGGCCGAGGCCGGAGCTGCCGTTGGAGGAGATACCGCGGACGCGGATCGAAGACCCCTCGCCCGGGGCGCCGGAATCGTTGAAGATCTGGACACCGGCGGCCTTGCCCTGGAGGGCGGCGGCAGCGTCGGAAGTCGAACGGTTCTGGAGCTCGGCCTCGCGGACGGAAGCCACGGAGCCGGTCAGGTCGCTCTTCTTCTGGACGCCGTAACCGATGACGACGGTCTCTTCCAGCATTTCGGTGTCGTCTGCAAGCGTGATGGTCATGCCGTTGGCGGCAGTGACGCGCTGCGTGGCGTAGCCGATGCAGGAAACTTCGAGGGAAGTGCCCGGCGCGACGCGGAGGGTGAAGTTACCGTCCAGGTCGGTGGTGGCGCCATTGGTGGTACCGGGGATCATGACGGCAGCGCCGATGACCGGCTGACCGCCGGTGTCGATCACCTTACCACTGATGGCTTGCGACTGTGCGGAGGCGGAGAGGCCTCCCAGCAAAGTGCTGAAGATCATCAAGATACCAGCAACTTTCAGCAGTTTTTTAAGCATTTTCGTTGGTTTTTAGTTAAAAAGGATTGGTATGATATTAGTTTCTTGCTAATGTCAAGCTGCACAAATCTAAAAAACTGCCTGACGCCGTCCAAATACTCAGAAATGTTAAATAATGATATGGTTATTTATAAGAATGTTTTGAAAAAATCGTGAAGAAACACACCATACTTTTAAAAATCGTGCAAAAACATAAAAAATCAGGGCCGCGACGGATTCGCGGCCCTGATTGATCAGAGAAATAGCCGAAAGACTATTTGTAGCTGTAAGGCAGGTCGCCCTTGGCCCAGTCGGTGCCCTTGCCCCAGCCCGGATTCTGCTCGAGGACGCCCTCGGACAGCGTGACCTGGGACTCGGGGATCTTGAAGAAACCGCCGTCGGTGTCCTGGTAGCGCTGCATGAAGTCGTTGGTGAAAGCGTATTCGCCATTGCCCTGCTCGTTGAGAATCTTGTTGCCCACCTGGTTCTTGACAATGTCCGCGACATCGCCCCAGCGGCGCAGGTCGTTCCAGCGGATGGCCTCGAAGCAGAGTTCGTAGCGGCGCTCTTTCTTCAGGGCGGCGAGGCTGTAGGTCACGTCGGCCAGGCCTGCGCGGGCGCGGACGGCGTTGAGGCCGTTCTTGCCGTTGTAGACGACGGCGCCGTCGGTCAGCTCGGCGTGCATCAGGAGCACGTCGGCGAAGCGCAGCCACACCAGGGACTGGGTCAGACCGCGCTGACGGTTGTTCTCACTGCCGTAGTAGACACCATAGCTGAGGTAGCGGGAGGTGTGATCCTCGTTCCAAGCCTCGGCGCCGGCGTACTTCTTGGCGAAGAGGTTGGTGTTCTCCACTTCCTTGGCCTTGTCACCCTTGTACTTGGGCATCTCGACAAGACGGTCGCAGATGGAGCCCTCGCGGCGGTAGTCACCCTGGTAGTCGGGATCCGAAGCCCAGTCGGTCCACAGCTTCTCGCAGACGGGGCCGTTGGAGTAACCCTGCACGGAGAACGGGAAAGCATCGGCCGTGGTCTTGCGGAGGTTGTAGAACTCGACGATACGGTTGTGGTGAATCTGGCCGCCGTAGCCGCCGTCGTAGTCACCCTTGTTGCCCATCTTGACGGCGAACATGTTCTCGATGTTCTCATCGCCGACCCACTTCAGACCGTTTTCCTTGGCGTAAGGATAATCCGGGGTGGTGTAGGGGTTGGTGTAAGGCCAGAGGTTGCGCTGGTCGCTGACCAGGCCGAAACCGCTGTTCTTGATGCAGTCTTCCAGCCAGGAAGCCACCTGGGACTTCGAGATGGAACCGCCCTCGGCGAGCGGCAGCTCGGACTTCTTGTAGAAGCCGGTGTAGAACAGCCACACGCGGGCCATCAGGCCTTCGGCGGCCCACTTGGAAGCGCGGCCGTCGCCAAAGTCGGGATACTTCGTGCTGGGACCGACTTCGATGGCCTTCTTCAGGTCGGAAGCAATCTGGGCGTAGACCTCCTCGGGGGTGTTGCGCGGCAGGTTCTCCGGCTTGGTGGAGAGCACGAGGGGAACGCCGTTGAACATCTGGGCCAGGTTGAAGTAGTAGAACGCGCGCATGAAGTAGATCTCGCAGAGGAGCTGGTTCTTCTTGGTCTGGGAGCTCCAGGTCGTCACGTTGTCGATGGTCTCAATCGCGTTGTTGGCGCGGTTGATACCGGCATAACGGCACAGCCACAGCGGTTCCATCCAGCTGAGGTAGGAGTTCATCAGGCGGTCGACGCCCTGGGCGCCGATGTTACTCTGGCTGCCGCCGCCGAGGCGGTCGTCGGAAGCGATATCGAAGACGAAGAACGGATCCTCTTCCGGATCGGCGAGGTTGTTGTTCAGCATGACATAGATGCCGTTCACCATCTGGGTGGCGTCCGTCTCGTTGAGCGGGAAGTTGGAGGTGTCCTTCTTGGTGAGGCTCTTCGTATCCAAAAAGTCGTCGCAACCTCCAAGCAGGAGCAGGCACACCGCCGTCGCAATGAGATAAAGTATATTCTTTTTCATGATCTTCAGGGATTAAAAGATGACATTCAGACCAATCTGCCAGGAGCGGGAGGACGGGTAGTAACCGTTGTCGATGCCGGAAGCCCAGCTGGCGCCGTTGCCGAAGCCCACCTCAGGATCCATACCGGTGTAGCCGGTGAAGGTGAACATGTTGGTGGCGGTCACGTACACGCGGAACTTCTGCACGGGGAGGAACTTCGCCACGCGCTTGAGGTCGTAGCCGAGGGAGATGGTGGAAATCTTGAAGTAATCCGCATCCTCGAGCCACACGCGGGAAAGCTCGGACATGTTGACGTGCTTGCCGTGGGTGAAGCGCGGGTAGTGGTTGGTGCTGCCCTCGCCGTTCCAGTACTTGGTGTACACGTCGGTAGTGTAGTTGTCGTCCGGATGGTCGGAGAACTGACGGTAGCTCTTCGCAACCTGCTGGCCGAAGGCGCCGTAGCCGTTGAGGCTGAAGTCGAGGCCCTTCCACTGGAGGTTGATGCTCAGACCCACGTTGTAGTCCGGGTTCGGGTCGCCGATCATGGTCTTGTCGTTGACGTCGATCGTGCCGTCGCCGTTGAGGTCCACGAACATGACGTCACCGGGCTGGATGGCGTCCTTCTGGAGGGACTTGCCGGCGTCGCCGCCGAAGTACTTGTTCAGGTAGTCCTGCTTCTGCTGCTCGTTCTGGATGATACCGTCCATCTGGTAGCCCCAGAAGTAGCCGATCGGATAACCGACCTGCACGCGGTAGAGCTCGGTGGTGTTCTGCGCGATGGCGTTCTCCGGACCATGGAGGATGCCCTCGGAGTTGGCCAGACGGGTGACCATGTTGCTGTTGTGCGAGAAGGTGGCGGAGATGCCGTAGGAGAAGTCGCTGTTCACGGAATCGTTCCAGGAGAGGAGGATTTCGTAACCGCGGTTACGGATATCGCCGCCGTTCACGTACGGAGCGTTGGTGCCGTAGGAGAGGAGCACCGGGGCCTGGACGAGCCAGTCCTTGGTCATCTTGTTGTACCAGTCGAAGGAAATGCCGAGGCGGCTGCGGAAGAAGCGGGCGTCAAAGCCGAAGTCGAGCTGCTCGGAAGTCTCCCACTTCACGTCCGGGTTCGGCAGGATGTCAGGGTAGGCGCCGATGGCCGGGGCGGACTTGTCGTTGAAATAGTAGTTGCCGCCGAGGGAGATGGTCGCCAGGTACTGGAACGCGGAGATGTTGCAGTTACCGTTCTGGCCCCAGCTGGCGCGGAGCTTGAAGAAGCTCAGCCAATCCTTGCTGAAGTCCATGAAAGGCTCGTTGGAAACCACCCAGCCGGCGGAGACGGAGGGGAAGATACCCCAGCGGTGACCGCGGGCGAAGTTGGAAGAACCGTCGGCGCGGAGCACCGCGGAGAGCAGGTAGGTTTCCTTGTAGTTGTAGTTGATACGGCCGAAGAAGGAGGACAGGGCGCCCTGGCTGTTCGGGCTGCCGCTGATGCTCGTGAAGGCCGGATCGATCACGTTCGCATTGCTGATGTAGGCGTGGTCGAAGGAGCCCGGGAACAGGGAGTTGGAGTTGGAGGCGGACAGGCTGTTGCCGTAGCCCCACTTCTCGATGGACTGTCCGAGCAGGACATCGAGGTTGTGGTCGCCGAAGGACTTCACCCAGTTGACGGTGTTCTCCCAGGACCAGCGGATGCTGTAGGACTGGCTCTGGCTGACGTCGTCGTTCGGGTTGGAGGTCTTGGTGCTCAGCTCATAGACGGGCACGTAGCTGCGGCTCTCGCTGTGGCTGTACTGCCAGCCGAAGCTGGAGCGGAAGGTCAGGCCCTTGATCGGGACGAACTCCAGGAAGAAGTTGGTCTGCAGGCGATAACCCTTGTTGTAGCGGTTGTTGCGGGCGTAGTCCAGCTGGGCGAGCGGGTTGGCCAGCTCGGCGCTGAAGTCCCACTGGTCGGCCACGATGTCCTTGTACTCGTACCAGCCGCCTTCTTCGTTGCGGACGGGGAGGAGCGGGGACATGGCCAGGAGCGTGCGGATGCTGTTGTCGTAGATGCCGCCGATCTGGACGCCCTTCTTGAAGGTGTTGGTGAAGGTGATGTTTTCACCGAGCTTCAGGACGTCGCGGTTGTTCTTGCGGATCAGGGAGTAGTCGGAGTTCATGCGGACCGTGAAGCGGTTATATTTCGGCGTGGCGGGATAACCGATGGTACCGGTCTGGGAGAAATTGCTGACACCGATGGCAAAGCGGGAGATGTCGCTGCCGCCCATGATGTTGATGGAGGCGTTGCTGACCGGAGCGTTGTGGACCGTGGTCTCTTCCAGCCAGTTGGTGCCGTTCCAGGTGCCGTTCATGATCTGGGCGTACTGCTTCGGGATGAGCGCGGCCCAGTCGTAGGTGGATGCGCCCTGGATGGTGTAGGCCAGGTCGTTGATTTCCATGTACTGCTTGGCGTTCAGCGGGGTGACACCGTTGGTGTTCGGGTTCTGCCAGCCGTAGTAGCCGTCGAAGCTCACCTGGATCTTGCCGGACTTGCTGCCCTTCTTGGTGGTCACGAGGATGACGCCGTTGGAGGCGCGGGCGCCGTAGATGGCGCTGGATGCAGCGTCCTTCAGGACGTCGATGGACTCGATGTCGTTCGGGGACAGGGCGGTAATGTTGCCGTCAGGCACACCGTCGATGACGTAGAGCGGGGTGTTGGAACCGGCGGTACCCATACCGCGGATCGTCACCTTGTAGCTCTCGCCCGGCTGACCGGAGTTCTGGACGATGTTCACGCCGGCGGCCTGGCTCTGCAGGGCGCCGAAGGCGTCGACGGCGTGCGTGGAGGCGAGCTTGTCGCCGCTCACGCTGACCGTGGAGCCCGTCACGAGTTTTTTACGCTGCACACCGTAACCGACCACGACGGTCTCTTCCAGCATTTCGGAATCGTCCTGGAGGATGACGGTCATGTTGTCGGCGGCGGCGACCCGGCGGGTCACGTAGCCGATGCAGGAAATTTCCAGCGTGGTCCCGGGGGCGACACGCAGGGAGAAGTTGCCATCAAGGTCCGTGGTGGCTCCGTTCGTGGTTCCGGAGACGACCACACCGGCGCCGATGACCGGCTGTCCGTCGGCATCAACGACCTTGCCAAAAATGGCCTGGGTCTGGGCGAAAGCCGCAAGACCCCCCCATAAAGTGCTAAGCATCAAAAGAATGCTTGTCACTCTCAGCAGTTTTTTAAGCATTTGTTGGAGTAATTTGGTTAATAAAAAAAGTGAATAATGGTAAATTGGTTAATAAGCCTAGTAATACACAAACGCCATAAAAATAAGTAAATCTGTATATCGTTGTACGCTTGTGCGCAAATTGTGGTTAAAAATGCTCAAATTGTGTCCTATTCCATAAAAAACGGGCCGCGCATTTTGCGCGGCCCGGCCAATAAAAGGTATTTTCTAAAGGGATTCTGCTATTATTCAGTCGCCCAACCGTTGAGCTGATGAAGTGCAGGATTGATCATGCAGACATCTGCCGGGAACGGGAAATACTCGTGCTTGCCTTTGACGAACTGGTGAGGGATACCTTCATAAGGCTTTCTCTCGACGTAGTACCATCTGTGCTCCGGCTCCTTGTTCTTGGACATGCCGTCGAAGGCCTCGGGATATCTGTCGAGATCCTTGCCGCACACCTGGTCGGCGATGCCCCAGCGGACGACATCGTGGAATCGGCAGCTTTCGAACCAGAGTTCGTACTGCTTCTCTTCCTGGACAATGGCGAGGGTGAGCTCGGTCTCAGGCACTTCTGCACGGCGCTGAATCTGGTTGAGCGCTTCTTTACCCTTTGCGGCGTCGCTGCTGCCGATGCAGGCCTCGGCATAAAGCAGGAGGGCTTCAGCGTAGCGGGCGCACTTGGAATTGGACTGGTTGGACGCACCGGAGGAAACCTCGGGGACGACATCGATGCCGTTGAGGGACATGAACTTCCAGTTCATATAATAGGTGCGGCCGAAGAAGCCGTTGGCATTCATGCCTCTCGTCGGGTCTTTCTTCTTGTCTGCAAGCGTCCATTCGGAAGCCGGCTTCAGCTGGCCGGAAGTGTGGTTGTTGCCCACATAGTCGGAATCCCAGCGCATCCAGGGGAATTTGTCAAAAATCTCGTTGCCATCGCTGTCAATGCCGTAAAGCCATTCGTCAGCCGTGAAGAAGGTACCCATACGGCGGGGACCGTTACCGTCATGCTCGAGGAACTTATCGGCGAAGTAGCCGTTGATGGCGCCGCCGTTCCAACCGGTGGTTGCCTGGCAGACCGGCCAGGAATTCATGTTCTTACCACGCCAGTTGAGCGTGTTGTTCTGATTCCACTTGGCGCGGGACTGGTTGTCCGAAGAGGAGTTGTTGGAGTCATAGACCCAGTTCGGCTCGAAGATCTTTTCCTCGTTGCCGTCGCCGGGAGTATGGAAATTCTCCCACCAGCGGTCACCCGGGACAAGTTCATATTTGCCGGAGGCGATCAGGTCGCCGAGATATTTGCGGGCGACATCCATCTCGTTGGCAAAAACGGCAGACTTACCTGCAACGAACTGAGCGAAGCCCTTGGTCACATACGTGGTGGCGTCCTTGTCGAGCTTGCTGCTTCTTTCTCTCAGGTTAGGAAGCGCAAGGGCGCATTCATTGATACACCAGTCAAGCAGGAACTTCTGGGACTCCACGTTCGTAGGATCCTCATCGGTCAGGCAGTGATCCACCAGCGGCGGGCGCTGCCAGGTGAGGGCCGCAGTCATATGCAGCCATGCGCGGACAACCCTTGCCTCAGCGACACAGCGGTCCACCACCGGGCTGGAATAGGCCCCTTCCTTGGTGAAGTTGTCGATCAGGAGGTTGCAGGCGTAGATGGCCTGATAAATGCTGGTGTACACCCGCTTGATGATTTCATAGGATGCATCATAGCGATACTCGTTGAAAAGACGCACATCCAGATGGTCGTCTTTGTTCTTACCAGCGGCAAATACATCGTCTGCCGAGTAGTTCATCATGAAGAAATACGGATTCCAGTTACCGATGGAACCGTAGACATTCTGAACCATCTTGGCATATACATTGACCAGAGCCGCCTCAGCAGCCTCATCGGACGTGTAGTAGGTCTCGTAAGCAACGACACCCTTCTGCGGGATGTCCAGCTGACTGGTGCAGGCAGAGAAAAATAATGCGCAAATCGCCGTAACGGCTAAAATATATTTTTTCATAATCATTGTCTCCTATGAATTAGAAAGAAACATTTACACCAAGCATAACTTTACGCATGCTAGGATAGGCACCGATATCCACACCGCGGCCGGAGGCTTGACCGGAAGTGGCCGTCTCAGGATCCATACCCGGATAGTTGGTGAAGGTGAAGAAATCATCAAGAGAAATGAACATGCGAAGCTGCTTCATGAGCACCTTCTTTGTCCACTGCTGAGGAAGCGTGTAACCGAGCTGAATCTGCTTGATCTTGAAGAACGCGCCGCTGAAGATGGCAGCGGTGGAACCCCAGTAATTCATGTCGCCCGACACCTTTGCGGGTTCAGGGAACTTGCCATTCGGGTTCGCATCGGTCCTGGAATTCAGATAGAAGTAACGGAGGGAGTTGTGATAGCCGGCACGGTAGAGCGTATTCAGGATCTCGCAGCCACCCTGGCCGGAACCGAACATGACGAAGTCCAGGCCTTTCCATTCAAGGCTGAGGGTAATACCATAGGTGAAATCAGGAAGACCCTTACCGATGTTGGTCATATCGGCATCGCTGATCTGGCCATCCCCGTTGACATCCCGGAGGTTGGGGGTGCCGTCCTCTTTGACGCCGTCATAGATATAACCGCGGATATACCAGATAGGCTGTCCGACTTCGAATACCGTTTCGGTCGGGTAGTTACTGCCCGAGGCCGGGCTCTGCGTGATTCTCGGAAGAGACGGGAGCAGGTAGGTGACCCGGTTCTTCAGATAGGAGAAGTTGGCGTTGATGCTGTAGCTGAAGTCACCGATGGTGTCCTTCCAGCCGAGTTCAGCCTCAATACCGGTATTGAGGACATTACCGGCATTGCTGGTATAGCTGGACACGCCATATTCCGGAGTAGGGGAATAAGTCACAAGCAGATCCCGGGTTTCCTTGCGGTACCAGTCCAGGCCGAGCGTCAGCCTGTTGCTGAAGAAACGTGCGTCCAAACCGGCGTCAACCTGGTTGGAAGTCTCCCAGGTGAGGTTCGGGTTGGCAAGTCCGTCAGGAGCGGAGCCGTAGACGTTGCCGATCACATCCGTATGATACTGATACCACTGGCTGTTGAGCGAGATGGAGGTGGAGTAAGGATATCCGCTCAGCACGTTGATGTTACCGTTGATACCCCAGGATGCGCGCACTTTCAAGAAGGAAACGGTGCTGGGGGAGATGGCATCCTTGAACCAACGCTCGTTGCTGATCGTCCAACCTGCGGACACGGAGGGGAAGTAACCCCAGCGGTTCTTGGCGGAGAGTTTCGAAGAGTCGAAGGCATCGGCACGGAAGTTCGCCTGGATGCTGTAACGGTTGTCATAGGTGTAACCCAGACGGGCGAAGTAGGAAAGGCTGGCGGACTCGGAAGGAGAGTTGCTGAATTTCTTGGTCGCATCATCCTTCACATAGTCCAGATAGCGGAAGTTCGGATCGTAACCCTTCAGGATGTCGGAACCGGTGGCGGTGCCGCTTACATTGTCCGATTTGTTCTTGATGAAGGACATACCGGCCATCACATTCAGGTTGTGCTTGCCGGCGAAGGTCTTGTTGTAGTTGGCGAAGTTCTCCCACTGATAGTACAGACCGGTGTTGGCGGCAGCCCGAAGGGTGTATGTCTTGACATCCGCTTTACCATTGGAGAAATAAGGAGCCTGATAACTGTGCGTGTTGCTCTGGGTGATGCGGAAACCGAAGCGGCTGGTGATCACCAGGCCCTTGACCGGCTTGAGATTCGCAAACAGCACGCCGTTGATGTTGATGCCTTCGCTGGAGCCGTCGGTGGCGTCGCGCTGGACGAACGGGCTGCCGCCGCGGGTCTCGTCGATGGCGGAGGTGGCGAACCAACCGTTCTCGTCACGGAGGAAGGTGTACGGGTACTCGGATGCCCCGGCCTGCACTGCATTGTATTTATTCCTGTAGTCCTGGTTGAACTGGCTGGGATCGGTCCAGTACACAGGTGTGCAAGGGTCAATCGTCATGAGGGACTCGAAGGCGGAGCCATAGCCCTGCTGGGAAACGGACTTGGTCGCCCATTTTTCGATAGAGATGTTGTTTCCAACCTGAAGCCAGTTCGTGAGATTGTAATCGGCGTTCAGCTGTGCGGAGAGTCTCTTGTAAAGATCCTTGTCACCTTTGATGATACCATCCTGGTTGACATAGTTGAGCGCTGCGAAATAGTGACCCAGATCGTTGCCGCCCTGGAGGGTGAGGGAGTGCTGGGTGCTCCAGGACGGGTTGAAGTATTCATTGAACCAGTCTGTATCGGTGCCATTGTAATTGGCATTCTGGAGCTGTTCCTGAATAGCGTAGCCCTGCAGGCCTTTGTAGTCGATAAACTGCTGGGCGTTCAGCATCTCAGGCTTGTGCGCAAGCGACTGATTGATGAATTTGCCGGAATAAGTAATGGAGGCGGTTCCTTTTCCGCCCTGCTTCGTAGTGATGAGGACCACACCGTTACCGGCTTCTGCGCCGTAGATGGCGGCGGAAGCAGCGTCCTTAAGGACCTCCATGGATTCGATCAGGGCAGGATCGAGATACTGGATGCTCTTGACCTTGAGGCCGTCGACGATGATGAGCGGTCCGATGTTGCCACTGTTGGAGGACACACCACGGACGTTGATCTCAGCGCCGCTTCCCGGAGCACCGGAGTTGGAGATAATCTGGACACCGGCCACCTTGCCCTGGAGGGCGGCAGCGGCATCGGACGTCGAACGGTTCTTGAGGTCATCCTCCCGCACGGAAGCGACAGCGCCGGTGAGGTCGGACTTTCTCTGGACACCGTAACCGATGACGACGGTCTCTTCGAGCATCTCGGTGTCATCCTGGAGCGTGACCGTCATGCCGTTGGCGGCCGCCACGCGACGGGTGGTGTAACCGATGCAGGAAACTTCCAGCGTAGTGCCGGGAGCGACACGGAGGGAGAAGTTACCATCGAGGTCGGTGGTGGCGCCATTCGTGGTGCCGGGAACCATTACGGCTGCGCCGATGACCGGCTCGCCGCTGGCATCCACTACCTTTCCAAGAATGGCAGTACTCTGGGCAAAGGTCACGAGACCTCCCCATAAAGCGCTGAGCATCATGAAGATACTAGCTACTCTGAGCAGTTTTTTAAGCATTTGTTTGGATTAATTGTTGGTTAATAAAAAAAGTAATAAATATTGGTTAGGATACATTAAATCCAGTAATATACACCATCAAATGTAATAAATAATATGTATAGTTGTTCAGTTGTAACTGAAAAAGTGGCATATAATGCTCAAAAATTACTGTTCTCTTTAGATTTGAAACTTTCCAAAAAAAGTTTCATCTTTGCTTTATGAAACTTTTCCTCATCGACGGCCATGCGCTCGTCTTCAAGATGTATTACGCTTTCCTGGGCCGCCCCATGGTCAATTCCAAGGGGGTGGATACATCGATCCTGTTCGGTTTCACGAAGTACCTGCTCGAGCTGATTGACCGCGAGCGCCCGACGCACATCGCGGTCAGCTTTGACCCTCCGGGGGGCACTTTCCGGAACGAACTGTACCCGGAATACAAAGCCAACCGCGGCGAGACGCCCGCGCTGGTCATCGAGGCGCTGGAGCCGCTGACGCGCATCGTCGAGGCGCTGGATATCCCGGTGCTGATGCTGCCGGGCTACGAGGCGGACGACGTGATCGGTTCGGCCGCGAAGCGTTTCGAGGCCGAGGGTTTCGAGGTCTTCATGGTCACGCCCGACAAGGATTACGGCCAGCTCATCACGCCGCACATCCTGCAGGTGAAGCCGGGCAAGGGCGGGGGAGAGAACGAGTTGCTGGGTGTCGCGGAGGTCTGCGACAAGTGGAAGATCGCCTCGCCCACGCAAGTCATTGACATTCTGGCGATTTGCGGTGACGCGTCGGACAATGTGCCCGGCGTGCAGGGCGTGGGGCCGGTCGGCGCGGCCAAGCTGCTGGGTAAGTACGGGAGCGTGGAAGGAATCTACGCGCATCTCGACGAGCTGACGGCGCGGCAGCAGGAGCAGTTCCGCGCGGCGGAGGGCCACATCGCGCTGTCCAAGCGCCTGGTGACGATCAAGACGGACATTCCGCTCGACGTGACGGCCGACCAGCTCGTCTTCGACACCGTCGAGTCTCCCGAGTTGAACGCCCTCCTCGACCACTACGAAATGCCCTCCCTGAAACGATTAATTAAAAAAGTAGCTATCGCTGACAACGCCGCAATGTCGGCAGCGGGAACTGCCCCCGGAAACCGTGCCACCCTCGGCATCGTAAGAGGGGGGACCGCAAGCGAAGCGCAGCGGTGGGGTCCTGCGCAGCAGGACGTTTCCGGGGGCAGTTGCCCGCTGCCGCTGCGGCGATTGGAAGTCAAAGAGATACAAGGAAACAAAATATCCATTAACCTGCAGGGTGAGAAGTTGTTCGTGGGTTGCGAGGCGGGGGTGGCAGAAGGCAGTATTGCAGAATTCAAAGATTTGTTGGAGGATGCCGCTGTGACGAAGGTGGGGATCGACCTGAAGGGGCAAATGAAGAAGTTTGCGAATGCCGGAATCACGCTGGCGGGACGTCTCGAGGACATCGAACTCATGCACTACCTGCTCGGTCCCGAGCGCAGCCACAAGCTGGACGTCCTGGCGCGCGCCTATCTCGGCGTCGAGCTGGAAGCCGCCGCGCCGCAGGAGACCGGCTCGCTCTTCGACGAAGTCCCGGAAGAGACCGGCCCGGACCGTCTCCTCGAAACGGCCGCCATCCTGCGCCTGTCGGACTGCCTGCTGCGCGAAATGGCCGCCACCGAAGGCATGACGCGCCTCTACGACGAGATCGAAGAGCCGCTCATCGGCGTGCTCGCGCGCATGGAGCGCACGGGTGTCAAGGTGGACCTGGGATCGCTGCGCGACTTCGCCGACGGCCTGCGCCGCAAGATGACCGAGCGCGAAGCGGAAATCCGCCAGCGGGCTGACGATCCGACGCTCAACATCCTGTCGCCCAAGCAGATCGGCGTGCTGCTCTTTGAGAAACTCCAGCTGGATCCGAAGGCCAAGAAGCCCAAATCCGGCAACTGGCCCACGGACGAGCAGACCCTCTCGCACCTGGCGGACCGCAGCCCCATCATCGACGCCATCCTGGACTACCGCGGCCTGCGGAAGCTCCTGTCGACCTACATCGAGCCCTTCGGGGGCTACATCTCCCCGGCCGACGGCCGGGTGCATACGACCTTCAACCAGGCCCTGACCGCCACCGGGCGCCTGTCCTCCTCGAACCCGAACCTCCAGAACATCCCCATCCGCACCGAAGAAGGCCGCGAGATCCGCAAGGCCTTCGTGCCGGGCGAGCCGGGCTGGGTGATGATGTCGGCGGACTACTCGCAGATCGAGCTGCGCCTGATGGCGCACCTGTGCGGGGACGCCCACCTCGTGGAGGCGTTCCGGCAGGGGCAGGACGTGCACGCGGCCACGGCCGCGAAAATTTACCACATCCCCATCGGGGAGGTGACTGCCGACCAGCGCCGCATCGCCAAGACGGCGAACTTCGGCATCATGTACGGCATCTCCTCCTTCGGCCTCGCCGAACGGCTGCGCTGCTCCCGGAGCGAGGCGAAGCAGATCATCGACGACTACTTCGCGTCCTTCCCCTCCATCCGCGGCTTCATCGACGCCACCGTCGCGCAGGCGCGCGAACGCGGTTATGTGGAGACGCTCTTCGGCCGTCGCCGCTACATCGCGGACATCGCCGCCGGCAACGCCGCGGTCCGCGCCCTGGCCGAACGCAACGCCGTCAACGCCCCCATCCAGGGCACGGCGGCCGACATCATCAAACTGGCGATGACCGCCGTGGACCGGTGCCTGCGCGAAGGCGGCTACCGCGCCCGGATGGTCCTCCAGATCCACGACGAACTGCTGCTCGAGGTCCCGCAGGAAGAAGTCGCGCCTGTGCGCGAAATGCTAGTCCGCGAGATGGAAGGCGTCATTTCCCTGTCTGTACCCCTGACCGTAGAATGCAATGATGGAAAAACCTGGCTTGAAGCCCACTGACGAACTGGTCCGCCGGGCGATCATCGGCGACGGCACCGCCTTCACCGAGTTGTGGGACACCCACATCGGCAGCCTTCGCGCCTACCTGAAGGGGGCGATGAAGTACCTGGACGACTTCTATATCGACGACATCTGCTCGCGCAGCTTCGAGAAAGCGTTCCGGCAGATCTCCTCCTTCGACCCGTCCAAGAGCCAGTTCTCGACCTGGCTCCGCACCATCGCGCACAACACGGCGCTCGACACCATCGACGCCGAGACGCGCGCCCGCAGCCGCCTGGTCTCGCTGGACAAGGAGAACGACCACAGCGGCGCCATCATCGACGTGCTGGGCGACGAGGCGGCGACGCCCCTGGAGCAGATCGTCGAGGAGGAGGACGCTGAGAAGCTCGAGGCCTACATCGAGGGCCTGCCCGACCTGTACCGCACCATCGCGCGGATGCGCCTGCTGGACGGCCTGCAGTACAAGGAAATCGCCGAGGAACTCGGCATGGAGCTCAATACGGTCCGCACCCGCATCCGCCGCGCCAAGGCGATGATCGAAGACCTGAAAGCGGGGGAGGACTAATGAATAGAAACAACTATAAATTATTTCATATGAAGAAGTTATCAATTCTCTCCCTGGCGCTCGCCGCAGGATGCCTGCTGGCCTGTTCGGGAAACAATGTAAAGTATGACATCACGGGCGCGAATGCGCCGCAGGACGGTGCCGTGGTCTACCTGATGGACCGGATCACCGAGGAGCCTATCGACAGCGCTATTGTCGCGGACGGCGCTTTCGCGCTGAAGGGAACGGCCCCGAAAGACGCTTTGCTGTCGGTCGAGATCGATGGCTGGAAATGGTATTTCCCGCTCTTCAACGACGGCAAGCCCGTGCGCATCAGCGTCGCGGACACGACCGTGACCGGCTCCGCGCTCAATGTCAAGCTCACCGAGTGCGACAAGCAGGACAACGTGGCCATCACCGAATACAACAACTTCATCGAGGCGTTCCTGGCGCTCCCCGAGAAGGAGCAGCAGGCCCGCGAGGCCGAGTTCATCGAGCAGTATCAGCAAGAGCTCGGGAAGTATACCGACCACGTGATGAATATGATTGAAGAGAACAGGGACAACCTGATTCCCGTCGTTTTCCTCCGCCACATCCCGTCGCTGGCCGGCAAGGAGAAGTTCGACGAGTTCGTCTCCTCGGACGCTCCCTTCGCCACGCATCCCTATACGCTGGAGCTCAAACGCCGGCTGGATGCATCTTCCGCCAAACAGGAGGAGGCCGAGGACGCCAAGCAGGCCGTCATCGGACAGAAGTTCCTGGACCTGGAAGAGGCCGATCCGGACGGGAAGATGCGTAAGCTGAGCGAGTTCGTGGGCCGGGGCCAGTGGGTGCTCGTTGACTTCTGGGCCTCCTGGTGCGGTCCCTGCAAGGCGGAGATGCCCAACGTGGTGGCTGCCTACAAGCAGTATCATGGCAAGGGCTTCGAGATCGTGGGCGTGTCCTTCGACCAGGAGAAGGAACCCTGGGTGAAGGCCATCGCCGAATGGGAGATGCCCTGGATCCACATTTCCGACCTGAAGTACTGGAACAACGCCGCCCATGAGGTCTATTCGGTCAATTCCATTCCCGACAACCTCCTGATCGATCCGGACGGCATCATCGTCGCCCGCGGCCTGCGCGGCGACAAACTCGCCGCCAGGCTGGCTGAGATTTACAAATAGTGGTCTTCCAGGAAGTTAACGTTTCCCCGCGCAAGCGGGGCAAACCCCGTGCGCCATGTATTCGACGTTCTCGACGGAGAATCCGTCGGGCAGCCGCACAGCCGGGACCGGCAGCTCTTCCAGGCAGAAAGTACGGCCGCACACCTCGCAGTGGAAGTGCACGTGGCGGTCGTTGTCTTCTCCTTCCTCCGCGCAGTGGCAGACTTCGTAACGGACATAGTCTTCGCCGGAAAGGGTGTGCAGCAGGTGATGCTCCCGGAAAGTCGCCAACGTCCTGGAAATAATAGACTTATCCACTGACTCCAGCGCCGTCTCAATCTCCGTCTGGGCGAGCGGGCGGCCCGCCTGGAGGAGGGCCTTCAGGATCAGGATGCGGTTGGCGGTCGGCTTGATGCCGTGCTCCTGCATCAGCGACAGGGGCGTCTCTTTGTGCGTGTGCATGTTGCAAAGATAAACATTTATAGATTTTTCATGCGAAACGGACGGCGGTCAGTTCGTGGGCAAAGCGTTCAACGCCTTCCTGAATCTTTGCGACAGTTTTGGCGGATGGTTTCCGGCGGCCATGGAGAAAATGGCCGAGTTGTGCCTGGCTGACACCAGTTATTCGCTCCAGACCCGCCAGGCTGAAAGCCTTGCTGTACTCGTCCAGAAAACTCGCAGTATCGTAATAAAACTCGTACTGGATTTCCTCAAAAGGCTTGCCGACAGTATCAAAATAATCCCGCATGCCCGCGTAACTCTTATTGAAATCATCAATGGTTTCTTCCACCGTCCTTCCCTCTCCGATACAGCCATAGTTCAGGTTATTATCCTCCATATAGGCGGAAAAACCCCACTCCGCTTTCTCGATGTACACTTTTATCTTTTTCATATAGAATATAGTGATTTTAATCTATTCCAGCATTCCTCAATATTGATCGAAGGGTTCCTCTTGGAACCTCTTGTGATCCATGGTTGCTCAACCTGAATATTTGTTTGCTTTTGGGACTGTACCAAAGGGGATGGCCATTGGCCTGTTTCCCTGTGTAGTAACAACCATATCTTTTCAGCAGTCGCTCCAGTTCTGTGTATTTCATAGCAAGTCATGTTGCAAATGTAGGAATTTTCCTACATTTTCCAAATTATTGTCTATACTTTGTACATCCGGTCATCGGAGAAGGAGAAGCAGGCGTCGTCTGCGATGACGACGTGGTCGAGCAGGGTGAGACCGACGACGGTCACGCCCTTGCGGAGCTCCTCCGTGCGGCGGATGTCCGCCGGGCCGGGCGTGGGGTTGCCGCTGGGATGGTTGTGCACAAGGATGAGCGCGCTGGCGCCCTTGTCCAGGGCGGCGCGGATGATCTGCCGGACGTCCATCGTGGTGGAATTGCCGCCGCCGGAGCTGATGCGCAGCTTTCCGACCAGGTACTGGTGTTCGTTCAGGAACAGCACCCAGCACTCCTCGTGCTGCAGGCCCTTGAGCTGCGGAATCATCAGGTCGTGCACCCGCCGGGCCGTGAGCACGGGGCTCTTGACGACGTTGGAGGCTTCCTGCAGGAAACGGCGTCCCAACTCGAACGCCGCCAGCACACTCGCCGCCTTGCCCGGGCCGACGCCGGGCAGGGACAGCATCCGGTCCTGCGGAAGATTGAACAACACGCTCAGGCGGCCGTCGGCGAGGTCCAGCAGCTGGCGCGCCAGGTCGAGCGCGCTGCAGTTCCGGTTGCCGCTGCGCAGCAGGACGGCGAGCAACTCGCCGTCGCTGAGGCTCCCCGCTCCGCGGGCGAGCATCTTTTCGCGCGGCCTTTCATCCGCGCGGAGGTCTTTGATACCCATAGCGGGGCAAGGATACGCCAACAAATCGTAAAAAACGATAAGATTCGTATCGGCCTCGCTTAAAAATACAATTTTTACAGGTAACGGGATTTTTCTCTATCTTTGCGGCACGAAATGAAAAAGCTGTACATCGAAACATACGGCTGCCAGATGAACGTGGCCGACACCGAGGTGGTCTTTTCCATCCTTGGCAGAGAAGGGTATGAACGCACCGAGGAGATGGCCGAGGCCGACGTGATCCTCGCGAACACCTGCTCCGTGCGCGACAACGCCGAGCAGCGCATCTGGGGCCGCATCGAGCAGTTCAATTTCCAGCGCAAACAGCGCCCGGGCGTGATCGTCGGCATCCTCGGCTGCATGGCCGAGCGCCTCAAGGACGCCCTCCTGGAGTCGGGCAAGGTGGACATCGTGGCCGGACCGGACGCCTACCGGAGCCTGCCGCGCCTGCTCGCCGCCGCGACGCAGGGTCACCCGCAGATCGACGTCCTGCTTTCGCGCGAGGAGACCTACGGCGACA
>JAGCDF010000068.1 GCA_017651225.1 Bacteroidales bacterium
AGATAATCTAGTTAAACTAGTAAGCTCCAGGTGGCAGAAAAACAAGCGGCCAAGGATCAGAAGAAACTTGACCGCTATGTAGCGAAGCTTGAAAAGCAGAAGGCGCGCGCCGCTAAGCGGCGTAAAGAGAAATCAGGTTCAGAATAACCTGGCAGGCTTTCTCCATATTCTCGACCGTCACCCACTCCATCTTACCGTGGAAATTCAGTCCGCCCGCGAAAATGTTCGGGCAGGGCAGTCCCATGAAGGACAGGTTCGCGCCGTCGGTGCCGCCGCGGATCGGCTGAATGCGCGGCTGGACACCCGCCATCTCCATCGCCTTCACGGCCTTCTCCACGATGTGGTAGTGGGGCTCGACCTGCTTGCGCATGTTGTAGTACTGGTGGCGCACCTTGACGGTCGCGGTCCCCTCGCCGTAGCGGGCGTTGACGATGTCCGCCACGCGCTGGATTTCCTTCTTCTTGGCCTCGTACTTCTCCATGTCGTGGTCGCGGATGATGTAGGAGAAGTCGGCTTCCTCGACCGTGCCGTTGAAGCTGATGATGTGGAAGAAGCCGTCGTAGCCCTCCGTGTATTCGGGTTTCTGCTCGACCGGCAGGAGGCTGTCGAACTCCGTCGCGATGCGGATGGCGTTCTTCATCTTGCCTTTGGCGTAGCCGGGATGGACGTTGCGGCCCTGGATGTGGACCGACGCAGCCGCGGCGTTGAAGTTCTCGAACTCCAGCTCGCCGACCTCGCCGCCGTCCATCGTGTAGGCGTAATCCGCCCCGAAGCGCGCCACGTCGAATTTTGCGACGCCGCGGCCGATTTCCTCGTCCGGCGTGAAGCCGATCTTGATGTCGCCGTGCTTGATTTCCGGGTGCTCGACGAGGTATTCGACGGCGGACATGATCTCCGCGACGCCGGCCTTGTCGTCCGCGCCGAGCAGGGTCGTGCCGTCCGTCGTGATCAGCGTCTCACCCTTGTGGTCCAGCAGCTCCGGGAACTCGTCCGGCTTCAGGTACAGCCCCTCGACACCCCGCAGGGGCACGTCGCTGCCGTCGTAATCCAGAATCACCTGCGGCTTCACATTCGCCCCCGATGCATCCGGCGACGTATCCACATGCGCGATGAATCCCAGCTTCGGCACCTCCCGGTCGATGTTGGCGGGGAGCGTTCCCATCACGTATCCGAACTCGTCGAGCGTCGCGCTGACGCCCATCGCGTTCAGCTCATCCCGCAGCATTCGCAGCAAATCCAGCTGCTTGCTGCTGCTCGGCTGGCTCTCCGAGTTCTCATCCGACTGCGTATCTACGCTGACATATCTCAGGAATCTATCTTGCAGTTTTTCCATCATTCATTCAATTAAAGGTTCTATTCGGTTTTCAGGGATGCGCGGATCATGTAGGCGCAGATGGCGAGGAAGGGGATGATGGCGATGGCTTCGCCCCAGGTCGCATTCCAGTTCGTGAGGAACCAGTCGACATTGGCGAACTTGAGGATGGCGCTGACCACGCCCATCAGGGCGCCGCCGGCGATGAAGCCGCTCGCGATGAGGGTACCCTTTTCCTGGCGCGCTGCGTTGAGCTCCTTGTCCTTGCTGCGGGTGCTGACGTACCAGGAGATGGCGCCGCCGACGAGGAGCGGGAGGTTCAGGTCGATCGGGATGAACATGCCGAGGCAGAAGGCGAGGGCCGGCACCTTGAAGACGGTCAGCAGGACCGCGATGATCGCGCCGAGGCCGTACATCAGCCAGGGGGCGCTGCCGCCTTCCATCATCGGCTGGATGACGGCGGCCATCGCGTTGGCCTGCGGCGCGACGAGCGCCTCGTCGCCGACGAAGCCGTAGGTCTTGTTCAGCAGGATCACGACGCCGGCGACCGTCGCGGCCGCGACAAGCACGCCGAGGAACTTCCAGGCCTCCTGCTTCGCGGGGGTCGTGCCGATCCAGTAACCGATCTTGAGGTCCGTGATGAAGCCGCCGGCCGTCGAGAGGGCCGTGCAGACCACGCCGCCGACGAGCAGCGCCGCGACCATGCCGGCATCGCCCTTCAGCCCGCAGGCGACGAGCACCAGGGCGGTGATGATCAGCGTCATGATGGTCATGCCGCTGACGGGGTTCGTGCCGACGATGGCGATTGCGTTGGCCGCCACGGTCGTGAAGAGGAAGGAGATGACCGCGACGATCAGCAGGCCGACGAGGGCCTGCCAGAGGTTGTTCACGACGCCGCCCAGCGCGAAGAAGGCGAAGACGCCGACCAGCGCGATGGCGATGCCGAAGACCACGGTCTTCATCGGGATGTCCTGCTGGGTGCGCTCGACGGCCTCGGCGGTCGCGCTGCCACCCTTCTTGCGGAACTCACGCGTCGCCATCCCGACGGCGTCCTTGATCACGCCGGCCTGGCGGATGATGCCGATGATGCCGGCGGTCGCAATGCCGCCGATGCCGATCTGGCGCGCATAGGTGCGGAAAATCTCATCCGCAGACATCTGGCCGATCGCCTCCGAAAAATGCATTCCCATAAAATCGACCCCGCCGCAGAAAGCGCCCATCAGCGGCACGGCGACCAGCCACACGAGCAGCGAGCCGCAGCAGATGATAAAGGCATACTTGAGGCCCACGATGTAGCCCAGGCCCAGCACGGCGGCGCCGGTGTTGATCTTCAGCACCAGCTTCGCCTTGTCGGCGATGGTCTGGCCCACGCGCGTGACCGTCGTGCTCAGCGTTTCCGCCCAGGCGCCGAAGGTCGAGACGACGAAGTCATAGAGGCCGCCGATGAGGCCCGCGGTCAGCAGGGTCTTGAAGCTCTTGCCGCCGCTTTCGCCGCTCACGAGCACCTGCGTCGTCGCCGTCGCCTCCGGGAACGGGAATTCCCCGTGCTGCTCCTTGACGAAGTATTTCCGGAACGGGATCAGGAAGAGGATGCCGAGCACGCCGCCCAGCAGCGAGCTCAGGAACATGTGGGTAAAGTTGACGTCCAGGCCGAGGATGTAGATCGCGGGGAGGGTAAAGACCGCACCCGCCACGATTACGCCCGAGCAGGCGCCGATCGACTGGATGATTACGTTCTGGCCGAGGCCGTTCTTCTTGCCGAGCGCGCCGGTCAGGCCGACGGCGATGATGGCGATCGGAATCGCCGCCTCGAAGACCTGTCCCACCTTCAGTCCGAGGTAGGCCGCCGCGGCGGAGAAGATCACCACCATCAGCAGGCCCAGCGCGACAGAGTAGGGCGTCACTTCCGGGAAGGTCTTGTCCGCCGGCAGCAGCGGCTTGTACACTTCCCCTTTCTCCAGCTTCCGGTGGGCATTCTCCGGCAGCTTCAGATTCTTGTTCTCTTCCATATATATAACATTGTTTTTTTTCGGCCTTTGGCCGCCACGGTCATTCGTACGCCGTAACTGTCATTTCGAGCGCAGGCCGCAGGCCGCATTTGTCATTTCGAGCGCAGGCCGCATTTGTCATTTCGAGCGCAGGCCGCAGGCCGCAGTCGAGAAATCTCCTTTACAAATATATGTAGAATTTCGCAAGCGAAAAAAAATCGAAAAAAATTTGGAGGAATAAAAAAAATCAGTACCTTTGCAGCCCGCTTGAACAACAGGCGAAACGTTCTTTGAAAATATTGAGAGAGATATACGAGGTAATAGATAGAAAATAAGAGATTAGTCTAAAGCAAAATTCGAGTTTTTTCGATTTTGCGGGTGACTGCAATTTCAAACGAAGAATAGGCAAGATTAGAAATAATCATTCGAGAAAGAGAAGAAGAGCGAACGGAGGATGCCTAGGCTTCCGGAGGCGAAGAAGGACGTGGTAAGCTGCGAAAAGCTCCGGGGATCCGCAAACAGGAATTGATCCGGAGATGTCCGAATGGGGCAACCCGGCGGGTTGAAGACCCGTCACCATCTGTATGGATGGAGCGAACGCAGGGAACTGAAACATCTTAGTACCTGCAGGAAGAGAAAGAAATATCGATTCCCAGAGTAGTGGCGATCGAAATGGGAAGAGCCTAAACCGTGTGCGTTACGGCGTATGCGGGGTTGTAGGACCTTTTATAAAGAACTTATCAGGAACTGGAACCGTCTGGAAAGTCGGTCCGAAGAGGGTGAAAGGCCCGTACAGGTAACGGGATAAGTTCGAGAGAGGCACCTGAGTAGGGCGGGACACGTGGAATCCTGTCTGAATCTGCGGCGACCATGCCGCAAGGCTAAATACTTCCGGAAGACCGATAGTGTACCAGTACCGTGAGGGAAAGGTGGGAAGCACCCCGAAC
>JAGCDF010000069.1 GCA_017651225.1 Bacteroidales bacterium
CGATCTTCGCTTCTTCGTCTCCCTGGACGACTTCTTCACCTTCACGAAGTACCCGGGTGCCGATCCTGAGACCGCTTCCCTCAACAGCACTTCTTCCCGTGGTGTTGACTCCGGTTCGTACCCGACCACCAAGAAGGTTGTTTTCGGTGTGAATCTGACGTTCTAATGCTAAAAGATTACAGAATATGAAAAAATTAGTATACTCTGTTCTCGCCATTGGCGCCCTCTTTACCGCAGTTTCCTGCGAGAAGAACCTCGACATCCCGCAGAAGGGTGTCACGCCCATTGAGAACTTCTATAAAACTGACGCCGACGCTGAGGCTGCCCTGACGGCTGCTTACGCCCGCTTTGCGACCCGTATCACCGGCCAGGATGGTTCCTCCATCTACACGGACTACAAGGCCGCTCTCAACAACATGGGTGACGATACTTACGCCGCCGGTTCCAACTTCGGTGACAACGACTTCATGGCCCAGCTGGACGAGTTCCGTCTCGACTCCGGCAACCAGGTCGTCGACCACTTCTATAGCAACCTGTTCCAGGTGAACTACGCCTGCAACCTGGTGATTGACAACTTCAAGGAGTCCAATTCCACGGTCGCTCAGCGCTGTGTTGCCGAGGCCCGCGTCCTGCGCGCCTACATCTACTTCCTGCTGACCTCGTTCTGGAACTGCCCTCCGATGATCGATCACGTGATCTCCGACGGCCTGCCGTACAACTCCGACAAGGACCCCGAGAATCCGATGAGCCACGAGGATCTCTACCGCTGGGTCGCCAGCGAGTGCGAGGCGGCTGTCGCTCACCTCGACGAGCGTAAGAGCCCGACCGACATGGACGGTGCCGTGAAGGTGACCAAGGGCTTCGCCTGGGCTCTCCAGGGCAAGGCGCTCCTCTTCGTCAAGGACTACGCTGGTGCGAAGACCGCGCTCAAGAAGGTCATCGACTCTGGCAAGTACGCACTGGTTCCGGGCGCAAAGTATGCGGATCTCTTCCACACCGAAGGTGATGCCAATGAGGAGAAGGTCTTCGAGCTCAACATCGAGTACAACTCCGCTCTCGGTGCCTGGGGTGGCCAGATCCAGCGTTCCACCTGGATGGAGGCAAACATTTGGAACTGGCGTTCCGACCACTTCGTGGCCGGTGCCTCTCCGCAGGCCAAGTACACCGGTGGTGTCGACGGTTGGGGCGGACTCGGCGTGCCGAAGTGGTTCGGTGACGAGTTCCTCGCCAACGACGGTCACTCCCCGCGCTTCGACGCCACGCTCAAGCTGGTTGACGACGCTGTTTACAACATGGAGTACAACGATCCTACGGTCGCTGCCCTGACTCCCGAGCAGAGGAAGACCTCTAACCTGGTCGGTATCGCCGATCTTCAGGATGGTCTCTATGGCCAGTCCTTCTACCTGCCGTTCAAGCAGCTCCTTCGCGCCACTGACGCCGCCAAGTATGGTGCCAACGTCCGTATGAACAATGGTATCATCATGCGTTACGCTGAGGTCCTCCTGCTCTACGCTGAGGCTTGCCTCCAGAGCGGCGACACCGCCGAGGGCGCCAAGTATGTCAATATGATCCGTGAGCGTGCCGGTCTGGCTCCGCTTGCCACCGTCACCATGGATGTCCTCAAGAAGGAGAAGTCCTACGAGCTCTGGCTCGAGGGCAGCCGCTGGCTCGACCTCATCCGCTGGGGCGACACCGAGCGCGTGAAGCAGGCCGGCCAGGCCGTGCCGAAGCTCTTCGACAAGATTCATCGTGCACCGAAGGCCGGTGAGACCCCGATCTGGCAGTATGGCTCCGAAGCCAACAGCCGCTTCTACATGGTCAACACCCACGAGGCGATCGATAAGGGCCACACGGTCGGCTTCCAGACTGGTAAGCACGAATTCTTCCCGTTCCCGGTTTCTGTGATGGACAAGAACCCGAACCTTGTCCAGAATCCGAACTGGGACTAATAGAAAGCTATTCGTTCTACATACGAATAATTTGTTAGTGGTTTGGGAGGCACCCCGTGAGGGCTGCCTCCCATTTTTATGCAAAATTAAAACGGGTTACGCATCACGCGGAACCCGTTTCCCACAATACAATTAACCAAAATCTACCACCCGTATTTGTGAAGAGGCAGGCTCGGGTGAATGCCCACCGTCAGAGAGTTATTCTAGTTTGACGATACAAAGGTATTTCTTTTTTTTGTAGGTAAATTTCACGGAAAGACCAATAACAAGCAATTCTGTTTCAAATGCCGGATTGTGCAGATTATGAACGGTTTCGACCGTTCTGCCAGGAGTGGGTGTACAAGTCGCCAGCAGATTGTCCACCCGCCGTTTTTCTGATTTCCGGGGCGTGAAACAGAATTGATGGGAATTGGTCCGCGAGTGATAGTTCCTCCGCGCCCGGGCCGGCGAATCTCGTTTTTTTATGTATATTTGCGATATGGAAATCTCGCAGCGAGCACAAAACATGCCTTCTTCCCCGATCCGGAAGCTGGCGCCGTACGCCGACGCGGCCAAGCGCAACGGCGTGCACGTCTATCACCTCAATATCGGTCAGCCGGACATCAAGACCCCGCAGTGCGGTCTTGACGCCCTCAAGGCCGTGGACCGCAGCATCCTGGAGTACAGCCCCTCCGACGGCTATCTCTCCCTGCGCACCAAGATGGTGCAGTACTACGCTGAGTACGGGATTTACCTTTCTCCGGAGGAGATCATCGTCACGACCGGCGGCTCCGAGGCGGTGCTGTTCGCGTTCCTGGCGTGCCTGGGGCCCGGCGACGAAGTGATCGTCACAGACCCGTTCTACGCCAACTACATGGCCTTCGCGATTTCCGTGGGTGCCGTGATCAAGAGCGTCAAGACGAACATCGAGGACGGCTTCCGCCTGCCCTCCGTGGAGGCGTTCGAGGAGCAGATCACTCCGCGCACCAAGGCCATCCTCATCTGCAACCCCAACAACCCGACGGGCTACCTCTACACCCGCAAGGAGATGCAGCGCCTGCGCGATATCGTCAAGAAGCACAATCTCTTCCTGTTCAGCGACGAGGTGTACCGCGAGTTCATCTACACGGGCATGCCGTATATCTCCGCCTTCCACATGGAGGGGATCGACCAGAACGTCGTGCTCTTCGACTCCGTGTCGAAGCGCTATTCCGAGTGCGGTATCCGCATCGGCTGCCTCTGCACGAAGAACAAAGCCGTGCGCGACGCGGTGATGAAGTTCTGCCAGGCGCGCCTGTCGCCGCCGCTGCTCGGCCAGATCGTGGCCGAGGCGTCGCTGGGCGTGCAGAAGGAGTATCTGCACGGCGTCTATGAGGAGTACCTCGAGCGGCGCAACTTCCTGATCGACGGGCTGAACAAGATCCCCGGCGTGTATTCGCCCATCCCGATGGGCGCTTTCTACACGATGGCGAAGCTCCCGGTCGATGATGCGGAGAAGTTCTGCATCTGGTGTCTGCGCGACTTCCAGTACGAAGGCGCCACGGTCATGATGGCGCCCGGCGCCGGCTTCTACACCGAGCCCGGCGAAGGCCGCCAGGAGGTCCGCATCGCCTACGTCCTCTGCAAAGAGGACCTCGCCAAGGCCCTCGTCGTCCTCCAGAAGGCCCTCGAGGCCTACCCCGGACGCCTCTAGCCGCCTCGCACGCTACGCCTACGCGCAGTCGATCCGACTCCAATCCTCATTTTGGCCTTGTATATCCTCAAAATGGGTCTATTTTGAGGACGGGGACCAGTTTTGGCCAGGTGTCCTCAAAATGGGGCTGTTTTGAGGACGGAAGCTGGTTTTTGGTGGGTTTGTCCTCAAATCGGGGTGTTTTTGAGGATTTGAAGGAAGTTTTTGGGGACAGTCTTTTACTTTTCAGGAAAAATCCGTAATCTTGTGTTAGGAGTGAGGCCTTTGTTTAACTTATAAAGGTTTCAAAATGGAAACTATTGAAAAACCCGCCGCCTCCCCGTCCACGCGGGAGGCCCGCATCCGGGAAGTCCTGGATGAACACCGTTCCCTGGCGCATGGCGCGCTGGATGATCTTATGTACGAGGCCTTCCTCGAGATTGGCCGTATCCTCAACACTCCGGAAGAAGCTGCCGGCGATAGCCAGGCCGGGAGCGCCCCTGTTCCCACCATGCCTGTCGGCGGGCTGTCGGCTTTTGCCTTGCGGCAGATCCAGCATCATGCCGCCGCCGGCGACCTGGCGGATTGGCTGGCCGGCGGCGCCGACAAGGACAAATGTCTTTACCTGCGCGACTTCCTGAATCTCGGCAAGCTGCAGGCCGAGGAGCTCCGTCTGCGCTACCCGAAAGCTTTCACGAAATGGACTGACGACCAGGACCAGGCGCTGCTCGCGAACTACCGAGAAGCAACGGAAGGTGGCCGGAGCGTGAACTGGCGGCAATCTGTGACCCCTTCGGGCGCAACGTCAATGCCATCAAGCTCCGCCTGGAGCGGCTTGGAATCAACCTGGGCGCCGAGGCCGGACATTCCAGAAGGCCGGGAGGACCCGCCCGATGAATCCGGAGTCCGTGTGCGAGGCCGCCTTTGCCCGGGGCGGCCCGTACTGGCATCTCTATACGGATGGGGAGGGGATGCCAATCTTCTTTGCGGAGCCGGTCGATTTCGTGTTTGGTATCACGTTGCTGGGGATAATCGCAGCGGAGTTCCCTCGCTGCAGAATCATCACTTTTACGTTGATGAGCAATCATATCCATATCATCCTGGCTGGCTCTGAAGCGGATATCCGCGCCTTTTTCTCCCTGTTTCGAGAGCGCCTGCAGAGATACCTGGGTCGGAAGAGGCGCTACTGGCCGGCCGAACGCTTCGCGCCTTCCCTTTTTCGCATTCCTGACCTTCGTGCGCTTCGAAGCGAAATAGTGTATGTCAACCGTAACGGCTATGTGGTCTCTCCGGCGTGTACACCATTCTCTTATTGGTGGAGTGCCGGGGTGTTCCTGTTCAACCCGATGGCACGCATGCTCCCCACCTTAGCGTTTGCGGAACTGACACTCCGGGAGCGGCGGGAGATGTGCCATTGCCGCGACGCGACCCTTCCCGACCACTACCGTGTTCTTCCGGATTTACCCCTGACGGGAGACGAATATGCCGGTCCTGTCCTGGCGGCCCCTTCTTTCTGTGCTTTGGAGGAGGCAGAATCGTTCTTTCGGGACGCACATCAGTACTTCCGCCTGCTCAGCAAGGACCAGGAAGCGCAGGCGGAGGTGGCCCGGCGGCTGGGAGATAAGGTGTTCCTGACGGACGACGAGCTGTTCGGCGCCGTCTGTGCCCTGTGCGCAAAAGAGTATGATGTCTCCAATCCCGTCCTGGTTCCGGCCGACGGAAAACTGGACTTGGCCAGGAAGATGCACTTTGACTACAACGCTTCAAACAGACAGATTCAGCGGATGCTGCGCCTTTCGCCCGCTATCGTCGACGACCTCTTTCCGAATGCCAAGCCCATCCTCAAAAACACCCGCATTTGAGGATAAACCCGTCCAAAACCGGTCCCTGTCCTCAAATTAGGCCTGTTTTGAGGATATGCTAGGCCTAAATCGATCTCTGTCCTCAAAACTAGGCCAATATGAGGATCGGAGCCGGATCGCCCGTGCGTAGGCGTGGTGTGCGAGGCTGCAATTTGGTTTTTCGAGCTACCGCACGAAAAATAAATTGCTGCTGAGCAGTTGGAAAGGGCGATCCGGCGAATAGGGGCAGGAGGAACTAGCGCTGAGACTCGGCGTCAAAGATCGCGTCGAACAGGGTGCGGAGGCGGGGTTCGTCGGAGATGAGGCGGCGGAGCTCGGCGAGGCGCGCGGCGTTGGGGGATTCGGGGATCCAGAGCTTGAGGTAGCCGCCCTCCGCGTACTTCTCGTGGAGGTGGTCCAGCGTGCGCTGCCAGTGCTCCTCGCGGCCGAGTTCCGGATAGTGGGCGAAACCGAACTGCACGGTGCGCCGGACAATCGTCTCCGGCTCGATCTGCCGGTCGGCCTCGGCGATGATGCGCCCGTAGACCGAGCGGGGCTCGTGGTCGAGCGAGGCGCGGTGGTCCTCCGCGGCCTGCGCGATGGTCTCGATCTGCTCGGGAGAGAACCAACGGGGCAGGGCGGCGTCAGCGCGGATGATTCGCCCCGAGACCAGGTGGTGCGTGGCGCGGTCCTCGCAGAGGCCCGTGTCATGGAAGGCCGCGGCGGCGTAGATCATGCCGCGGTCGACGGGGTAATACGCCGCGAGCGCCAGGGCGTCGCGGATCACGCGCTCGACGTGCGGGCGCTGGTGCGCCTTGTCGAAGGCGTCGTAGCGGGGGAGAATCTCCGCCTCCACGTAAGCTTGCAGTTCAGCAGGAATCATACGGGAGGCGAAGATACAAAATAATCTTTAACGGTCGATCTCGTCCAGGATGTCCGCGGCCTGCTTGATGCCGCCGTCGAGAGCCTTCTGGAAATGTGGAATCGCCGCCTTGTAGTGCTCCTGCGAAGCCTCGAACACGCCGCGGGCGTACTCGGCATCCGCCGATGAGCCCGCCTTGGCGAGCAACGGCTGGGCCGCCGCGTAGTTGCCGGCGGCTATCTCCGCGTTGGCTGCGTTCAGGTTCGCCACCGGATCGTTCGGGAACTGCGCCACCGCCGCCCGGCAGATCTTGGTGTGGTTCGGCGTGCCCGGCTCGTATTTGCTCGCGGCGGCGCAATACTCCGCCAGCGTCAGGTTCTCCGGGTGCGTCTCCATGACGGCGAGGACATCCTCCGGCTGCTCATAGCCGCGGATGTCGTAGTCGACGCGGTAGTGCACGCGGCGAAGCTCGGGCAGGCATTCCTTGCTGATCTTCTTCCACGAAGCGGCATGCTTGCGGCGGATGGCTTGCTCCTTGGCGTCGGGCTCCTGGTCGCTGTCGATGATCTCCAGGATTGCATCCTTATCCTTCAGGGAAGAAGCTGCCACGTAGGCGCGCACGCCGTCCCAGTCTTCGGCGACGAAGTCGACCTGGAAGATATCCTCCGGCAGCTCCAGCTGCTGGGAGACGTAGCTGCGGATGGCGTTGGCACGCGCTTTCGCCAGCTTCTCATTGTTGGCATACCGCCCCTCCGGCGAGGCGCCGCCCTGCATCACGATGCTGCGGATTTTTACGTCCGGCGAGGTGCAAATGGCAGCAATCGACGCGCGAATCTCTTCCAGCATGGCGGCGTTGTCCTTCAACTTGGGGTTGAGCTTGCTGTTGCCAGTGGCGAAGATAACGGTCGCTTCGCTGCTCAGGGAGCGGTTCTTGCCCTGCGCGGGTGCGGAAGCATAGCGGTAGACGGGAACGAAGTTGATCGGGGGACGGTAGAAGACGGCCAGCGAGTCCACGCGCTCCACGCCGCCGTCGCCGCAGCAACCCTCGTAGAGCGTCACGAGCTCCAGCTTCGAATCATCCATCCAGCCTGCATACGGAACACTGGTCGCGTAATGCAGCGTGGCGGGCAGGTCCTGTTTGCCGTAGACGGCGTCGCCCTCGGTCGCGCCGAGGCCGCTGCCGCCACGACGCTGGCCAACGCCCAGGCCGCCCTCGTTCAGGCCCAGGCTGCTTACATCGCCGCTCAGACGCAGACGGAACAGGCGAACGCCGCTTCCGCCATGGCACAGGCAGAGCTTGATCTCCAACGCGCCCAGTATGCGAAGGAGCTTGCTGAATTGCGGTATCAAATTCAGTTGCTGCAGTTGCAGCAGGAGCTGGCGGCCGCTGTCGTGGCGGGCCAGATTGAAGCCAACGACAACTTACTCGATGTTCTCGCCCAGTACAATATTGCCCGTACCTACCTGGTGGATTTGGTGGCCGAGCTGGAAGATGATGAGTTCATGCTGGCTTTCCTCAAGGAAATTGTAGAATCCGTTGATCCGACGGCCTACATTGAGGAGCTGAATAAAGCGGCTCAGGAAAAAATCACTAAGAAAGAGGCGGCGATCGCCCGCGTTCAGAAGGAACTGGATGCCATCAATGCTTACCGGACATTTACACCGGATCAGCTGAAGGATAAGGAACTGGCTGCGCGGCTTGCGCTCATTGACGCCAACACTAAATTTGAGCAGGCTACTGAAAATAAAAACAAGGCAAATACTGCTTTCTGGGAGAGTGTTAATGCGATTGAAGAAACAACTGTTTACTATCAGTTATACATGGACCAGGTATTCATGGGTTCTTCTTCCGAATTACTTTCATTTTTTAACAAGTATTCAACCGGGCTTATGTCTAAGATTAATACCGAACGTGGTGTCGTTGAATGGTATGTTGTTAATAGCGAGAGTAAACAAGTTGTTATTTATAATTTCCCCAATACGAAATATGCGGAGTCGGAGCGTTACCCGGAAGCCAAGGACGGTATCTATGAAGGGGATGTTTCGACTATGATCAGTCCTTCCTGGACTTACATCGCTCCAATTATTAACGCCGAGAATGTCGAGGCCATGTACAACGAATGGCGCAAGCCGTTGGCGAAGGCCGTTGAAGACGCCGAGGCAGAGGATCCTGTCGATGAAACCAAGGTAGAAAACGCCCAGAAGGCGCTTGACGCTATCGATGATGACTATGCCAAAGTAACAGCCGTGCTCACGGAAATGGCCGCCGCTAAGCCCGCCTTCGATGCCACCGTGAAGAAAGCCGAAGATACCTATCTGGAGTACGTCAAGCGCCAGAAGTCCTACATTGACGCCCTGCAGGTCAAGATTGACGCTCAGGCTGAGTATGACGCCATCCAGAACCTTCTCTATTATGTTGACGAGTACGGCGATCTTGTGGAAGTCGAAGAGAAGATTGCGGAGCTTGAAGATGAAATCGAAGACCTGCAAGATGATATCCTCTGGATCCAGAGGGACCTGATTGAAGACACGATTGATGTCCAGCTGATGGTCCAGCAGATGGAGGCCCAGATTGCCCGTCTGGAAACGGAAGTCGCAGAACTGAAGGACGAGGTCGCGATTCAGCAGAAGGTCGTGGCCGACCTCAAGGCCCAGCTCGATGCGATGCTGGACGGTATTAACGGTGGTGCAGCCTAGTCCAACCCAATCCCATCCAATTCAAGTTTAATCCGACAATTCATTCAACAAGATGAATATTAAACGTTTAACAACCCTTTTCCTTGCATTGCTCGTCGGCACCAGCCTGCTGGCGCAGGAGCAGGTCGGGCGCGTGAAGCCCGTCCGCTTCAGCGCAGCCGTGACGGTCGGCGCCAACGGGTATGCGAGCGTCGGGGCCCTGGATGGCAGGGCGGCGCTGCAGGAAATGCCGGAACTGTCCGTCAACTGGATGGACAGGGCACCTGCGTTCGGCGTGGAAGCCAGCCTGCTGTTCTGCGACAAGTGGAAGCTGGATGTGGGAGGAACCTTCAATTTCTCCTATAACCCCGGCTACCTCGGTGTCCCGGGCACGGCGGGTGACGACGGCTATGTGATCGGCGACGTGCCCGAATATCGGGCCGTGCCGCAGGATCAGAAAGTCGGCTACCTTGCCTACATTGCCTGCAGCTACTACTTCCGGGTGCCCAAGGTTCCTGCGCTGCGTCCCTACCTCGGGATCCGCTTCTCGGGTACCTACGCGCAGAACCAGCAGAAATACGACGAACTCGAATCGATGGGCATCTCTGTCGGCGAGACCTTCCAGCTGGGAGCCTCGGTCATCGCAGGCATTGATTTCTACGTCGCGCCCAATTTCTATATCGGCGGCGGAATCGACCTGGCCCGTTATATCTATGGTGTGGCGCAGTATCGCCCGCAGGATGGTCTTCCCCTCCTGGCCGGCGACACCCACAACATCGGCGCCTTTGGCGCGCCGCGGCTGAAGGTCGGATTCCTGTTCTGATCGTTGGTTAAATCGTGAAAAGGGGAGGGGGCCTTTCGGGGTTCCCTCCCTTTTTGCGTTTTTTTTCGCATCTTTGCAGTATGAAACGCATTCTGTTGATCATGACCCTGCTGCTCGCGGGCGTTGCCGGGCGGGCAGGGGAGCCGTATTGTTGCACAACACCCGGCCGCACGCTGGTCTACGAGCGGACCAAGGCGAACGGCCGCATCGAGCGGACCGTCACGATGGAGTATACCGCCGTGCGCCGCAGTGGCACGAAACGCCTTGTGGACTGCATCCTCACGGTGCGCGGCCCCGGCGGGGCGGAGCTTTATGGCGGCCCTTCCGAGCAGACGACGACCGTCAACGCTGACGGCACGGTGGTGCAGAATCTGGGCGAATCGCTCCGCGCGGTGTTACACAACATGTTCCCGGGCGCCGCGCAGAGCGTGGAGGATATTCCCGCCATCCTGCCGGCCGACATGAAGCCCGGCGACAAGCTCCCGGACGGCCGCGGCACGGTCAAGACCGGTGTCATGACCCACTCCATGGAGATCATCGAGCGCGAGGTGCTCCGCTACGAGCGCGTCACCGTGCCTGCGGGTACCTTCGACTGCATCGTGGTGCGCGAGCACAAGATCGAGCGCGGCATCGGCCGCAACCGCGACACCCTCACCGAGAACTGGTACGCGCCGGGCATCGGCCCCGTCCGTCACGACTCCTATAATTATAATAATGGTAACCCCACCTTCGGGGCGCGCGAAGTCCTGAAAAAGTATTAACTTTGCAGGATATGAAACTGATCCACCGGCTTCTGGTCCTCCTGCCGCTGCTGACGCCGCTCGCGTCGGCGGCCCAGGCGCCGTCCGACACCCTCGCGCTTGGGGCGTCGCGCGTCGAGGCGGCGGCACGCCACCTGGTGGAAGCGGGCTTCACGAACGTGCGCGCCGTGGAGACCGCATCCTTCACGGCCTTCACCGTGGAGAACGACTACTACAAGCTCCCGGCGGATGGCTTCGCCCGCGCCGTGCAGATCCTGGAAGGCGCCGGCCTCGACGAGTCCAAGCCGATCAAGATCATCGGCACTTCCTACAAGGTCCCCGAGGTCACGATCAGCTACAACCCCGCCGAGGGTCGCTGGAATACGACCAAGCGCCTGGACGCTTCCTGGGACGCCGTCCGCCGGCAGCCGATGCTGAACAACTCCTTCGGCCGGGCGGACATCTCCGTCTACCCGCAGGTCTCGCTGATGAACCTCATCATCACGCAGGTGTACCAGTCGCTCTGGCAGCTCAGCCCGGCGCTCGAAATTCCGCTCTGGCCGGGCGCCAAATTCACCTACCAGGTGAAGATCCCCGTCGTGAACGACGGCTACGGCATCACGGAAGGCCTGCCGCACCCGGGCTTCATCACGCTCTCGCAGCGCTTCCGCGACCCCTGGAACCTGAACATCTTCGGCAAGGCCACGCTGGGCATCTTCAATTCCAACTACATGGGAGGCATGCTGGAGCTGGCCTACTGGTTCCCCAACGAGCGCTTCTGGGTGGATGCGAAACTGGGCTACCTGGATCAGGTGCGCTTCGGCCCCTCGGTCGTCGCCTCCGGCGGCGTCCGCAAGAAGGGCCCGCTCCCCGAGTGGCTGGTCGGCTTCTGGTTCCACCCGAACGCCACGCCCAACTGGCGCTTCATCTGGAATGTCGCGGCCAATTACTACTGTCCTGCCCTGCAGACGCAGTTCACTTTGCGGTTCGAGCGCTACCTGCTGCGCGACTATGGCTTCAAGTTCGAGATGATCAGGCACTTCCGCCACTGTTCGATCGGTTTCTACGCCATGAAGGGCTTTGACAAAGCCGCCCACACCAATGGCGGATTCCGCTTCCAGATCGCCCTGCCGCCTTACCGCAACCGCCGCTACGGCTATGTCCCCCGGATCACGACCTCCGGCCAGATGGGCATGAGCTACAACGCGAACAACGAGCAATATTACTATAAGGAGACCCGTTCAGAGGCTTCTGACAACATCATGTCGAAGAATTACTATAATCCTTATTATATAAATGCAGCGCTCAACCGATAAATTTCGGTCATTTTTTAAAATAATTTGTTTATTTCCATTTTTAGTTGTACCTTTGTCGGCTGGAGAGTGCTATGTCCTGACGTGACGTGCGTTTTCCCACAGGTTAGAAATTAGTTTAATGTTTAATATTTATTTTAAAGAAATGAAAAAGTTTTTTTCACTCATTGCGTTAGTTGGTGTATTCGCCGCTTGCGAGCCTGAGAATCTTCAGACCGCGTTTAACGTGAACGACGCCACCGCTACGGTCAACGAGACGGTCCTCTGCGCCGCCCCTGATTTCGATCCGTCGGCCGTGACTGTCACCTATGGCTGGTCCGTTGGTACCGGCTTCTCGACCAAGTCCATCAAGGGTAACCCCTCCATCCCTGCCGGTACCGTCACGGTGACCGCTAACTACAAGGGTGCTACCGCTTCCACGACTGTTTCCTTCCCGCAGATCTTCGCCGGTATGGACGCTGTCCTTACCGCTACCGTTATCCTTCCGTACAACGCCGGTGGTTATGTCGTCGACTTCGAGTATGGCGACACTGAGGTTGCTGACGTGGAGGTCTATGGTCTCCAGGCTGCCGCCCATGGCCACGGCTATGGCGTCGCCCAGGAGGTTGAGTTCGAAGGTGAGAAGTTCAAGGTTTGGATGATGGAGAACGCTACCGAGTTCATCCTCGAGGACAGCTACACCTGGTATAGCCCCTATGGTTTCGAGCTGGATGATCTCGAGGTGCTCAACGATGATTTCGCTTTTGAGAGCGAGTACATCTACGACTTATTCGATTTTTACTCCGGAATCGATTTCGAAGAGGAGTCCTATGATTTCTCCGTCGGTGCCTGGTCCCTCTACGAAGTGATCAACCCGGTGATCACCTATGTGACCCCGATCATCGTCACCGCTACCCCGGAAGAGGGTTCCAACAACCCGGAGATCGGTCCTGTGGCCTCGTTCAACGTGTATGATCTCTACGCTGCCTGCGGTGTCGTCGAGATGGCTCACCCGGATCACGCCGCCCACTATGTGCCGCACTCCGGTCACTACACCCACGATGGTCACGCCCTCCACGGTGACAACAACAACGCCGGTGGTGGTATCATCACTGCTGAGTAATCCGTCACGCAATCCTTTGTATAACGAATTTAAAAATTTACAGATATGAAACTCAAAGCTCTCGCACTGTCTATCGCTCTCGCAGCCGGCATGTTCGCTGCGAACGCTCAGACTGCTTACAAGGGGAATGACGTTTTCGTCGGCATCGGTGGCGGTATCATCTCCGTCTACAATGGTGGCTTCAACACCCCTAACGTGTACGGCAACATCATGGTCGGTAAGTATATCACGCCGGTCTGGGGTGTCCGTGCTGTCATCGGCGGTCCTTTCCAGACCCTCGATCAGAAGGCGGGCAACGCTTACGATCAGCAGGGTGGTCTCCTGATCCCCCGCGGCTTCCAGAACCAGCTCTTCGGTGAGTTGAATCTCGATGCGATGATCAACTTCAGCAACATCTTCGCCAAGGATCTTGCCAAGTTCGATGTGTACGCTTTCCTCGGTCCGACCGTGAACTTCTCCAAAGAGAATTCCGTGTTCTCCAACACCGCTCTTCAGGACGCTGTCTTCGTTCGCGTGAATGAGAGCAACGCCTTCAAGGCCCGCTTTGGTGCGACCGCCGGTCTCGGCCTCGGTTACAACATCACCAACGCTTTCGAGCTCGCTCTCGAGGGTCGTTTCGGCATCACCCCGTCCATCTTCGGCGACGCTTCCCAGTATCGCAAGGGTGAGGGTACCGGCCGCGTGACCCTGAACGCCATCTGGACCATCGGTGGCAAGCATGGCAAGTTCGCCCGCGCTGCTGCCGCTGCCGCTGCTGCCGGCTACCTCTCCAAGGAGGCTGCTGACGCTCTGGCCCGCGAGTACGCTGAGAAGAACCCGAAGATCATCGAGAAGGTGGTCGAGAAGGAGGTCATCAAGGAGGTCGAGAAGCTCGTCAACAAGGAGATCCCCGCTTCCACCGCTGTCTTCTTCGATATCAACAAGGCCGTCCTCACCCAGAAGGACAAGGCTCGCCTGCAGATCTATGCTGACGAGATCAAGGGTGTTGATGCCAAGTTCGTCGTCGCCGGTTATGCTGACAAGAAGACGGGTAGCGCCAAGCGCAACCAGACCCTCTCCGAGCAGCGTGCCAAGGCCGTGTTCGACTTCCTCGTGTCCCAGGGCGTTCCTGCCAGCAAGCTCGAGACTGTCGCCTACGGTGGTGTCGATCCGCTCTTCTTCAACAACGATGTGCTGAGCCGCACCGTTATCATCAAGCCGAAGAATTAATTAATTCTTTAGATAAATATTACTCTCCCGGAGAGCCCGCAACGTTTGCTTGCGGGCTCTCTTTTTATCTGCTCTTGACGATTTGACGAAATTTTGTTATATTTGCGTATTGTATGTTAGGTATCGTCTGCGATGCTCGAAGATGTCAAGTCAAATATCGCCAAGTTGATTGCGCTATACGAGGCCGAAAGGCAGCGGGCGGACACACTTGCCGGGAAGCTGGCTGCGAGCGAGGAGAAGAACCTGCAGTACAAGGAGCAGATTGCTGATTTGAACCAACAGATAGACAATCTCGAGCTGCTGCGCGCCTTCCAGGCCGCCGGCGACCCTGCGGAGTCCAAGGCCCGGATCGAGCGGCTGATTCACGAGATTGACAAATGCATAAAGCTGCTGGAGAACTGATATGGCCCAGGACATCACATTGAAAGTTGCGGGCAAGCCGTATCGCCTCAGTGCCGCCTCTCCCGAGATGGAGCAACTGATGCGCCTTGCGGCTGCCGAGGTTTCCGAGATGGTGACGAAGTTCGACGCCCGGTTCCCGGACAGCAGTCCGGAGGACAAGCTGGTCTTCGTGGCGATCCAGGAAGCGGCCGGCAAGCTCTCCGCCCAGAAGAAAATGTCGCGCCTCGTAGAGGAGGTGGAGACACTTCAGGGGGATGTGGCAAGCTATCTGGAAGGTGTAACGAAAAAGTAATAGCCGTCAGGCCCATCTTCTGAAAACAACAAGTTCTTCGGAACCGGGTCTACTCGCGCTGAGGAAGGCAAGCCCGCCAGACGGGAAGCCCGATACAGAACGGAGCCCAAAACATAATCAGAGGCTTTCTGAAAGCTCGGCTGACGGCTTTTTTTCATAACAGTATCTGCTCCGCAAGAGAGTGGATACTGTTAATTATATATACTAACTATGTTTTTGTACTACATCCTAGCAGCAGTTGCCGGAGCCGTCCTGGCCCTTGCAATTTATATACTCGTCAGCCGCTCCGCGTCCAAGGGACGCGCGGACGCCATCATCGAGAAGGCGGAGCTCGAGGCCGAAAGCATCAAACAGCAGAAGATCCTGCAGGCCAAGGAGAAATTCCTCCAGCTCAAGAGCGAGCACGAGAATTTCGTGAACAACAAGAATAACGAGCTCCGCGAGCGTGAAAACAATATCAAGTCCCGCGAGGGGCAGCTCAAGCAGCAGCAGGGCGAGCTGGACCGCCGCCAGCACGACCTGGATTCCCAGAAGGGCCAGGTGAACGCTCTCAAGACCAAGCTGGACACCAAGCTTGAAGAGTGCGAGCGCGTGACTGCGCAGGTCAACAAGGAGCTGGAGAACATCGCCGGCATGTCCGCCGAGGATGCCCGCAAGATGCTTGTCGAGAACATGAAGGCCGAGGCGCGCAGCGAAGCGCAGGCCTACATCAACGATACGATGGACGAGGCGCGCCTGAACGCCGCCAAGGAAGCGAAGCGCATCGTCATCAACACCATCCAGCGTACCGCTACGGAAACGGCCATCGAGAACGCCGTGACGACCTTCCCGATCGAAAACGACGAGGTCAAGGGCCGCATCATCGGCCGTGAGGGCCGCAACATCCGCGCCCTGGAGTCCGCGACCGGCGTGGAGATCGTCGTGGACGACACGCCCGACGCCATCCTCCTGTCCGCATTCGACCCGGTCCGCCGCGAAGTGGCGCGCCTGGCGCTGCACCAGCTGGTGATCGACGGCCGCATCCACCCGGCCCGCATCGAAGAGGTGGTGACGAAGGTGAGCAAGCAGCTCGAGGACGAAATCCTGGAGACGGGCAAGCGCACCTGCATCGACATGGGTATCCACGGCCTGAACCTGGAGCTGGTGAAGCTCATCGGCCGCATGAAATACCGTTCTTCCTACGGACAGAACCTCCTGCAGCACTCCCGTGAAGTGGCGAACATCTGCGCCATCATGGCTTCCGAGCTGGGTCTGAACCCGAAGGTGGCCCGCCGCGCCGGCCTGCTGCACGATATCGGTAAGGTCAGCGACGTGGAGCCGGAGCTGCCGCACGCCCTGCTGGGTGCCAAGCTCGCCGAGCAGTACAAGGAGCGTCCCGAGATCTGCAACGCCGTGGGTGCGCACCACGAGGAGATGGAGATGACCTCCATCTACGCGCCGCTGGTGCTCGTGGCCGACGCCATTTCCGGCGCCCGTCCGGGTGCCCGCCGCGAGGTGATCGAGTCCTACATCAAGCGCCTGAAGGGCATGGAAGACCTGGCCGCGTCCTATCCGGGCGTGACGAAGTCCTACGCCATCCAGGCCGGCCGCGAGCTGCGCGTGATCGTGGGTGCCGAGGAGGTGTCCGACGAGCAGGCCGCCCGCCTGTCCACCGACATCGCCCAGCGCATCCAGGATGAGATGACCTATCCCGGCCAGGTGAAGATCACCGTCATCCGCGAAACGCGCTCTGTCGCCATCGCCAAGTAACCATTATCTAAACCGTTAGTATTCTATGTTTTATCACCTGATACTGTCACTGGTGATGCTGCTGCAGTTGACGCCGGAGATCCACTGGAAATCCGAGGTCAGGCAGGCTGCGGACGGCACCAGCCAGCTGGTCCTGACCGGCGATCTCGACAAGGGGATCGACCACGTGACCGGCACGGTGACGTATATGCCCTGCGCCGGCGAGTCCTGTTACATGCCCGTCGACTGGGATTTCGAAGAATTCTTTGAAGCTGCTTCTGAGAGCAGCGGTGCTAAAACCGCTGCTCCGCAGAAAGTTAAACCGGCTGCGCCGCAGCAAGAGGATTATGGCAGTTTGTGGGCGCTGATCCTGGAGGCGATCCTGTGGGGATTCGCGATGCTGCTGACGCCGTGCGTCTTCCCGATGGTCCCGATGACCGTCTCCTTCTTCATGAAGGGCAGTGAAAACGCCCGTCAGGGCCGCCTGAAAGCCTTCTTCTACGGCCTCTTCATCGTCCTGCTCTACACGGTCCCGATCAGCGCCATCATCGGCGTGACCTGGTTCGTGGGCGGCAGCGGCGTCACGGCCGACATCTTCAACTGGCTCTCGACCCACTGGCTCCCGAACCTCATCTTCTTCCTGGTATTCATGGTCTTCGCCGCCAGCTTCTTCGGCGCGTTCGAAATCACGCTGCCGTCCAGCTGGACCAACGGCGCAGACAAGAACAGCGACCGCAAGGGCCTGGGAGGCATCTTCTTCCTCGCGCTCACGCTGGTGCTCGTCAGCTTCAGCTGCACGGGCCCCATCGTCGGCACGGTCCTGATCAAGAGCACCCAGGGCGAATTCTGGACGCCGATGATCACGATGCTGGCCTTCAGCGTCGCCTTCGCGCTGCCGTTCACGGTGCTCGCGCTCTTCCCTTCGCTGCTGAAGAAGCTCCCCAAGCGGGGCGGCTGGCTGAACTCCGTCAAGGTGGTCCTCGGCTTCATCGAGATCGCCCTCGGTCTGAAATTCCTCAGCACCGCCGACCAGACCTACCACTGGCACCTGCTGGACCGCGAGGTGTACCTCGCCATCTGGATTGCCGTCTTCACGCTGCTGGGGCTGTACCTCATCGGTAAGATCCGCTTCAAGCACGACACGCCGCTGGAGTACCTCAGCGTGCCGCGCCTGACGCTCTCCATCGCCGTTTTCGCCTTCGTGGTGTACCTGCTGCCCGGCATGTGGGGCGCGCCGCTGAAGGCCCTGTCCGGCTACCTGCCGCCGATGGAGACGCAGGACTTTGTGCTGTCGGATGCTTCGCCTTCGCTCAGCATGACAAGCGGGGGTGGCGTGACAAACGACGGGACGATCACCATCGCCCACGGGCTGCAGGCGTACGACAACCTGCCCGACGGACTCGCCGCGGCGAAGGCCGCCGGCAAGCCGGTCTTCCTCGACTTCACGGGCTACGGCTGCGTGAACTGCCGGGAGATGGAGGCGCGCGTGTGGTCGGATCCGGAGGTGCTGCGCCGCCTGCGCGACGACTTCGTCATCGTGGCGCTGCACGTCGACGACAAGACCAAACTCCCCGAATCAGCGTGGGTCACCAACGATAAGGGAAATCTGCTGAAAGACGTCGGCCGGGTCAACTCCTACATCGCCCTGCACGACTTCGGCGTCAACGCCCAGCCCAACTACTTCCTGCTGGACGAAAACGGGAACCGGCTCGCCGGTCCCCGTCCTTACAACCTTGATATCCAGGGTTTTATCGACTTCTTAGATACTGCTTTATAAGCTCGTAATCATCTGGGCGAAGAGCGCGGTCATGCGGGTGGCCGCGGCGTCCGCCTGTTTGACGACGTCTTCACCGTCGTTCAGGTTCTTCGGCTGATTGTCGAAATTGGCACAGTTCGTCACCACGCTCATACCGAAGACGCGGATCCCGCAGTGGCGGGCGACAATCACCTCCGGAATAGTGGACATGCCGAGCAGGTCGGCGCCGATGGTGCGGTAGAAACGCACCTCGGCCGGCGTCTCGTAGGTCGGGCCCGTGCTGCCGAAATACACGCCCTTGCGGGGCTCGAAGCCCATCTCCTCCGCGCATCTCAGCGCGAGCGCCTGCAGATCCAGGTCGTACGCGCAGGTCATGTCCGGGAAGCGGGGGCCCATCTCGTCGAGATTCGGTCCGATCAGCGGATTCGGGAACATGCTGATGTGGTCGCGGATGATGACCAGGTCGCCCACGCGGTAGTCCGGATTCGCCGCGCCGGCGGCGTTGGACACGAAGAGGAACTTCACGCCGAGCACGGCCATCGTGCGGATGCCGATGGTCACGAGGTCCATCGGGTAGCCCTCATAATAGTGGAAGCGGCCCTGCATGGCGATGACGGTCTTCCCGCCCAGGCGGCCGATGATGAAATTGCCCTTGTGGCCCACCGCGGTCGAGACCGGGAAGCCCGGGATGTCGCGGTAGGGGATGACGACCGGCTGCTCGATGCTCTCGGCCAGGCGGCCCAGGCCGCTGCCGAGCACGATGCCCACCAGGGGCGCGTAGCCGCCGGTCTGCTGGCGGATATAGTCCGCCGCTACTTGGTATGTACGGATTCTGCTGTCCATATTGTTCTCTGTTTTAGTGTTTTACGAAATCTTGGCGAGGACCTTGCGGGCCTCGGCGAGGATCTCCCGTTCGCCCGCGATCTCGCGGTGGCGCATCAGGAACTTGCCGTCGCAGATGACGGAGTCGATGCAGTCGGAATGGGCCGAATAGACCAGGTTCGCGAGGAACGGGCCGGGGGAGAGGAAGAATGTATTGTCGGTGTCGATGAGCGCGAGGTCGGCCGCCGCGCCCTCCTCGATGCGCCCGGCGTCGAGCCGCAGGGCCCGCGCGCCGTTGCGCGTGGCCATGTCGAGCAGCTCGGGCAGCGGCAGGGCGGAAGGGTCCTCGCGCCAGGCCTTCTGGAAGATGGCGGCGTTCTTCATGGCCTCGAGCAGGTCGAGGTTGTTGGACGAGGCGCAGCCGTCCGTGCCCAGGCAGAGGTTGATCCCGGCGTCGCGCATCTCGTTGTAGAGGAAGCGGTAGCCGGAAGAGAGCTTGGTGTTCGAGTTGATGTTGTGGATGCAATGCACGCCGTGGGCGGCGAGCAGCTCGATGTCGTGCGGCGAGAGCCAGAGCGTGTGGGCGGCCAGCAGGCGGGGCGAAAGGACGCCCAGGCGGTCGAGGTACTCGACGGGCGTGAGTCCGCCGTGCGCCGCCTTGCAGTTTTCGACTTCCCCGCGCGTCTCACAGAGGTGGATGTGCAGGGGAACGTCGTATTTTTTTGCCAGCTCGCTGGTCCAGACGATCATCTCTTCGCTGACGGAGTAGATGGCGTGGAAGGCGAGCGTGTAGATGTGGCCGGGGTCGCCGGCGTGCAGGAAGGCCTCGCTCTTGGCGATGCACTGCTCCTTCTGGCGCTCGGATTCGCCGCGGTTGCCCTTGTCCATCACGTCGTAGCCCGTGGCGATGCGCATGCCCATCTCGCGGGCGGCCTGGACGGAGGAATCGAAGAACCAGTACTGGTCGTTGAAGGTCGTGGTGCCGGTGCGGATCATCTCCAGGCAGGAGACCTTCGTGGCCCAGTACACGAATTCGTGGTCCAGGTGCTCCTCGACCTTCCAGATCTTGTCCAGCCAGGCGGGGAAGAGCATGTCCTCGCCGATGCCGCGCATCAGCGACATCGGGGAATGCGTGTGCATGTTGATCAGGCCCGGGATGGCCACCATCCCCGAACAGTCCATGCTGTCCAGGTCGCCGGCCAGCTCCCAGTCGGCGCACGAGCCGACCGGCCCGATCCGTCGGATCCGGCCCTGCCCGATCAGGATGTCCTTGCGTTCATCCCCGAGGGTGACGTCCCTGAGGAGGATGGAAGTCATCAGAGGTTCTCGAAGTCAGCTTCGCCGAAACCTTCGGAGGTCCGCTGGGGGATCTCGCCGTGGAAACAGGTGTCGCGGATGTAGGCGACGACCTCTTCCAGCCCTTCGGCAAACTTCTCGAAGTCTTCTTTATAGAGGAAGATTTTATGCTTGTCGTAGTTGAAACTGCCGTCCGGATTGGTCCGGCGCTTGCTCTCCGTAATCGTCAGGTAGAAATCCTTGCGGCCCTTGGTGGCCTTGACATCGAAGAAATAGGTCCGCTTCCCGGCCCGAACGGGCTTGGAGTACACATCTTCTGCTTCCCGGCTGTCGTAGCGCGAATCGTAATCGTCTCTGTACATAGCGTTATTTTGGTTGATATCTTCTTACAAAAATAGGATTTTTTATCGATTACTTGTTATCTTTGCAGGTAAATTTGTTTGAAAGTATGCTCAACCGAAGAATTCTCCGTATCAAGGCCTTCAAGACCATCTACTGCTACGCGGAAAACCACGGTATGACTCTCAAGGAAGCAGAGTCCCTGCTGGACCTGTCATGTGAGTCCACGCGGGACCTGTACCTGTTCCTGCTGGCCCTCGCGGGGCCGCTCACGGAAGAGGCCCGCGCCCGCATCGAAGCGGCCCGCGCCAAGTTCAATCCCACGGAGGAGGAGTTGCATCCCAATCTCAAGTTCGTCAATAACAAGATCGCGCCCCTGCTGGCGCAGGACCCCGATTTCAGCAAGCTCGTGTCCCGCAAGAAATTCGCCTGGGACCAGTACGACGTGCTGCTGCGCCGCCTCTATGAGCGCATCCGCGGCCGCAAGTATTTCCAGGAGTACCTGGCGAGCGGGGAGGATTCCCTGGAGGAGGACGCGCGCCTGTGGTGCAAGATCTACGAACGCGAACTGGAGGACAGCGAGGAGCTGTCCGGGATCCTGGAAGACCTCTCCATCCACTGGAACGACGACCTGGGCTACGCCCTGGGCTGGTGCATCCGCACGATGCGCGAGCTGGGACAGGGCAGCGTGTGGCGTCTGCCGCCGCTCTACCAGAGCGAGCTCCCCGGCGGGGAGGCCCTCGAGAGTGACAAGAAGTTCGTGGTGAACCTGTTGCGTACCGCGTACGCCCATTATGACGAGTTCTGCGCGCAGATCGCGGCGCTTACGCCCGGCTGGACGCGCGACCGCCTCTGCACGACCGACCTCTGCCTGATCGCCTGCGGCATGGCCGAGGCGAAGATGTCCCCGGCGGTCTCGCCGCGCATCATCATCAACGAGTATGTCGAAATCTCGAAGTATTACAGCACGCCCGAGAGCAGCGCTTTCGTGAACGGCCTGCTGGACAAACTGATTAACCAACACGAATAGTATATGAATATGATGCTTTTACAGGCAGCTCCCGCTGCCCAAGGTGGCAGCAGCTGGAGCTTCCTCCTGATGCTCGCCCTGATGTTCCTGGTGATGTGGCTCTTCATGATCCGCCCGCAGCGTCAGCAACAGAAGAAACTCGAGGAGATGCGCAACGCGCTCAAGAAGGGTGACAAGGTCATCACCGCCGGCGGCATCTACGGCACCATCGCCGACGTCGACGAGCGCACTGTGCTCGTGAAGGTGGACGGCGAGGTGAAGATCCGCGTGGACAAGAGCTCCATCAACAAGGACACCACCGCCGAAGCTTCCGCTCAGCCCGAGAAGAAATAAAGCGTGAAAGTCTGGGTCCAGTTCCTGCTCTGCGTGCTGTTCTCGGCCAGTATCTGGCTCGTTCTCAATCTGTCGCAGCTTTATGTGGCGATCGTGAGCGTCCCGGTTACGGCCCAGAGCAACATCGAGGGCCGTGGCGCCCTGTCGCAGTCGGAGGCCACCGTGACCGCCCAGGTCTCGGCGTCCGGCTACCGGCATGTGGTCATGGCCCGGCGGCACCGCCGCACCGAACAGGTGAGCTTCGCCGCGGCGGACTTCCGCTACATGGGCGGGGACCGGTACGCGATTCCCAATACGGCTCTGTACCGCTATGCTTCCCAGATTTTCGGGGAGGGCGTGACGGTGGAGAGCTTCATCTCCGAGGATCCTGAATTCTCCTTCCCGGAGGAGACCTACAAGAAAGTACCCGTCCGGGCTGTCCTCGACATCGAATACGCGCCGCAGTACATGGCGCTGAAGCCGCTGCAGGTGCAGCCGGACTCCGTGCTGGTGTACGGCGAGCCGTCGCGGCTGGAGAACGTGTCCGTCGTGTCGACGAAGCCGCTCGACCTGGGCGACCTGCGCCGCAGCGTACACGGCAAACTGCGGCTGGAGACGCCCTCCGGCGTGCGCCTCTCGCACGAGGAGTGCGTCTACTCGCTGGAGGTCACGCGTTTCGTGGAGCTGCGCTCCGAGGTGCACATCGGGACGCGCAACGTCCCGGCGTCGGTGGACCTGGCGGTGCTGCCATCCACGGCCACGGTCGTGTACCGCTGCATCTTCCCGACCGCCACGGACCCGACCGCGAAGGCGAAGTTCTACATCGACTACAACGACTTCGCCGGTTCGCTGAGCGGTCGCTGCGTGGCGCGCTGCGAGGAGCTCCCGAACAATGTGATCGACTACACGATCTCGCCGGAAGTGTTTGACTGTCTGGTGAAAACGGCGGAGTAGCGATGCTGACGGTACTGGTCACGGGCCCCATCGGGAGCGGCAAGAGCGCGGTCTGCAAGTACCTCGCTTCGCTGGACTTCCCGGTCTACGAGTGCGACGCGCGCACCAAGATGCTCTACTCGCTCGTCCCGGGCCTGAAGTGCAGCATCGAGGAGCGGCTGGGCTTCCCCTGGTCGGAGATCGGCCGGGTCTTCGCCGAGCCGGACAAGCTCCGGACGCTGGAGGAGATGGTGTATCCGCACGTACTGGAGGACCTGAAGGCCTGGAAGGCCGCCCAGAAGGCGCCGCTGCTCTTCGTCGAGTCCGCCATCGCGCTGGACAAGCCGATGTTCGACGGGCAGTACGACAAGGTCCTGCTGGTCACGGCGCCGTACGAAGTGCGCGTGCAGCGCAACCCCAAGGCGGCGGAGCGCGACGCCCTGCAGGCGTTCGACCCCGCGCGGGCCGACCTGGTCCTGGAGAATGTGGGAACAAAAGAAGAAATGAAACTTAAAATACGACAACTGATATGCAAACTGATTTAGCACGAATCCTTTCCGTGGCCGGCCAGCATGGCCTTTTCCAATACGTGGCGCAGGCCCGCGGCGGCGCGATCGCCGAGAGCCTCGAGACCAAGCAGCGCAAGGTGTTCTCCACCTCCAGCCGCATTTCCACCCTGGCGGACATCGCCATCTACACCAGCGAAGGCGAGATGAAGCTGGACCAGGTGTTCCTGGCCCTCAAGGCCGCGCTCGGCGACGCCGAGGCCCCGTCTTCCAAGGCTTCCGAGAAGGAGATTGTCGCCCTCTTCAAGAAGGCGATTCCGAACTACGACGGCGACCGTTTCTACGTGTCCCACATGCGTAAGGTGATCGACTGGTACGACCAGCTCGTCAAGTACGCGTCCCTGGACTTTGTGAAAGAAGATGAAGCAGCCCAGGAGGCTTAAAGTCATCACCCTCGGCTGTTCGAAGAACACCGTCGATACCGAGCATCTGCTGGCCCAATTGCCGGCGGATGCTTTTACCATCGTCGAGGGCGAGGAGCCTTGCGACGTGCTGATGCTGAACACCTGCGGCTTCATCGGCGACGCCAAGGAGGAGTCGGTGAACGCCATCCTCGCGGCCGTGGAGGCCAAGAAGCGGGGCGAGGCGGGGGAGCTGGTCGTGTTCGGCTGCCTGTCGCAGCGCTATCCCGCCGAACTGCGCGCCGAGATCCCCGAGGTAGACGCCTGGTTCGGCGCGCGCGACCTCGCGCCGGTGCTGCAGCACCTGGGTGTGCAGCCCGGCCCGCTGACCGCGCGCCGCATCGCCCGCCCGCAGGGCTACGCCTATCTGAAGATTTCCGAGGGCTGTGACCGCCGCTGCTCCTACTGCGCCATTCCCTTCATCCGCGGCGCGCACCGCTCCGTGCCGATGGAGGAGCTGGTGGAGGAGGCGACGTCGCTCGCCGCGGCCGGCGTGAAAGAGCTGATCCTGATCGCGCAGGACACGACCTACTATGGTCTGGACCTGTACAAGCGCCGCGCGCTGGGCGAGCTGCTGGAGCGTCTGTCGGCCATCCCCGGCATCGTTTGGATCCGCATCCACTATTCCTACCCGGCGGATTTCCCGGAGGACGTGTTGGTCGCGATGGCGAAAAATCCCAAGGTCTGCCGCTACCTGGACATCCCCCTGCAACACATTGCGGACGGGATGCTGGAGCGGATGCACCGCCACGTGGACGGCGCGTGGACGCGCGCGCTGATCGCCCGCCTGCGGGCGGAGGTGCCCGGCGTCGCGCTGCGCACCACGATGATCGTGGGGCATCCCGGTGAGACGGAGGCGGAGTTCGAGGAGCTGCTGGATTTCGTGCGCGAGGCGCGCTTCGAGCGCCTGGGCGCGTTTACCTACTCCGAGGAGGAGGGGACCTGGGGCGCGGAGCACCTGCGCGACGACGTCCCGGCGGAGGTCAAGCAGGCGCGTCTGGACCGCCTGATGGAGCTCCAGCGCGAGATCTCCCTGGCCTGCAACCAGGCCCGCGTGGGTCAGGAGGTGCTGGTGATGGTGGACGACCTCTGTCATTCTGAGCGAAGCGAAGAATCTTACGCCGTCTGCCGCAGCGAGTTCGAGAGCCCCGAAGTCGACGGCGAGATCCTGCTTCGCAACCCCGCGCCCGGCCTGCAGGTCGGCGACATGCTCCGCGTCCGCATCGTCTCCGCGGAGGACTACGACCTCATCGCCGAAGCTGTTTAGCTTCGGCTTTTTTTATTATCTTTGCGCCGTTGAAATAAAGGTGGGGCGATCTGCCGCCCGTAAGGGAGGAAAGTCCGGACAGGACAGGGCATCCCGCTGCGGAAAGCGCAGGTAGGGGTAACCTTACGCCCGTCGTAACAGAAAACAACCGCCTACTCCGTCATCCCCGACCTGATCGGGGATCTCGGAAGGGTAAGGGTGAAAACGCGGGGCAAGAGCCCACGACGCACGGCAGCGATGTCGCGCGGGTACGACACCGGGACCTGCAAGACCAAATATACTGGCAGACGAGGACGGCCCGTCCGATGCCAGGGGGTAGGTTGCGAAGATAAATGGCAGAAAAAACGTGAACAGAAACCGGCTTACGGCTCCACCTTTTCTATTTTCTTTTTCTTCTTCAGGAACGCATTGAAGCGGCGTTTGCGCTGCCGCTCGTTTTTGCTGAGCAGCTGGTCCTTCAGGTCCGACAGCTCCGCGCGGAGCGCGCTGCGGTTCAGCAGTTTCTCCGCCAGGTGCTTGAAGTAAGGCTCCTTGTGACGGTCGCGCTTGTCGGCATACATCTCGTCGAAGCCGATCAAGATGCCGATTTCGATGGAATCGAAGAACTCGTCGTTGATGCTGCCGCCGAACATCTTCATCTTCGGCGAAGCGTTCATATAGGAGTTGACGAGCGGCGGAATGCCCGTACCGAGGCGCCGGATGGCGTCCTTGAGGTTGCGGTAGTCCAGCTTATAGTCATCGTCCTTGAGGATGAGGTCCAGCAGGCGGCCGTTCGTCGTCACCTCGTAGGTCTGTTTCGGGCGGACCAGCTCGTCGGTATCCGCGAAATGCTTCCACAGGAAGTGCTGGATCAGGTCGAGCGCTCCCTTGTCGTAGTCCGGGTAGACGGTCATCTTCCCGAAATAGTACATCATGTCGGCGTGCTGAAGCATGATGGCGGCGAGGCCGTCCCAGAGGTTGTCCAGGGCGAAAATGGCCTTCGCGCCGGCCTTGGAGCTCTGGTATTCCGGCGCCACGAAGGAGCGGCCGAGCTCGATCGTGTGCGGGAGGTAGTCCTTGATGAACTCTTCCGAGAAATGGAACAGATGCGCGGAGGCCAGGATGGGCTGCCCCTCCGCGTCGAGGTTCACGTCCGAGCCCAGGATATAGCGGTAGCCGCCCAGGATGGCCGAAGCCTCGGGATCCCAGATGACGATCTGCTTGTAGAGGCGGTCGTCCTTGAAATCGAAGTCGTCCAGATCCACGGCCGCGCCGGTGCCGCCGCCGCTGTCGCGGAAGGCGATCTCGCGCAGGCGCCCGATCTCCTGCAGGACATTGGGCGCGTTATGGCAATCGACCACGTAAATCTCGTTGTCGGATTTGTTGGTGTCGCACAGCTTTTTGTCGGGGGTGAGTTCCGCCTTCAGCAGGTCGACGCTCACCGGGGCAATGATATTTTCCATGACTCGCTAGAGTTGATAAACTTTTTCGCGCACCCATGCCGCCCACTCGACGGGCTTGCGGCTGTCGTCGAAGGTGGAAGCCGGGATGGGTTGGCCGAGAACGATCTTGAAGGTCTTGTGCTGCGAATGATACAGCGCATCCGGCAGGAAGAGCATCGGGATGTTGAATTTGGTCTTCAGCACCTTGCGGAAGAGCCAGTCGGCGCGGTAGAAGCGCGCCGGGTTGCGGCCGACGAAGTGGACCGGCACCACCGGGCGGCCGGTCTCCACGCTCTTGGTGATGAAGGTCTTGGTCCAGGGGAAATCCTGGATCTTGCCTTTGATGCGGCGGGAGCACACGCCCGCCGGGAAGATCATGATCTGGTCGTCCGAGCGGAAGGCGTCGTCCATGAGCTGCGGCAGGTTGCGCACCTGGTTGCCCGTCTTGTTGATGGGCACGCAGAGCGGCGCCAGGGGCTTGAGGAACATCAGGAAATCGTTGACCGGCATGCAGACGTTGCCGAACTCGCGCGAAATCAGGCCGCAGAGGGCCAGACCGTCGGCTGCGCCGAGCGGGTGGTTGGAGGCGAAGGTGTAGAGCGTGCCGTCCTTCGGGACGTTCTCCAGGCCTTCGACTTCGATCTTGATGTCCATGTATTTGAGGGTATCGTCGCAGAATTCCGCGCCGTCGTAGCCGCGCGAAAGGATCTCATTCATCCAATCCTGATGAATGAAGCGCTTGATGAAATTGACGACGAACTTGGGAATCTTCTTTCCCTTGAACTTGGTGGCCACGACCTTGTCCAGGTCGATCAGGCGGTCTTGTACACTGTCAGTGGTGCTCATAGCAATACAAAGTTACACAAATCTTATTAATTTTGGTCTATCATTGCTAGGAATCCTGCTTAGCAAAAAGTAACTTTGTGAAAGTTTGTACGAAAACACTAACCCATTTTTCAAATTAATATGAAAAAAGCACTTCTTTTGTTGTCCGTGCTCGCCCTGTTCGGGTGCAGCAAGGCTGTTGACACGCCGGTCCTCACCATCGAGGGAGGCCAGGTGAAAGGTGTTACCACGGAGATTCCCGGTGTTCTCGTGTACCGGGGCATTCCTTATGCCGCTCCGCCTATCGGTGAAAACCGCTGGAAAGAACCCCAGCCGGTCGTTCCCTGGGAGGGTGTGAAGCTTTGCGACAAGTTCGGTCATCCGAGCTACCAGGCCATCCAGTACCCCGGTGGTTACTTCACCGAGTGGGGCTATGGCGACGAAGCTCCCTACAGCGAGGACTGCCTCTACCTGAACGTCTGGACCAAGGCCTCCGGCCAGCCCGACAAGAAGCTCCCCGTGGCCCTCTGGATCCATGGTGGCGGCTATCGCGAAGGCTGGGGCTCCGAGCCTGAGTTCGATGCCAAGGCCTGGGGTGCGAAGGACGTCGTCCTCGTGTCCATCAACTACCGCCTCGGTGTGTTCGGCTTCCTGACCCACCCTGAGCTCTCCGCCGAGAGCCCGCACGGTGTGTCCGGCAACTACGGTATCCTCGACCAGATCGAGGCCCTGAAGTGGATCAAGAAGAATATCGCCCAGTTCGGCGGCGATCCTGACAACGTCATGATCTTCGGCCAGAGCGCCGGCGCCGGCAGTGTCAAGACCATCTGCGAGTCCCCGCTCGCCCGCGGTCTCTTCCACAAGGCCGTCATCATGTCCGGCGGCGGTATCACCGTCCCGCAGCCGGCTCCCACCGCAGCTCCCGCCGGCCGTCCCGCCGGTATGCCCGCCATGCCTGCCGGCATGATGCGCATGTTCCGCCCGACCAACATCAAGGAGGCCGAGCAGGCCTGCAAGGAGATCCTCGACTGGGCCGGCCTGACCGACCTCAAGAAGATGCGCGCCGCTTCCACCGAGACCCTCTACGCCCTCAGCACCATCTACAATGGCGCCAGCGGCAAGTTCGGCTCCCTCACCGGTATGCCGATGGTGGACGGTTATGTCAGCAAGGAGAGCTTTGACGACGCCGCCAAGGATGGCTCGCTCGCCGATGTCCCTTACATGATTGGTTACACGCTCAACGATATGGGCAACATGTCCGGCGGTATCGCCGCCTTCTGCCTCAACCGTGAGGAGAAGGGCGCCAAGGCCTGGGCTTACGAGTTCGCCCGCCCGCTGCCTGACGACGGTTCCCATCCGGAGGTGACCGCCCGCCTGAAGGGTGCGTTCCACTCCTCCGACCTGTGGTTCGTCTTCAAGTCCCTCGAGCACTGCTGGCGTCCCTGGACCCAGGGTGACTGGGATCTCTCCGAGAAGATGCTGACCGCCTGGACAAACTTCGCCAAGAACAGCGATCCGGGCCTCGGCTGGGAGCCTTACACCAAGGACAACAGCAAGTTCATGCTCTTCAAGCTGGACGCCCAGGACAAGGAGAATTCCGAGGTCGGTGAGCCCATCGTTCCGTAGGTAAATTCCTATCCATATTGCAAACAGACCCCCCGACTGCTCCTGCAGCCGGGGGTCTATTTTTAAGCTGGCTGAAAACAATTCCGTCCTCAAAAACATGCTGTTTTGAGGACGGAATGCCTTTTTTCTGTTGTTTGTCCTCAAAAACAGGGTGTTTTGAGGACAGAATAGCTACAGGACCTGGAAGTCCAGGGCCTTGAGGTCCTCGTCGCGGGAAGAGGAGCCGTAGAGGATGCGGTACTTGCCCGGGCGGACGGAGAGGCCGTCCACGGAGGCGTCGTAGTACTCGAAGGCCTCGTCGTCGAGGGTGATGGCCACCTTGGCCGTGGCACCCGGGGCGAGCTGCACCTTGTCGAAGCCCTTGAGGGCCTTGATCGGGGCGTCAGGGTTGTCGAGGGCCTGCACGTAAACCTGGGCGATCTCGGCGCCGGCCACGGAGCCGGTGTTCGTCACCGGGAAGGTGACCGTGACCTTGCCGCCCTTCTTCATGGAGTTCTTGCTGAGCTTGCCCTCGCCGTAGCCGAAGGTGGTGTAGCTCAGGCCGTAACCGAAGGCGTACTGCGGCGTGCCGCGGAAGTAGCGGTAGGTGCGGTTATCCATGTTGTAATCCAGGAAATCCGGAAGGTCGGCGGTGGAAGCGTAGAAGGTGACAGGCAGCTTGGCGGACGGGTTGAAGTCGCCGAAGAGCACGTCGGCAAGGGCCTTGGCGCCGCCCTGGCCGGGATACCAGGCCTGCAGGAGGGCGTCGTACTGACCCTCGACGCTCGCGAAAGCGATGGCGGAGCCGGAGCAGTTCACGAACACCACCGGCTTGCCGGTCTCGTGCATGGCACGGACGAGGCGCTGCTGCACGGCAGGGAGCTCGATGTCGGCCTTGTCGCCGCCTTCGCCTTCCATCTGGGCGGAGATGCCGCCGATGATGATGATGGCGTCAGCGTTGGCCGCCAGGGCCTTCTCCTCGGCGAAGTCGGCATACTTGCGCTCCACGAAGTCGGCGCGCAGCATGGCGAACGGACCGGAACCGCGACGGTACTCGATCTCGATGTCGAGCGGCTTGCCGGCCTGGACGTTGAAGGTCTTGTAGGAGGCGCCGCCGCGACGGCCGAAGCCGAAGCCCATGCCGCCCATGGCGGGCTTGGCGTTCTCCACCACGCGGCCGTTGACCTTGAGGACGTAGCCGTTGTCGGAGGAGACGGTGTAGCTCATCGGGCCGGTGAAGTCAGGCACGAGGCGGCCCTTGATGCGGACGGAAATCTTGTCCGTAGGGATGCCCTCGGCGAAACCATAGGCACCGAAGGTGCTGAAGTTCAGCTCCTTGTAGTAGCCGCTGGTCTTCGGCTGGCCCTTCATCTCGCTGTTGTCCCAGAACTCCACGAACACGCCCTGGCCTTCGTTGAACTCCGGCAGGTGGTAGATCGTGTTGTAGTCGTCGGCGAGGGTGCAGCCCTTGGAGTAGAGGACATTGGCCTCAGGCAGGGCGTTCTTGATACCCTCGAGCAGGGAGTGCTTGTGATTGTCGGTCGGGGTGCCGCCGTAGTTGCCGTTGAGCAGGGCGACATCGTCGGCGTTCGGACCGACCACGAGGACGGTCTTCAGGCTCTTGGAGAGCGGGAGGACGCCGTTGTTCGCCAGGAGAACCATGGACTCGCGCGCGGCCTGGGTGGCCAGGGCGTCGTGCTCCTCGCTGCTGATCACGTCTTCGCCGAGTTTGGACCAGGGCACCATGTCGGCCGGGTCGAACATACCCAGCTCGAAGCGGCCGCGCAGGGTGCGGCGCAGGTGCTCGTCGAGGTCAGCCTCGCTGATCATACCCTTCTCCAGGGCCTCGGTGAGGGCCATCATGGTCTTGCCGCACTCAAGGTCGGTGCCGTGCAGGACAGCGTCCACGGTGGCGTGGAGGGCATCCGGCTGGGTCTCGTGCTGACCGCGGTTGAAGTAGTTGTTGATGGCGTCGCAGTCCGTCAGGATGATAGCCTCGTAGCCCCACTTGTTGCGCAGGATGTCCGTCAGCAGACGGTCGTTGGAGCAGCAGGGGACGTCCTCGTAGCGGTTGTAGGCGCACATGACTTCGCGCACGTCACCGTCCACGACGAGCTTCTCGAACGCGGGGAGGTAGGTCTCGAAGAGGTCACGCTGCGAGACGTGAGCGTTGTAGGTGTGGCGCAGGGGCTCCGGACCGCTGTGCACGGCGTAGTGCTTGGCGCACGCGTGGGTCTTGTAGTAGCGGGGATCGTTGCCCTGCATACCGAGCACGGTCTGCACACCCAGGACGCCGGAGAGGTAGGGATCCTCGCCGCAGGTCTCCTGGCCACGGCCCCAGCGCAGGTCGCGGAAAATGTTGACGTTCGGGCACCAAAAGGTGAGCTCCGGGTTGCCGGGATAGTAGGTCACGCCCATCGGCACGTTGAAGATGTCGTGGTCGGAACGGTTCCAGTTCGCACGGGCCTCGTCGGACACCTGCGAGAAGACATCGTACATCTGCTGCGGGTTGAAGGCGGCGGCCATGCCGATCGGCTGGGGATAGACGGTGTATCCGTCCTCGCGCACACCGTGGCAGGCCTCGCTCCACCAGTTGTAAGAGGGAATGCCGAGACGGTCCACGGAAATGGCCTTGTTCATCATCAGACCCACCTTCTCTTCCGGGGTGAGCAGGGAGATCAGATTCTCAACGCGATCCTCAATTTTGAGTTTCGGGTTCTGGAACGGGTACTCATAGACCTGCTTGGGGCCGCAGCCGACCAGCAGGAGGAGCACAAGCGGAATGGTTAAAAGGATTTTTTTCATAAAATATGGATTGGTATTTCTTTGGCGGGACGAAGGGGGTCGTTGCTGAAGACCGTCAGGCGCGGAGATTCGCCGGTCGGAGCCGGCGAATGACGAGCGGTCAGCGAAATCTTCAGCGACTTGCCCGGGGCGATGCGAAGAGATTCCGGGTCAAGCCCGGAATGACTGACTCCCTCGGGGAGTTCGATGGCATGGATGATCAGATCGGAGGCGCCGTCGTTGGTGATTTCGAGCGTGCCGCGCGGGGCGCGCGGGAGCAGCCCCTTGCGGAGCTCCACGGCGGCGTTGCGCAGCCGCGGGGCGTCGGGGGATTCCGGCGCCTGGGTGAGGCAGAGGCCGCTGACGGGCAGCTCCCGCAGGGCGGGGACGCCGTCGGGCGTGAGCCGCAGCGAGGCGCGCA
>JAGCDF010000070.1 GCA_017651225.1 Bacteroidales bacterium
GGGCGGCTGGGCGGACACATCTTCTCCGGCCACGTGGACGCCTGCGGGCGGGTCGTGGCCGTGGAGCCGGACGGCATCGCCCGCCGCGTGACCGTCGCGCTCGAGCCCGCGCTCCTCAAATACATCGCCCGGAAGGGCTCTGTGACCCTGGATGGCGTCAGCCTCACGGTCGTGGCCGTGGACGCCCGCTCCTTCGCGGTCTCGCTCATCCCCCAGACGCGCTCCGCCACGACCCTCGGCGAACTCGGGCCCGGCAGCCCCGTCAACGTGGAGGTGGACCTGCTCGCGCGCTACACCGAGCGCCTGCTCGCCGCGCAGACCCCGCAGCATGAATCGAAGGGCCTCTCCCTGGAGTGGCTCGCGGAAAATGGATTTTAACGATATGGAGAAAATACAGCTTGCATCGATAGAAGAAGCCCTGGACGAACTGAAGCAGGGCCACCTCATCGTCGTCATCGACGACCCCGAGCGGGAGAACGAGGGCGACCTGATCTGCGCCGCACGCTACGCGACGCCCGACAACGTCAACTTTATGGCCACGCACGGCAAGGGCCTGATCTGCATGCCGATGAGCGAGGTCTACACCGCCCGGCTCGACCTCAATCCGATGGTCACCTACAACACCGACAACCACCACACGGCCTTCACCGTGTCCATCGACCACGTGTCCACGACCACGGGTATCTCGGCCGTGGAGCGCTCCGTGACGGCGCTCAAGTGCATCGCGCCGGACGCGACGCCCGCCGACTTCCGCCGCCCGGGCCACATGTTCCCGCTCAAGGCGCGCCGCGGCGGCGTGCTCATCCGCGCCGGCCATACGGAGGCCACGGTGGACCTGATGCGCCTGGCGGGCCTGGAGGAGTGCGGCCTCTGTTGCGAGATCATGCGCGAAGACGGCACGATGATGCGCAGCCCTGAGCTGGCCGGTTTCGCGCGGGCGCACGGCCTGAAGATGGTCTCCATCGCCGACCTGATCCGCTACCGCCGCGCGCACGAGAAGACCATCGAGTGCGTGACGGTGGCCGATCTGCCGACCAAATACGGCCATTTCAAGGCCTACGGCTACGAGAGCAAGATCACGGGCGAGCACCACATCGCCCTCGTCAAGGGCGACGTGACTACGCCCGAGCCGGTCCTTTGCCGCGTCCACTCCGAGTGTCTGACCGGAGACGTGTTCGGCTCGCTGCGCTGCGACTGCGGCGAACAGCTCGAAGAGGCGTTGCGCCGCATCGAGCAGGCCGGTCGCGGCATTCTGCTCTACCTCCGGCAGGAGGGACGGGGCATCGGCCTGATCAACAAGCTCCGCGCCTATAAGCTACAGGAGCAGGGGATGGACACGGTCGAGGCGAACCTCGCCCTCGGCTTTGCGCCCGACCTGCGCGAGTACGGCACGGGTGCGGCCATCCTGGCCGACCTCGGCGCACGGCAGCTGATCCTGATGACCAACAATCCCGAGAAGATCAGCGGCCTGGACGGCTTCGGCATCGAGATCGTCGGCCGGGAGCCGATCGAGATCCGCAGTAACCCCGTAAACGACCGCTACCTGCGGACCAAATGCAGCAAGATGGGGCACCTGCTCCACCTCGATACAGAAAACAATTTAAAATAGAATAGTCATGAAAACCATTGAAGGAAAGCTCATTGCATCTAAAATGAAGATTGGCGTCGTCGCCTCCCGTTTCAACGAATTCATCACGGGCAAGCTGCTCGGCGGCGCGGAAGACGCGTTCGTGCGCCACGGCGGCAAAGCCGACGACCTGACCGTCGCCTGGGTTCCGGGCGCGTTCGAGATTCCGCTTGTCGCGCAGAAGATGGCCCAGTCCGGCCAGTACGACGCCGTCGTGTGCCTGGGCGCCGTGATCCGCGGCAACACCCCGCACTTCGACATGGTCGCGAACGAGTCCGTCAAGGGCATCGCCCAGGCCGGCCTGCAGAGCGGCATCCCCGTCATCTACGGCGTGCTGACCACCGACTCCATCGAGCAGGCCGTCGAGCGCGCCGGCACCAAGGCAGGCAACAAGGGCTTCGACGCCATGACCTCCGCCATCGAGATGGTCGACCTGACCCGGCAGTTGTAGGCTAGCGGGATTTCTTCGGAATAAAGTTGACGAGGCCGACGCCGGTGAACACCAGGACGGAGGCCAGCACCTTCAGGAGCGTGAGACGGTCCAGTCCCATCGCCAGGGCGATCACCATGGCGATGACGGGCTGGACGTAGGTGTACATGCACACCACGACCGGCCGCAGGCGCTTCTGCGCGACAGGAATGAGGAAATAGGAGATGAAGGTGGCGCCCACCACCACGTAGATGACCTGCCACATCACGTTCATCGGCACGGCCGCCAGGTTGGAGGCCCCGAAGGCGCTGAAGGAGAAGGGGAGCGCCATCAGCGAGGAGAAGAGGAACATCCACTTCATGAACGTGACCACGGAGTACTTCTGGATCAGCGGCTTGAACACGCTCACGTAGGTGGCGAAGCTCAGCGTGTTGACCATCATGCCGAGAATGCCCCAGATGGAGGTGGAATCGGCTCCGGAACGGATGGAGACGCAGTTGAAGATCAGGATTAGCACGCCGACTAGACTGAGAATGATGCCTGTCACGCCGCTCCAGGTGATCCGCTCATGAATCACGATGACGGAGATGATAAGCGTCATAATCGGGCTCAGCGTGCTCATAATGGAGGTGTCGATAGCCGTTGCTTTCGTGATGGCGAAGAGGAAGGACAACTGGGTCATGAAGAGCCCGAGGAAGGAGGCGAGGGCAACTTTCCAGATGTCCGCCCGGGCAATCTGCTCTTTGGGGGCCGTGAAAAGCGACCAGATCCAGAACAGCGCCGTCGCCCCGAAGGCGCGCAGGCAGAAGAGCGCCATCGGCGTGATGTGTTCGTCGAGAGCTATGTTTTTGCAGCAGATGATATTAAACCCGAAAATGGCGTATGCCGTAAAGCACGCCAGGTTCCCAATCAGCGTTTGGTTCTGTTGCTTCATGGCCTTTCTGTAAAATAGTTCAAAAGTGGCCGCAAAATTACAACTATTTTCTATCTTTGTGAAACACTACATCAATATGAGCGAGTTGAACCACATTGACATCAGCACCTGGGACAAAGTGGGCGAGGGCGGAAACGGATCCGTATACACCCATCCCCAGGAGCCCGGCTCCATCGACGCCTACGCCACCCGTATGGCCCAGTTGGCCAAGATGCTGATCAAATAGCTGATAATCATTACACAAACAATTATCCATCCATGAAAAAGTTAATCTTTTTTTCCGCATTTCTGTGCCTTGCGGCAGGGGCCGCCGGCATAGATACCAAGAAGCTCGAGTATCCCATCCCGTACATTCCGGTGGAGCAGCGCTCGAACATCCTGCCGAAGCACAATATCTGCTCCATCGCCCCTGCGAATGAGCCTTCGGACAATTTCATCACCGGCAACGGCACCCTGCGCTTCCAGGCTTCCGGCCAGCCCTATAATGAGGTGATGACCTATACCCACGAGATGCTCTATGAGCCGAAATGGGCGGCGACGCCCCTGCCTCCCGATCTGCGCCCCTACCTGCCCCGCATCCGCCAGCTGCTGCTGGAGGGTAAACCGGATGAGGCGAACGCCCTGGTGGACGAGGCCCAGAAAAAGGCCGGCTTCGAAAAGTACATGAATTTCGACAACAGGATCCTGTACCCCGTCGGCGGGCCGTCCAGGCACACGGCTTTCACGCTCACCTTCCGCCGTCCGGAGCAGCCCGATACCCGGGACTATCTTCGTTTCCTGGACATGCAGAACGGCATGATCACCTCCATGTGGACCGATGCGCGCGGCTCTTTCCGCAACGAAAGCTTCTGCGCCTATGACGGAGACGTCACCGTGAACCGCTTCTCCGCGCCGAAGGGCCAGTTGGACCTGGAGGTGGAGTTGGGGCTGCCCAGACTGTCCGGCAGCACCCATGAGCTGAAGATCGAGGACGGCGTGATCACGCTGGCCACAGCGTACAATCCGGACTTCGGAAAAAAGGGCTACGTGGTGGTCATCCGCCTCCTGCCCAAGGGCGGCACCATGACAAAGACCGAAAAGGGCATGCGCATTGCCGGCGCGGACGGCCTGACGGTGGTCGCCAAGATCAAGCCGTTCGAAAACGACTTCAGCTTTGAATGCGTCAAGCCCGTCCGGGACGTCCTGATGGCCATGAAGGTCGATTTCAACAAGCTGCTCAAAGGGAACGAAAAGTACATCGGCGAGCGGATGGACCGTTCCCGGATCCATCTGAGCTCCGACGAAGACCTGCTGCTTTCCGGCGAGGAACTGCTCCGTCGCGCCCACAGCAAGAACGAGCTGGATCCCACCCTGCTGGAGAAGCTCTATGACATGGGCCGCTTCTTCCAGATCTACGAGACGGGCAAGTATATTCCTCCTTATACGGGCCAGCACAACATCAACACGAACCTGCAGGTCTGCGCCGGAAACAACACGGGACTCTTTGACGAGATGGACGTGTATTTCAAGTTTTACGAGAGCAAGTTCGACGACTTCCGCACCAACGCACAGCTGCTCTACGGCGCCCGCGGCCTGCTGGCCAGCGTCCACTGCGACCCGGATTCCGGCCTGTACTATCATTTCTCCCACACCTATCCGCATTACGCCTGGACGGGCTGCCTGGGTTGGGTCTACAACGAGTTGTGGGGCTACTACCTCGTCACGGGAGACAAGGAATTCCTGCGGACCCGCCTGATCCCGGCCTACAA
>JAGCDF010000071.1 GCA_017651225.1 Bacteroidales bacterium
GCAGACGAAAAGATCATCTTCTCGATGAACGGGGTCGGCAAGGTCCTCCCCCACAACAATAAAGTCATCCTCAAGGACATCTACCTGTCCTTCTTCTATGGCGCCAAGATCGGCATCATCGGTCTGAACGGTTCCGGTAAATCGACGCTCCTTAAGATCATCGCCGGCGTGGAGAAATCCTACAAAGGCGAGGTCGTCTGGGCCCCCGGCTACAGCGTCGGCTACCTGGAGCAGGAGCCGCAGATGGACCCGGACAAGACCGTGCTGGAAGTGGTCCAGGAGGGTGTCCAGGAAGTCATGGACCTGCTCGCCGAGTACAACGAGATCGGCATGAAGTTCTGCGAGCCGATGGACGACGACCAGATGAACAAGCTGATCGAGCGCCAGGGCGAGCTCACGGAACTCATCGAGCACCATGACGGCTGGGAGATCGACTCCAAGCTGGAGCGCGCCATGGACGCCCTCCAGTGCCCGCCGTCCGACGCGAAGATCGCCACGCTCTCCGGCGGCGAGCGCCGCCGCGTGGCCCTCTGCCGCCTGCTCCTGCAGGCCCCGGACGTGCTGCTGCTCGACGAGCCCACGAACCACCTCGACACGGAGTCCATCCAGTGGCTGGAAGCCCACCTGCAGCAATACAAGGGCACGGTCATCGCCGTCACGCACGACCGCTACTTCCTCGACAACGTGGCCGGCTGGATCCTCGAGCTGGACCGCGGCGAGGGCATCCCCTGGAAGGGCAACTATTCCTCCTGGCTGGAGCAGAAGAGCATCCGCCTCGCGCAGGAGGAGAAGCAGGAGAGCAAGCGGCGCAAGACCCTCGAGCGCGAGCTCGAGTGGGTCCGGATGGCCCCGAAGGCCCGTCAGGCCAAGCAGAAGGCCCGTCTGGGCGCGTACGAGAAGCTGGCTTCCGCCGACGCGAAGGAGAAGGAGGCGCGCCTCGAAATCTATATCCCCAACGGCCCGCACCTGGGCAACAAGGTCATCGAGTTCCACGACGTCAGCAAGGCCTACGGCGACAAGCTGCTCTTCGAGCACCTGAACTTCGTCCTGCCGCCGGCAGGCATCGTGGGCGTCATCGGCCCGAACGGCGCCGGCAAGACCACCCTCTTCCGCCTGATCATGGGAATAGAAAAGCCTGACAGCGGCTCGATCGAAATCGGCGAAACGGTCAAGATCGCCTATGTGGACCAGCAGCACAAGAGCATTGATCCCGACAAGACGGTCTTCGAGACCATCGCCGGCAATTCCGAGTGGGTGCGCCTGGGTGGCAAGGACATCAACGCGCGCTCCTGGGTGTCGCGCTTCAACTTCTCGGGCGCAGACCAGGAGAAGCTCTGCGGCGTGCTGTCCGGCGGCGAGCGCAACCGCCTGCACCTGGCGCTGACGCTCAAGGACGAGGGCAATGTCCTGCTGCTCGACGAGCCGACCAACGACGTGGACGTCAACACGATCCGCGCCCTCGAAGAGGGCCTCGACGGCTTCGCGGGCTGCGCCGTGGTCGTGAGCCACGACCGCTGGTTCCTCGACCGCATCGCCACGCACATCCTCGCCTTCGAGGGCGACGGCGTGGTCTATTTCTTTGAAGGAAGCTACTCCGAATATGAGGAGAACCGCAAGGCCCGCCTGGGCGAAGACGAGCCGAAGCGATTCAAATACAAGAAGTTAATGGAATAATGAAGAACACTTTCTCAGACGATATCAAGAAACTGCAGGACAGCATCCAGCGCCTCCAGCAGATCAAGGAGGTCCTCTACGCCGTAGAGGACGTGGCGTTGGAGGTGGAGCGCAGCGTGAGCGAGATCGACGCCCGCATCCCCCTGCGGGAGAATCTCCACGAGATCAAGGACGGCGAGCAGCGCGCCCAGGCGGAACACGCCCTGGACCTGCTGGAGGAGACCTTCGGGCTCATCGACGAGATCCTCGGCCCGCCCGAGGACGAGCTGACCGGCGAGCCCGTCGGCACGCCGATGGACCCCGTGGCCCGCGGCTCCCGCCCCAGCGAACTGCGCCTGGAGGACTTCCTGCGCAACTACAAGCCCGGCAAGAACAAGGTCAGCTAGCATGAATACGATTTGGATAGTCCTGCCGATTCTGACGGTGCTGATGTTCGACCTGGGGCTCTGCCTGAAGCTCCAGGACTTTGCACGCGTTATCAAGGCCCCCAAAGCCGTGCTGCTGGCCCTGTTCGGGCAGATTGTGCTGCTGCCGCTGATCGCCTGGGGCCTCGGCTCCGCCTTCCACCTGGAGCCCGTTTTCTTCCTGGGTCTGATCCTCATCGCCTGCTGCCCCGGCGGCAGCTCGTCCAACATCTTTTCCAAGCTCGCCGGCGGCGACGTGGCCCTCTCCGTCACGCTCACCGCGCTCAGCAGCCTGATCACGCTCATCACCGTGCCGCTGGTCATGGCGTGGAGCACCCAGTCGGTCGGCGAGGCCGTGGGCATCACGCTCCCGGTGGGGAATCTGCTCAAGCAGAACCTCCTGCTGATGCTCCTGCCGGTCCTGGTCGGCATCGGCGTCAACCGGTGGTGGCCGAAGGCCGCCGCGGCGATCGACAAGGTCCTCTCCAAGGCCGCCTTCCCCGCCCTGATGCTGCTGATCACCGTTTTCTTCCTCCAGCACTACCGGACGATCTTCGACAACATCCTGCACCTCGGCGAGTGCGTCACGCTGCTCATCCTGATTTCCGCCGGCGCCGCTTCCCTCCTCTCGCACCTCTTCCGCCTGGGGCCGCAGCCGCGGCGGACCATCGTCATCGAAGTGGGCATGCAGAACGCCGCGCAGGCCATCGCCGTGGCCTCCAGCCCCTTCATCTTCGCCAACGAGCAGATGGCCATTCCGGCCATCCTGTACTCCCTGATGATGAATGTGGTGCTCCTCACCTACGTGGCCCTTGTACGCAGTCAAAAATCCAAATAATATGGCTTACGACATTTCCATCAAACTCCCGCAGGGCTGGGTCTCCGACCTGGACACTTACATCGACGAATCCGGCGTGGAGATCACCCACCTCTCCTGCCACCTTCCCAACGACAAGAAGCAGACCGACGAGGCGCTGATCGACGCCTATGTGGGTCCGATGCCGGAAGACATGACGGCGGCCGACCAGGCGCTGTCGAACTACGCCGACACCGTGGGCTTCGACGAGGAGGATCCGGATGACTTCGACCCCATCGTCGAATGGCCGTTCAACGGCAAGAAAGCCTATGGTTTCGAGGCCATTGCCGAGGACGACTCCCCGATGCGCATGATGTGCATTGAGCTCAAGAAAGGCGTTCTGGTGATTCTGGTGGTGCTCGCCAAGGACGACGACACCCTCGTGGAGGCCGTCACGCTCGCGGAGCGCGGCTTACGCCTGAAATAAGAGTTTACCAATCGCTTCCAGCCCGGCGGCGTCTTCTTCGTCGAAGGTCGCCAGCTCGCGGCTGTCGATATCCAGCACACCCACGACTTCTCCCGCCCGGAACAGCGGCACGACGATCTCGCTGCGCGAGGCGCTGCTGCACGCGATGTGTCCGGGGAATTCCTCCACGTCCGGGACGATGACGGTCTCCCGGCGCTCCCAGGCCGTGCCGCACACGCCTTTCCCATACGGGATGCGCGTGCACGCCACGGGGCCCTGGAACGGGCCCAGCACCAGTTGCTTCTCTTCCACCAAATAGAATCCCGTCCACCAGAAACCGAAGGCCTCGTGGATGGCGGCGGCGGTATTGGCCAGGTTGGCCGTCAGGTTGGTCTCCCCTTCCGTCAGGCTGGCCACCTGCTTCAGGAGCAGGGCGTATTTCTCGGATTTCCCGCTCATCGACGGTCACGCTTGCAGTTGGCGAGCAGGATGATGGCGAGCACCAGCCCCACGCCCACGGCGGGCACAGAAGCCTCAGCGCCGAAGATGCCGCCGGTCAGCCAGTCCGGACCGCTGATGATGGAGCTGAAGATCTTGTCCTCCACCGGGCTGCCGGACACGGCGAAGCCGAGCACGTTGCCCTGGACGTAGTTCCAGGCCCAGTGGATGCCGATCGGCAGCCAGAGCGTGCCGGAGCACTTGTAGGCGGCGCCCAGCACCAGGCCGGCCTCAATGGCGATGGCCACGGCGCTCCAGAGCGTGGCGCCCGTGTTGAACAGGTGCATCGCCCCGAAGGCGAGGGAGGAAACGATCAGCGCTGCGCCCGTGTTCCAACGGTCGTCGATCAGGCGGAAGAGCACGCCCCGGAAGAGGATCTCTTCAAACACGGCCACCAGGAAGAAGAACAGGAAAGAGGACAGCTGCGGGAACCAGTTGAAATGCGCGCCCGTGATGGAATAAACACCCATCAGGGCCATCACACCCACGACGACGCCGAAATACGCCACGCCGATCAGGAGGCCGTTCCCCAGATCCTTGAACATCCGGTTCAGGGAAAGCTCCGTGATGGGGCGATGCTCCGTCATGTTCGTCCAGATGGCGTAGATGAACAGGCCCAGGAAGCCGGCCAGGACGGCGGCGGGCAGCTGCGCCCAGTCGACCGGGATGGCGTTCACGCCCAGGGTCGCAAAGCCATACAGGAGGAAGAAGACAATCAATCCGCCCAGCAGGCAGAGGAACCATTTCCAGAACGGCATTCGCGCCGCAGATGTATACTTTCGCATGTTTGTTGTCTTGTTTGGTTCACAAATTTAACAAACAAAAACCGAAAAAGCCAATAATATGAAATTCGCCGGCCGAAGCCGGCGAATCATTCTTATTTCATCAGCGAGGCCTTGGCCTGCTCCATCGCCGCAACGACGCGGTCGCACCAGGCGTCGAATTCCGGTTCCTCGATCTGGAGTTCCGGATGCGCGAGGATGTTCTCGATGGTCTTCCGTATGCCCTGGTCGAAGCGGGTCGTGCAGCGGAAGTCCGGCACGGCTCGTTTCAGTTTGCTGTTGTCGAAAAGCACGTTCCAGGTCTTGTCGCCCAGCAGCTCCCCTTCCAGATCAAAGCCGGGATCCACGGCGACCAGCAGGTCGGAAGGAACGAAGCAGGGCTTGTAGGGAACGCCCAGCACATCGGAGATGATCTCATAGATCTGCCGCCAGGTCAGGGTCTCGTCCGAGGTGATCTGGAAAACATCGCCCAGCGCGTGGGGATTGCCCATCAGGCCGATGAAACCCTTGGCGAAGTCGGAATTATGCGTGAGCGTCCACTGGGACGTGCCGTCGCCATGCAGGATCACAGGCTTGCCGTCCAGGATGCGGCGGAGCACCGGCCAGGAGCTTTTCCGGCCGTGAATGCCGAGGGGAACCTTGCGCTCGTCGTAGGTGTGGCTGGGGCGGATGATCGTGACGGGATAGCCCTCCGTGCGGAATTTCTCCATCAGGAAGTGCTCGCAGGCGATCTTGTCACGCGAGTACTGCCAGTACGGGTTGACGAGCGGCGTGCCTTCCGTGATGAAAGGGCTGATGGCCGGCTTCTGGTAGGCAGAAGCCGAGCTGATATACATATACTGACGCGTCTTGTCGCGGAACAGACGCCAGTCGCGCTCCACCTGCGCAGGTACAAAACCGATGAAGTCGCAGACGCAGTCCCAGCGCGTGCCGGCGAGTTTCGCCGCCACGTCCGCCTCGTCGTTGATGTCGGCCTGGATGACTTTCACACCGTCCGGCACGGCATCGCTGCGCGTGCCGCGGTTCAGCAGGGTGAGCTCCCACTCGGGATTGGCAGCGAGCTGCCGGGTGATGCCGGTACTGATCGTTCCGGTGCCACCGATGAAAAGGGCTTTCTTTTTCATGCGCGGGCGAGTTTGTAGATGGCTTCCATATCTTCCCGGGTGAGCTTCTTGAAGCCACCCACGGTGGTCGTGCCGTCGTGGCTGCACTTGCGGGCCATTTCCTTGATCTCCGCGTCGGTGATGTCGCGGCCGAGCAGTTCGCGGATGCGCGTGGGCATACCGATGGCGTGGTAGAAACGCTCTACGGCCTCGATGCCCTTGAGCGCCGTCCCTTCGGGGTCGTTGAAGTCATTGGGGACGTCCCAGACGTTCACGGCGAACTGCACGAAACGCTTGATGTCCTCCTTCATGACGTAGCGCGCCCAGCTGGGCCAGATGGCGGCGAGGCCGGCGCCGTGCGTGACGTCGAACAGAGCGCTGAGCTCGTGCTCCAGGTCGTGCGTCGCCCAGTCTTCTTCGACGCCGCAGCCGGTCAGGCCGTTGTGCGCGATGCTGCCGCCCCACATGATCTGGGCGCGGTTGCGGTAGTCCTCAGGGTCCTTCAGGACCGCGAAGACGCACTCCTTCATCGTGCGCAGCACAGCTTCGGCCAGCGCGTCCGTGAAGGTCATATCCATATCGTGCGTGAAATAACGCTCCATCGTGTGCATCATCATGTCCGTCACGCCGGCGGCCGTCTGGTAAGGCGGCAGGGTGAAAGTGCGGACCGGATTCATGATGGCGAACTTGGGGCGGGAGATGTCGTTGGAATAACCGATCTTGTAGTCGCCGTCCTCGTTGGTGATCACGCTCGACTCGCTCATCTCGCTGCCAGCGGCAGGGATGGTGAGCACGCTGGCGACGGGCAGGCAGCAGGCGGGTTCGGCCTTGCGGGCATAGAAATCCCACACTTCCCCGTCGTACGGCACGCCGTAGGCGATCGCTTTCGCGGAATCGATGACGCTGCCGCCGCCGACGGCCAGCAGGAAGTCAATGCCTTCCCGACGGCAGAGTTCGATACCCTCGTGCACCTTGGACAGACGCGGGTTGGGCACGACACCGCCCAGCAGGAACACTTCCAGCCCACCGTCTTTCAGCAGATTGACCATCTTGTCCAGCAGACCGGACTTCGCTGCGCTCTTGCCGCCATAGTGGACCAGGACCTTATGGCCGCCGTATTTCTTGACAAGATCGGCAACTTTTTCTTCAGAATGCTTGCCGAACACGACCTGTGTCGGGGCATAGTAATTAAAATCTCTCATGGAATGTGGTGAAATTGGTTTTCACAAATCTAAGAATTTGTACCCGGATTTGCAAGAATGTATATCTTTGCAACATGAAAAAGATATTTCTCCTTGCCGGCTGCGCGGCCCTGTGGCTGTGCGCCCTGTCCTGCCAGCGCGATTCCTGGACCGCCTGGGAGCGGAAAGTGATCACCCAGTCCGACTCCGTGATGTACGTCACGGTCATGCCTGAGGACAGCGTCATCCTCCGTGCGAAGTCCTGCAACATCGACGAGCGCGCCTTCGGCACGCCGGAGCTGCAGACGCTGCTCGCCAAGATGCTCGCGACGGTCAACGACCCGTCGCAGGGCGGCGTCGGCATCGCCGCCCCGCAGGTCGGCATCAACCGCCGCATCGTCTGCCTGCAGCGCCTGGACATGCGCGGCGAGCCCTTCGAACCGTATATCAATATCCAGATCGACAGCCTCGCCGGGGAGATCTCCGTCGGCCGGGAGGGCTGCCTGTCCCTGCCGGGACTGCGCGGCTCGGTCCCCCGCCACACGCGCATCCACGTGACCTACCGCACCCCGGAGGGAGCGCACTGCGCGGAGTGGATCGAGGGCTTCACGGCCGTCATCTTCCAGCACGAATGCGACCACCTGGACGGTACGCTCTACACCGACCGCGCCGACAGCGTTTACACGGACGCGGCCTGGGCGGCCGAACGGGAAACATTCTCGTACGACCGCCCAGCCTGGTGGGAATAAAAAAACGGAGCCGCGAAGGCTCCGTTTTCGTTTTTTATCAGAATCCGCCGGGGAAACCACCACCCGGGAATCCACCACCGGGCATGCCACCGCCAGGGAAACCGCCACCGGGGAATCCGCCCATACCGCGCTGCATGGCGGCCTGGCGCTCAGCCTCGGCCCGACGCTGGTCGGTGCGGTATTTGCGGAGCTGCTTCTTGTCGAAGATGTTCTTCAGCTCCTCTTCGTAGGCTTTCTGGTTCTTCTCAATCTCAGCCTGCTTGGCCTGCATGTCGCCCATCTGGTCCATCATCTTGTTGAAGTAGGCCTGGCGCTCCTCGTCGGACATCTTGCGGATGTCCGGGCGTTCGCCCTCGTCCTGGTTCATGCGAAACTCAAGCTTGCCGTCATACTTCTGGTTCAGGGCCAGCAGAGCGGTCTGCTGCTCGTCGGTAAGACCATACTTCTGCGCCATCTCGGCCGTCTTCTCCTCAGGGGTGAGGATCTTCGGCATCTCCATGCCTTCCGGCATCTGTCCCATAGGCATACCGCCCATCGGGGGGAACTGTGCAGAAGCACTCAGGGCACCGGCCATCATGCCGGCAACTGCCAATAGAAATAACTTTTTCATACAAAAAATTTGGATTTTGTACGCTCCGGGTTGCAAATATAGCAATTATTATACCAATTCCAATCCTGCGTTTCAGCCAAAGACTGGTTCCACCCTGGCCACGTCCTCGGGATCGGTAGGCATATAAAAGATCTCCCAGCCTCCTGCGCCGTATTCGAGAAGCAGGACTTCCGTTTTTTTAAACGGAAAATAGTAGCCCCAATGTAGCCAACTTTTTAAGAGAAAATACCCCGGACTTGCGTCCAGGGCATTTTTCGGAGGTGCGTAGCGGAATCGAACCACTGTGACAGGTTTTGCAGACCTGCGCCTAGCCACTCGGCCAACGCACCGTTGCGGAGTGCAAAGATACGCAAAAATCCTGTACATGCAAGTGTGATTCGCAAAAAGGCAAATAATTTGTGGACTGGGATAATAATCCTTATATTTGACCCATAAAAACCAACCAAAGACCATTCAAGATGAAACACGCAGTTATTCTTCTCGCGCTCACCCTTTGCGCCGTTTCCTGCTCCTCTGTCCGCCACGCCCGCGTCGCCGCGGACAAAGACAGCAATACGATCAATATCGGCTATGGCACCACCACCCGGGATGCCCTGACCACTTCCGTCAGTCAGCTCAAGTCCGACCAGACCACCATTACTTATTCCAACATGTACGAATACCTCGAGGGCAGAATCCCGGGAGTGACGGTGGTCGGTGACAAGATCCGCATCCGCGAGACCGGTCCGCTGAACGAAGGCGGCGATCCGCTCCTGATCGTGGACGGCATCGAGGTCAACGATCTCAACAGCATCAATCCCAACGATGTGGAGTCCGTCGAGGTCCTCAAGGATTCATCCGCGTCCATCTACGGTGTGCGTGGCGGGAATGGCGTCGTCCTGATTACGACCAAAGGCGCCGGGCATGCTGAATAACATCATTTTCGACTTTGGCGCCGTCCTGGTAGATTGGAATCCATACTACCTGTACGACCCCTATTTCGGGGACCACGCCAAGGCCGAGCACTTCCTCCAGACCATTCACGCCTTTGACTGGAACGCCCAGGTGGATGCCGGGCGCCCCAGTGCTGAAATCACGGAAGAAACGGTCGCGAAGTTCCCCCAGTGGGAGAAAGAGATCCGGATGTTCTACGACCGCTGGATCGAGATGATGGGCGGCCCCATCCCCGGCATGGAAGCGCTCGTGCGCGAATACAAGGCGCGCGGCTACGGCGTCTGGGGCCTGACCAACTGGTCGAATGAATTCTTCCCGCTCGTCCGCGACCGGTACCCTGTGTTCGGCGTGCTGGACGGCTACGTCGTTTCGGGCGTGGAGAAGGTCATCAAGCCCGATCCACGCCTGTACCGCATCCTGCTGGACCGCTACGGCCTGAAGGCCGAAGAATGCGTGTTCATCGACGACAACCCGGCCAACGTGGCCGGTGCCGAGGCCGTCGGCATCAAAGGCATCCTCTTCAAAAACGCAGAACAGCTCCGAGCGGACCTCGAAGCTGTTCTGTAGATTAGAGTTCTGCGAGCGTCGTTTCGCAAGCTCTGACTAAATCCCCCACTTTCACACGAAGCTTCGCGTCCAGCGGCAGGTACATGTCGATGCGCGAGCCGAACTTGATGATGCCGCACTGCGTGCCACCCTCCACCGTCGCGCCTTCCTGCGCGTGGCAGACGATGCGCCGGGCGAAGCCGCCCGCGAGCTGCTTGAAGAGGATCTCCTGTCCGCCGGGCAGGCGCATGCCCACGCAGGTGTGCTCGTTCTCCTCGGACGCCTTGGGCTTGAACGCCAGCATGTGCTCGCCGGGATAGTAGCGGTAGTACTTCACTTCACCGTCGGCCGGCCAGAAATTGGCGTGCACGTCGAAAAAATTCATGTACACGGAGAGCTGGATGCAGTCGCGCTTGAGGAATTCGGGCTCATAAACCTGCTCGATGATCACCACCTTGCCGTCCGCCACGGACGTCACCTCCTGCGGCCCGGCGGTATGCTTGCGCTTCGGGACGCGGAAGAAGGCCGTCTGCCAGGCGCAGACCCAGACCATCGCCGCGATCACGGCGCAGCGGATCCAGAGATGCGGGACGAAGATCACCACCGTGACGGCGATGAGCGCGCAAACCAGGTAAACGAGGGCGAGGGTGCCGTATGAATTGCGGTCTATTCTCATAAGAGGCCAAATAAGGACAGATAAACACAGGCCATCGGAATGGCCACCAGACTGCTGTCGAAGCGGTCCAGCATGCCGCCGTGGCCGGGGATGCAGTTGCCGGAATCCTTGACGCCGAAATGGCGCTTCCAGATGGATTCAAACAGGTCGCCGCACACGCCGCCAGCGCCCACGATGAGGCCCAGGACGATGCAATGGATGAGCGGGAACGGCAGCCAGGTCAGGAAATGGAGCCCGACGGCGGCGCCGACGCAAAAGAAGAGCCCGCCCCAGAAGCCCCACCAGGACTTCTTCGGGGAGATGCTCGGCGCCAGCTTGCGCGAAGTGGGCTTCTGCCCGAAGGCCGTGCCGATGCAATAAGCGCCCACGTCGGAGCACCAGATCATGATGAACAGCGAGAGCAGGAACCAGCCGTCAAACACGTCCCCGTCCATCATCAGGAGCGGAGAGAGGCTGATCGGCAGGGCGATATAGAGCAGGCCGGCGTAGATGTAGGTCAGGTCGCCGAAGCCCTCGCGGGACGGCAGCAACAGGCAGCTGACGGGGATCAGCAGCAGCGGAATCAGGGCGATGGTCAGGAAACGCAGGTCCCAGCCATAGAAACAGTGGCAGGCGACGAAGATGAACGCCAGCGCGCCGGCGGCGAGCCCCAGCTTCTGCTGCAGCAGGAAGCGCTTTCCGAGCGCCATGGTATAGAATTCCTGCAGCGCCACCCACAGAATGATGACAAACAAAGCACCGAACAGGGTCCGGTCCCAGATGAGGCCGAAGACCATGATGACCAGAAACAGGATTCCGGTCAGGGTGCGGATCCAGAAATTACTCAGTTTCATTGGCTTTAGGTTCTTCTTTCTTCAGGCGCTCCTCGCCGTGCTTGCCGGCCTTGGGACCGAAGATCTCTTCGATGTCCTCGGCCATGATGACCTCCTTCTCGATCAGCATCTCGGCCAGCTTCGTCAGGCCGTCCCAGTTGTCGGTGAGGATCTTGCGGGTTTTGGCCGTGACTTCATTGACGATGGATTTCACCTCGGAATCAATCAGTTCGGCGGTCTTCTCGCTGTAGGGCTTGGTGAACTCGTAGCCGCCCTGCGGGTCGTAGAAGGAGATGTTGCCGACCTTCTCGCTCATGCCGTAGTAGCTCACCATCGCGTAGGCGATCTTGGTCATGCGCTCGAAGTCGCTCAGGGCGCCGGTGCACGGCACGCCGTTGTTGACCATCTCTTCGGCCACGCGGCCGGCCACCAGGCTGCACATGTTGTCCATCATGTCGGACTTGGACAGCGTCACTTTCTCGTCCGGAAGCATCCAGGTGATGCCCAGGGCTTGTCCGCGCGGGATGATGGAGACCTTCAGCACGGGGTCACAACCCGGCAGCAGCCAGCCGGCGACGGCGTGTCCCGCCTCGTGGAAGGCCGTGATGCGCTTCTCCTCCGGAGACATGATGGTCTTCTTGCGCTCGATGCCGCCGACCACGCGGTCCACCGCATCGGAGAAATCCTGGTTGTTGATATCGGACTTGCCGCGGCGGGCAGCCGTCAGGGCCGCCTCGTTGCAGACATTGGCGATGTCCGCGCCGGAGAAGCCCGGGGTGTTCTTGGCGATGAGATCCAGATCGAAGTCCGGGGCCAGCTTGAGCGGCTTGAGGTGGACCTGGAAGATCTCCTTGCGCTCGTTCAGGTCCGGGAGCGTGACCTGGATCTGGCGGTCGAAACGGCCGGCGCGCATGAGCGCCTTGTCGAGGATGTCGGCGCGGTTGGTGGCGGCGAGCACAATCACGCCGCTGTTGCTGCCGAAGCCGTCCATATCCGTGAGGAGCTGGTTGAGGGTGTTCTCGCGCTCGTCGTTAGTCGAGAAGCCGAAATTCTTGCCACTGGCGCGGCA
>JAGCDF010000072.1 GCA_017651225.1 Bacteroidales bacterium
GAGAAGGCGCATCCGGACGTGTTCAACATCCTGCTGCAGGTGCTGGACGACGGCCGCCTGACCGACAACAAGGGCCGAACGGTGGACTTCAAGAACACCATCCTGATCATGACCTCCAACCTCAAGGAGGAGGAGCTGCGCCTGCGCATGCGGCCGGAGTTCCTGAACCGTATCGACGAGATCGTGGTCTTCGACGCGCTGACCCCGGACGACATCCGCCAGATCGTGCGCATCCAGATGGAGATCCTCCGCAAGAAGCTCGAGGACGAGAACGTGGCCCTGACCTTCACCCAGGCCTTCGAGGACGACATGGTGGAGAACGGCTACGACCCGGTCTACGGCGCCCGCCCCGTCAAGCGGCTCATCCAGCGTGAGCTGGTGAACAAGCTCGCCCGTGAGATCCTGGAGGGCAAGGTCCACAAGGACTCCGCTATCGAAGTCGACTGCGTCGACGGACAGACGGTCCTGCGGAACAAATAAAAATAAAAGGAGGTGCGATTTCGCACCTCCTTTTATTTTGCGTTGACCTGGACTTACTCCGTCGGAGCGTCCTGCTGGATCGGAGCGGACGGGAACTCGGGCTGGGCGTCCGTGGCCACGTTCTCGATCTGGTCGGTCACATCGATCGCGGCACCGTTGGTACCGGTGGTGAAGGAAGAGATGATGGACACGGCGAGGATGAAAGCGACGAGGCCCCAGGTGATCTTCTCGAGGGCGTCGGCCGTCTGGCGGACACCGAAGGTCTGGTTGCCGGCCACGAAGTTGCTGGCGAGACCCTCACCCTTGCCATTCTGGAGAAGCACCACGATGATGAGCAGGATGGCGGCGAGGATGATCAGCACGGTCAAAATAACAAACAATGCGTTCATATTCAGTTCTCTTTTTTGTTTATTTCGTCAATAAGGGCTGCAAAGTAAACACTTTTTTCCGGATATCGCAAACTTAGTTGCGAATAAATGTCGATCGCTTCCTGCGGATAGCCCTGTTCGAGGTAGATGCCGGCGAGCGTTTCGGTGAGGAGCGGTTCCTCTTTTTCCGATCCGAGCGGCTCTTCGACGTACCCCTCCTCGCGGGCCTTGGCGGCGAATTGCGAGAAGATGCTGTCGCCCTCCTTGCGGGCCGCCTCGTACTGGTCCTGGGAGAAATAGTCTCCGCCCACGACCACGACCCGGGGCGCCGGGGTGTCGGTCGTCGGCTCCGGGATGAAGCTTTCCACGATGCGGCGGACGTCCTTGTCGGAGAGGTCCGTCTCCCGGCCGGTCCGCATCAGCGGCGTGACGGCCTTGCGCTCGCTCAGGTGCAGCGCCGTCTCGGCGATCTGGCTGTCCGAGAGCGCGCCGGCCTCGGCCATGCGGCGGCACAGTTCCATCCGGGCCCCCGCGTACCAGGGGTACACGGAGATGATGCTGGAGAGCTGCTCCAGCGGAATGTCATGCATGTCAGTCTGGTTTACCATTGGGCGACGGTGGCGTTGAAGATGTCTTCGATGAGTTTATCAATGATTTCGGAGCAGAGCGAAGACTCCACGGCGTCCAGCGAGTTGTTGGAGTCGTAGTCCGCGTAGGCGGAGAAAGACTTGCCCTCGAAATCGTCTTCGGGATACTTTCGGTTGGTGAAATTGACGCGCACGGTAATGGTCAGCCGGTTCTGCGTGGCGATTTCGTCCGCGGAGACGGACGCGGGACGGACGTCGTAGCCCGTGATCTCGCCGCTGATCTCCAGGTCGCCGTCCTGCTCCACCTGCTCCAGGCGCGTCATCCGGCGGAAACGGGTGCGCAGGGCCTCCGTGAGGTCGCTGCTCAGCGACGGGTTGACCTTCTCCGCGCGATATTCGAAGAAATCGATGGCGACGGTCTCGACATCGTTCTGGATGGAGGTGCCGGAGAAGGAATAGATGCCGCAGGCGCTGACGAGCAGCGCGGCGGCGAGGATCGGGAGTATGCGTGTCAGGAGCCTCATGCCTTCTTTCCGTTGTTTTTCCATTCCGCCAGCTTGCGGTAGATCGTGCGTTCCGAGACGCCCAGCTCCGCGGCGGCGGCCTTGACCTTGCCGCCGTGCTTGGCGAGGGCGCGCTCGATGAGCTCGTCGCCCATCTTGCGGATGGAGATGCCCTCCGGGGCGGCCTCCGGCTCGAGCAGCTGCTCCTCGGGCTCGTCGGGGCCCATCTCCACGTAGTGCGGCAGCCCGGCGGGCATCGCGGACTGCGCGCCGCCGCCCGCCTGGACGATCTCCTTGAGGCGGTCCACCTCCTGCTTGAGGTCGAGGATGGCCTTGACGATCATCTGCTTGTCGCTGTCGGACATGTTCCCGGCGGGCTGGGGCCCGGTGGTGGCGGGCAGCATGGAGTCCTTCTCGTCCGGGAGGTAGCGCATCAGGGCCGCGGGGCCCAGCTCGATGCGCTCGGAGCCCGGCGTGACGGGGCGCGACTCGAGGGCGGTCACCGTCTCCGCGACGTTCTTGAGCTGGCGGATGTTGCCCGGCCAGCGGTAGGCGGTCAGCAAGGAGATGGCGTCGTGGCTGAGGCTGACCTTGCAGAGGTTGTAACGCTCGGAGAAGTCCGAGGTGAACTTGCGGAACAGCAGGTAGATATCGTCTTTGTTGCGCTCGCGCAGGGCGGGCATCTGGATCTGGATGCCGGTCAGGCGGTAGTAGAGATCCTCGCGGAACTTGCCCGTGGCCACGGCGTAGGCCAGGTTCACGTTGGTGGCGGCGATCAAGCGCACGTCGGTCTTCTCCACCTTGGAGGAGCCGACCTTCATGAACTCGCCGTTCTGCAGGACGCGCAGCAGCAGGGCCTGGGTCTCGCGCGGCAGCTCGCCGATCTCGTCGAGGAAGAGGGTGCCGCCGTTGGCCTCCTCGAAGTAGCCCTTCCGCTCGCCGATGGCGCCCGTGAAGGCGCCCTTCTCGTGGCCGAACAGTTCGGCGTTGATGGTGCCCTCGGGAATGGCGCCGCAGTTCACGGCAAGGTATTTGCCCGTCTTGCGGCGGCTGAACTGGTGGATGATCTGGGGGATGTTCTCCTTGCCCACGCCGCTCTCGCCCGTGATCAGGACCGTGAGGTCCGTCGGGGCCACGGCGACGGCCGTCTCCAGCGCGCGGTTCAGCCCGGCGTCATTTCCGATGATGTCGAATTTATTTTTGATCCTTTGGAGGTCTTGCATTTCCATAGAGAGCAAAGTTAAGGATTATTTTTTATATTTGTGAACCGAACTACGTTAACCACAATAAAACCGTATCTGGAAATGAAGAATATCTTTAAAATTATCCTCCTGTGCGCCGCGGTGGTCGCGGCGGCCGCTTGTTCCAAGTCCCGCGCCGAGCAGATGAAGCTCGCGGAGAACGTTCAGATTCAGTGCAATCCGGAAGTTCTCGCGCTCGTGGGCGACCAGATTCCCGTGGACCTGACCGTCACCTATCCGGACGGCTACTTCCACCCGAAGGCCATCCTGGAGGTCACCCCCGTGCTCGTGTACGGCGGCGGCGAGGAGCAGAAGGGCCCGACCTTCGTCTACCAGGGCGAGAAGGTGCTGGACAACTTCAAGGTCGTCTACAAGGCCGGCGGCACCGTCAAGGAGCATTTCGCCTTTAAATATGATGAAGGTGTCGAGCAGGCTTACCTCGAGCTGCGCGGCGTGGCCCGCATCAAGGACAAGGAGATCGCCATTCCTGCCGTGAAAGTCGCGGACGGCACGATCGTGACCCAGCTGCTCGCCGAGACGGAGGGCTACTACAGCTATAAGAAGGACAACTACCAGGCCGTGCTCCACGAGCAAACGGAAGGCCAGGTGATGTACGACTACAACTCCTCGACCATCAAGAACAGCGAGCTCCGCTCCCAGTCGATCAAGGAGCTGCAGGCCGCCCTCGCCGCCATCGAGGCCGACCCGCGCTACACCGTCACGGGCACAAGCATCGTGGCCTACGCTTCCCCGGAAGGCGGCCAGACCTACAATGCCAAGCTCTCCGACCAGCGCGCGGCTTCCGCCGAGCGGGCCTGGAGCAAGGTCACCGGCGAGAAGGACGCTCCGGACAACCTGGAGATCCGCAGCATCGGTCAGGACTGGGAAGGCTTCCGCGAGGCCGTCGCGAAGTCCAACATCCAGGACAAGGACCTGATCCTGCGCGTGCTGTCGATGTACAGCGACCCCGCCGTCCGCGAGAGCGAGATCAAGAACATGTCCAAGGTCTACACCGAGATCAACAAGAACGTCTTCCCGGAGCTGCGCCGCGCCCGCTTCATCACGGAGCTGGATTACCAGAACTTCTCGGATGAGGAGCTGGTCGAGCTGTCCCGCCAGGCGATCGACGTGCTGGACGAGGAAGGCCTGCTCCGCGTGGCCTCCATCACCAGCGACGCCACCCGCAAGGCCGAGCTCTACAACAAGGCCGTGAGCAAGTTCAACTCCGACCGCGCCCGCTTCAACCTGGCCTGCATGGCGCTTGACGACGAGCGTCCGGATGCCGCCGCCCGCCAGCTGGAGGGCATCAAGAACCAGGATGCCGACGTGCTGAACGCCCGCGGCGTCGTGGAGCTGCAGCGCGGCGACAACAAGGCCGCCGCTGAGTGGTTCCGCAAGGCCGGCACCGCCGAGTCCAAGGCCAATCTCGGCTTGATCGACCTGATGGAGGGCCGCTACGAGGCCGCCGCGAAGGCGCTGGCCGGCACCAAGGGTGTGAACGGCGCCATCGCCAGCCTGCTGGCCGGCAACCTGGCCGAGGCCGAGTCCCGCGTCACCTGCAAGTGCGGCCACGCCGAGTACGTCCGCGCCATCATCGCCGCCCGCAAGGGCGACGCCGCCGGCGTGCAGACGCACCTCGCCAACCTCGAGGCCAAAGACAAGCGTCTCTACGAGCAGTCCCGCAAAGACATCGAGTTCGCGAAGTACCGCTAGTCTGTTTTAAGCCAATATTTTGCGTTTTACGGATTTTTCCGTATATTTGCAGCCCCCAAAAACTGGGGGCTTTTTATAATTTATTTATTAACAATCATTTATGCCAACAATTCAACAATTGGTTCGCAAAGGACGCGAGGTTATCGAGGTCAAGTCGAAATCTCGTGCGTTGGATGCTTGTCCTCAGAAGCGTGGCGTATGCCTGAGAGTCTATACGACGACTCCCAAGAAGCCGAACTCCGCTATGCGTAAGGTCGCGCGTGTACGTCTCACGAATTCTAAAGAGGTCAATGCCTACATTCCGGGCGAGGGACACAACCTGCAGGAGCACTCCATCGTGCTCGTGCGCGGTGGCCGTGTCAAGGACCTCCCTGGTGTACGTTACCACATCCTCCGCGGTGCTTTGGATACTGCCGGCGTGGAAGGACGGACTCAGTCCCGTTCGCTCTACGGCGCCAAGAGGCCGAAGTAATTGCCGAAGGATGGTTTAATTTTAATTTTTCACTACAATGAGAAAAGCAAAGCCTAAGAAGAGGATTCTACTTCCTGATCCCAAGTTCCACGACACGCAGGTTACGCGTTTCGTGAACAACCTGATGTTACAGGGGAAGAAGAGTATCGCGTATTCTATTTTTTACGATGCCATTGACATGGTAGGCGAGAAGATGAAAGATTCTGACAAGGCTCCTCTGGATATTTGGAGGAAGGCGCTCGAGAACGTGACCCCGCAGATCGAGGTCAAGTCCCGCCGTATCGGCGGCGCCAACTTCCAGGTGCCTACCGAGTTGCGCC